>JAKSRL010000013.1 GCA_024403635.1 Lachnospiraceae bacterium | reverse complement strand
GACCTCTTTTTTTGTACTTCTTTTTAATCCGGCCATTCGGTTTGTTATTCGATATCACCTGGCAATGGATAATTCCTAAAGCAACCATTCATTTTTTGAATTACCCCTTGACCAGGTAGGTAAATAGCGTTATAATCAACCCACCTGTTAAGTAGGCTACATAAGGCATAATTCTGAATAATCTGCTCGAGTTGATATTTTTTAATCGAGTAGTGCTATGAATCAGTACAGTCAGGAATAGACATATAGAAAGGAAATAAAAATGAAAAATATTTATACTTCTGCAGATCAACTCATTGGGAACACCCCACTTCTAGAACTTTCCAATATTGAAAAACAAGAGAAATTGGACGTCAGAATCCTGGCTAAGCTTGAATACTTCAATCCCGCAGGGTCAGTGAAAGACCGTGTTGCGAAGGCGATGGTCGATGAAGCCGAGGCAACTGGAAAATTAACCGCAGATTCGGTAATCATTGAACCGACATCCGGTAATACCGGTATTGGTCTGGCTTCTGTTGCTGCAGCAAGGGGATACCGGATCATAATCGTCATGCCTGACACCATGAGTGTGGAACGCCGACAATTGATGAAGGCCTATGGTGCCGAACTGGTGCTTTCGGAAGGCGCTCGTGGTATGGCGGGAGCTATTGCCAAAGCAGAAGAATTGGCAAAAGAAATTCCAAACAGCTTCATTCCGGGTCAGTTCGTAAATCCGGCGAACCCAGCTGCTCATAAAGCTACAACCGGGCCGGAAATCTGGAACGATACCGATGGCGAGGTAGATATTTTCGTAGCTGGTGTCGGAACAGGCGGCACCATTACCGGTGTAGGAGAATATCTTAAGAGCATGAATCCTGCGGTTAAGGTAGTAGCAGTTGAGCCTGAATCCTCCGCTGTTCTATCTACTGGAATCTCCGGCTCTCATGGAATTCAAGGAATCGGCGCAGGATTTATACCGGATGTACTTAGCACCGATGTATACGACGAAATTATCCCAGTTTCCGATGAAGACGCATATGCAACAGGAAGACTTATCGGCCAGCAGGAAGGAGTTCTCGTGGGGATTTCCTCCGGCGCCGCTGTTTTTGCCGCGATGGAACTTGCAAAGCGACCGGAAAACAGAGGAAAAACGATAGTTGTACTTCTCCCGGATACGGGCGATCGTTACCTTTCCACACCACTTTTTGAGGATTAATCAGATATGAACATGAAAATACAAACAACAGATGAGAATCTTTTTTTTGAAAGAATCGAAAATAGTTTAGATTCAATTGATTTGGGACAGTTTAACTATGTCGGAATGGAAAAGACATCCGAAGAAATCATCAAGTACCTTTGGGCCGCATTATTCCCGAATCACTATCATTATGGCCCTTCCTCTTGCCCTCCAAATTCGTCTTTGAGGCAAGCTTATGAGTCGCTTCTGCGAGCGATGAATTATGTAATTGCTGACAAAGAAGCTGCGGAACAAGAGGCAAAACAGTTTATTATGTCTTTGCCTGAAATAAAGAGGAACCTTCAAAGCGATATCGTTGCCGCATATGAAGGAGATCCTGCCGCGACAGGCTATGATGAAATCATTCTGACTTACCCAGCGTTCAAAGCTATCAGCATTTACCGCATTGCCCATCAGTTGTATTGCCAAAAGATACCTGTTCTGCCGCGTATGCTGTCAGAATATGGTCACTTTCTGACAGGCGTTGATATCCATCCTGGTGCAACCATCGGGGATCATTTTTTCATTGACCATGGCACCGGCGTCGTAATCGGTGAAACGACAACAATCGGGCATCATGTAAAAATTTATCAAAATGTAACATTAGGAGCAAAGAGCTTCGTCGTTGGTGATGATGGAGAACTGGTAAAAGGAATCAAACGTCATCCGGACATCGGTAATAATGTCGTAATTTATTCTGGCGCATCAATTTTGGGCGGAGATTCCGTAATTGGCGATAATTGCGTAATTGGCGGAAATGTTTGGTTGACACACTCTGTTGAGCCGAACGAAAAGGTCGTCAACAGAACACCAGAGGCTACTCGTTAAAGGAGAAAACAATGATATACGCTGATAATGCTGCAACAACAAGAATGAGCAAAGCCGCTGTTGAGGCAATGCTTCCATATATGGATGAATTGTATGGTAATCCATCCAGCCTATATTCCTTTGGACAAAAGTCCAAAGAAGCTCTGGAAGAAGCCAGATCAAGGATCGCAGCCTGTCTTGGTGCTGATCCGTACGAGATCACTTTCACATCTGGAGGTAGTGAATCGGATAATCAGGCAATCCTTACAGCTGCAAATCTCGGAGAACAGAAAGGGAAAAAGCATATTATTTCCACTGCATTTGAGCACCATGCCGTATTGCATACTCTTGAGCAATTAAAAAAACGTGGTTTTGAAATTACGCTTTTGGATGTACATAAGAACGGAATCGTCACACCGAAACAGGTCAATGACGCAATACGTGAGGATACTTGCCTTGTAACTATCATGTCTGCAATCGCTGAAATCGGTAGGATACAGCCGATTGCTGAAATCGGAGCGGTATGACGAGAAAAAGGTGTTCTGTTTCACACAGATGCAGTTCAGGCAGTTGGACATTTAAATATTGACACAAAAAAGCAGAACATAGATATGTTATCGCTTTCCGCTCACAAATTCTATGGCCCGAAAGGAATCGGTGTCCTTTATGCAAGACGCGGGATTGCGTTAACCAATGTAATCAACGGAGGAGCTCAGGAACGCGGAAAACGAGCAGGTACAGAAAACATTCCGGCTATCATGGGGATGGCACGAGCTCTTGAGGATGCCTGCGCAGGGATAGATGAGTTTATCAAACAGGTGACTCCACTTCGTGACAAACTGATTGCCGGGTTAGATAAGATTTCATACAGTGAACTGAATGGTGACAGAATCCATCGCTTGCCTGGAAATGTAAACTTTTGTTTTGAAGGAATTGAAGGAGAATCCCTGTTACTGCTTCTTGACGATAAAGAAATTTGTGCTTCCTCCGGATCTGCATGCACATCTGGTTCTCTGGACCCTAGTCATGTACTGCTTGCAATTGGAAGACCCCATGAAGTTGCTCACGGCTCTTTGCGTCTAACGATTGATAGAAGCACAACAGAAGCCGAGGTTGATTATATCATTCGTTCTGTGACTGAGGTTGTCACGTATCTAAGAAACATGTCTCCATTTTGGCGCGACCTGCAAAACGGTAAGCGTCCGCATATATTCAATGAATGAGGGGGTAAAAATGGCATTATATAGTGAAAAAGTTATGGACCACTTTCGTAATCCACGAAATGTAGGAATCATCGAAAATGCCGACGGCATCGGTGAAGTAGGAAATCCTGTCTGCGGAGATATTATGAAGATTTATCTGAAAATCGACAATGATATTATCACAGATGTTAAATTTGAGACTTTTGGCTGTGGAAGCGCAATTGCATCCAGTTCCATGGCCTCCGAACTCATTAAGGGCAGACCGCTAAGTGAAGCACTGAAGCTGACAAACAAAGCGGTTACCGAAGCTCTGGACGGCCTTCCGGCACACAAGCTGCACTGTTCGGTTTTGGCGGAAGAAGCAATCAAAAAGGCAGTGAAGGATTATTATGATAACAATGGAATCGAGTACGACCATAGTCTCTTCCCAGCTTGTGAGGATTGTGCTCATTGCGGTGAGATGGCCTAGGAAGATTTGCTGAAAACAAGATCTTAAATTCGATATACTCTTATTCAAGTAAGTGAGGTGTTCTTATGATTGTTTCTACAAGAGGTCGATACGCACTTCGCGTAATGATTGATATTGCTGAAAATAGCTCAGGCAATTATATTGCTATGAAAGAAGTAGCAGAACGGCAAAGCATCTCTTTAAAATACATGGAGAAAATCATGCCGATTCTGGTGGCTCAAAAAATGGTGGAAGGGATTCATGGAAAGGGCGGAGGATACCGATTGACTAGAAATCCAGAAGAATACACCATTGGAGAAATCTTACGGTTGACCGAAGGTGATTTGGCTCCGGTTGCATGTTTGGAGTGCAATGCTGAAAGGTGTCAAAGAACAGCAGATTGTCGAACTCTTCCTATGTGGAATGAACTGAACAAGCGTATCAACGACTATCTTGATAGTGTTTCCTTAGCAGATCTGATGAGAACAGCCGCCTCGTAATACTAGTTTACCATAAAAAAACTGACCTCCAATCCTTAGATTCTTGGTCTAAGCTTTGGGGGTCAGTACCGTAGTTTTGTCGTTTGCTTTTTCTCTTTTCGTGATGAAAAGTCGAATGACTCTTTTTCGTTATAATTATTTTACATAAACGACAATGTCATCTCTCTTAGCAGGCTTTTCTGGATATGGGCAGTCACGGTATCCTAAAATACAGTTACCAACGCCTACTAAAGTATCTTTAAGGCCCCATTTTCTGAGAAGCTCTTTGCCTTCTGGGAATTCAAAAGTTTCTTTTGCTCTATGAATCCAGCATGAATCAACATCCAGAGCATGGGCTGCATTCATCAGGTTGCCCATGGCCAGAGTTGCATCATAAATTGCAATTGGGCTGATTTCTGGATCATAAAGAACAATCAATACAGTAGGCGCACCATAGAATGGAGAGGCTTCTTCCGGCATGTTTCCGGCTTTTTTGTTCAGTTTTTCAAGTAAGTCACGGGTTTCTTTGTCCTGAACGGCTACGATAGTTACAGGCTGCTTATTCATTCCGCTTGCAGCATATACACCAGCTTCCAGAATCATATCCAACTCTTCGTCTTTAATCTGTTCCGGTCTGTATTTCCGGATACTTCCTCTTTCGATGATATCTTTTACTGTTTCTTTTGCCATTTCAAAATTCCTCCTTACTTTATGGTGAGATAATTATAGCACTTTTTGTACAAATGCAATACAAGGAAAAGTATGGTATAATACAGAATATATAAAGGTGAAACTATGGAAAAATATAATGTAACAGGCATGAGCTGTGCAGCGTGTGCAGCAAGAGTAGAAAAAGCGGCAAAATCAGTGGATGGAGTAACTTCATGTGCTGTTAATTTGTTAACCAATTCTATGATCATTGAAGGCGATGCAAATCCAGCATTAATTATTAAAGCTATCGAAGCAGCTGGTTACGGAGCAGAGAAGGTGAAGGCAGGAGAAGACCATGCGAACCTGAAAAAGTCTCTCAAACAAACCGAAACTCCGCACTTGGTGAAACGTCTGATTTTTTCCGGAATTTTTCTTTTAATTCTTATGTATTTTTCTATGGGAGTTCATATGTTGGGATGGCCGGTTCCTTGGACGAAAGGACAAAATGATGGCCGGATTATCGGCATCATCGAAGCCGTATTCGCGCTTGTTGTTATGATTATCAACCGGAAATTCTTTAGGAACGGAATCAAAGGCGTTTTCCATGGTGGTCCGAATATGGACACTTTAGTTGCCATGGGAAGTGGCGTTTCTTATATCTACAGTCTCGTAGTTTTTATTAAATATATCGTTCGTGGCGACTCGATAAATCAGGGATTGCCACATCTGTATTTTGAGTCAGCAGCAATGATTCTGACGCTGATTACCATCGGAAAATTGTTGGAATCCATCTCAAAAGGAAGAACCACCGATGCCATAAAAGGCCTGATGGAAATGGCTCCGAAGACTGCGTTGGTACCAGTGGAAGGTACGAAAGGACTGAAGACCGTTCCCGTAGAAGAAGTCAACATAGGGGACATCTTTATTGTAGAGCCAGGCATGAGCGTTCCCGTAGACGGAATCGTTTTATCCGGAGAGGCGAAAATGGATGAATCGGCCCTTACCGGAGAAAGCGAACTGATATTAAAAAAAGAAAAAGATGAAGTGTCTACACCGACCATCAACACCGACGGAACCATCGTATGTACCGAAACGAAGACCGCCGAAGACACGACTCTTTCCCAGATTATTAAATTAGTCAGCGAAGCTTCTGCCACAAAAGCTCCAATTGCCAGAATTGCAGATAAGGTTTCCGCCGTATTTGTCCCGGTGGTTATTGGCATTGCTGTTCTGACCTTTATTATCTGGATGTTAATTGGTGGAACATCGGAAGTGGTTTTAACCAGTGGAAGTTCCCTTTTGGCCTTTGCTCTTTCCAGAGGTATTTCTGTTCTAGTTATCAGCTGCCCTTGCGCCTTAGGTCTGGCGACTCCGGTTGCCATTATGGTAGGCTCTGGTGTGGGCTCCAGAAAAGGTATTTTATTTAAAACAGCAGCAGTTTTAGAACAGACCGGAAAGCCGGGAATTATCGTTCTGGATAAAACTGGTACCATTACCACAGGGGAAGTGGGAAGCGACGTTCCAAAGGAAGATAGCAAAGAGGGCATCCGTCAACTGGAAAATTTAGGACTTCAAGTGGTTATGCTTTCTGGAGATAAAATAGGTCGGGCTAGAAAAATCGCAGCTCAGGTAGGCATTCGGCATATTGTAGCTGGCGTTCTGCCAGGCGGAAAAGGTATGGTAGTAAAAGCCTTGCAAAAACCTTATGAAATCGGTTCTGCAAAATCAGAAGGCCTATTAATGACGGTTCCGGAAAAAATCGTAAGGGCTGGATATAAGAACCAAGTAATTATGTGTGGTGACGGAATTAACGATGCTCCTGCTTTGAAAACTGCAGAAATCGGTATGGCCATTGGAGCAGGAAAAGATATCGCTATTGATGCAGCCAATGTGGTTTTGATGAACAGCTCCATCCTGGATATTGCAGCAGCCATCCGTTTAAGCCGTAGAACCTTGCTGAATATTAAAGAAAATCTATTCTGGGCTTTTATTTACAATATTATCTGCATCCCTTTGGCTGCAGGAGTTTATACGGGAATTTTCGGATGGGCTATGAGTCCAATGGTAGGAGCGGCAGCTATGGCATTGTCCAGTTTTTGCGTAGTCATGAATGCCTTACGTCTGAATCTGTATAACCCATACAAAGAAGGAAAACCAAAAGCTATGATTTCTGCTGACATTGGAGAATTCGTAGAACAAATAAATGAAGAACTGAAAAATAACACAAAACAAACGGAGGGACAGAAGATGGAAAGAACCATTAACGTAGGCGGAATGATGTGCCAACATTGCGAAAAACGCGTAAAAGGTGCATTAGAAAAGCTCCCGGAAGTTGCGGAAGCTTTTCCTGATCACGAAAAAAATATCGTCGTATTAAAATTGAATAGTGAAATTTCGGATGAAATTTTAAAGGGTGTTATTGAAGGGGAAGGTTATGATTTTCTGTAATCTATAAGTTTTCTTCTCCCAGTATTCCTACCTTTTTTGCTGCACTTTTGATTTTGGCAAATTCCAGTAATTCTTTCAGCTCGTCCACGGAATAGGTATAGTCTGTATTACAGAAATGACAGTTGACGGTAATGGATTGGCCCTCATCAATCATATTCTGGAGCTCTTCTTTGCCTAAAGCAACCAGACCTCTGGCGATATGTTCTTTGGAACAGCCGCAGTGAAACTGTGTAGGAATTTTTTCTAAGATTTCTAAATCCAAATCGCCCAGAACCAGTTGTAAAATTTCTTCCGGTCCCATGCCTTCTTCCATCATTTCCGTAACCGATTTGATTTTAGAAAGCTTATCTTCCAAAACATCGATGATTTCATCGGATGCTCCCGGCATCAGCTGAACAATAAATCCCCCCGCCTGAGCAACGGTGTTTTCTGTGCTCATCAGAACGCCTAAAGCAACCGCACTTGGGGTCTGTTCCGATTTTGCAAAATAGAAAGTAAGGTCTTCTGCCACTTCGCTGGTGCCTAACGGAGTCTGGCTTACATACGGCTCTTTCATTCCCAGGTCTTTAATGACCGTTAATTCTCCATAGCCGATGGCGGCACCAACATCTAATTTTCCTGCATAGTTCAACGGAATGAGAACCATCGGATTATTCACATAGCCTTTTACGTTTCCTTTGGAATCGGCAGTAACGGTAACTCCGCCGATTGGGCCATCGCCCTTCATCATCAGGGTAAGAACGTCCTTTTCTCCCTTCATCATAATGCCCATCATGGCGCCACCGCTTAACAAACGGCCTAAAGCTGCTGTAGCAACAGGGCTGGTGTTATGGTGAACTCTTGCAAATTCTACTAATTCTGTTGATTTAATGGCAAAAGCACGAATCTGTCCGTGGGCAGCAGTAGCTCTTAATATATAATCCATAATTCCTCCTAAAAATAAGGTTATTTTCATTTATTTTTGATTATACCTTTTGTTGATAAAATTATCAAATTGACTTATACTTTCTTATATGAACAAGTCAATTCGGGATACAATAAAATCCATTTCAAAAAAGAATCTGCTGTTTCCGGGAATCATTGTGATTGTAATGGTTCTTATTCTTGTTTTTGCTCCATTCCAGCAGGTATTTCATCCACCGACAGCTAGCTCCATAGAAGATATTGTAAAAATTTACAAGAGTGGAGCCAAGTATGTTCATGTATCCATTTCTGATTTGAATTATAGTAATTTTGATTACTATACCAACAAACAGAGCAGACAGGCGTCTTATTATTACAAGTTGGATGAAGAAAATGGTCCTTCTTGTGTCTTTTTCCTGATTCCATCCGAACAAACCAATGGAAAAGCAGATGTTCTGGAATTGTATGATGCGAAAGCTCGGTTCATTACCGGAGACGTGCGTTTTGATACGTTCTTAAATGGGTTTGCCAAGGACATTGGCTGGGACAATGAAGCCCTGAAAGAAATCAGTTTTGGCTTTGTAGTTAGTCAGTTCGATTACCGTCCGGGTCTGACCATGATTATCGCAGGTATGATTATCGCAGTACTGATTCTCTGCGTTATTTATATGATTATCAATATTCTGTTTATCTTCCTGCCACATCTGCATCCTTCCTGCCGACGTCTGAAACGGTTTGGATTGGATGGGGAAGACTTTTCCGAAATCGATCGGGAACTTCGAGATTCTCTTTTGATCAGCGCTGGAAATATTCATGTAACAGAAAACTATATCGTAGATATCGGCAAGCATAGTATTTGGATGATTCCGCTGTTTAATGTTGTTTGGGCCTATTCCTATGGCACCTGGAATCCTCTGGTAAAGAAAAATAAACTGAAATATTCTTTGGTTATCGTAACGAGTCCGAAAGCGAAAATTACCATCGCAGGAAATAGAAAGCATGATGTAGAATGGGTTCTTTCCTTCTTGGAAAACAATTACACCCATATTACCGTAGGTTATTCGGATGAACTCCGGGAGAAAATGGAACGATTACTCTGATGAATAAAAAATTGAAACAGGTGTTGGCAATTATCGGAATTGTGATTATTGCCGGATTATACCTTACCACTTTAATATTGGCCTTAACCGGAAACGAAAATACGCATGGCCTGTTCCTGGCTAGCATTTTCGCTACCATTATGGTTCCTCTGATTATGTATATTTTGTCTTGGATTTTCAATTTGGTGAAAAAGCAGGCAGCAGAAACCCGCAACGGCCAGAATCTAATTGTGGATGAAAAAGAACCGATAGAAAAAAATCCTCCAAACGAAGGGCAGAAATAATGGATAAACAGGAAATTAAGAAATTTTTTGATGAACAGGCGTCGCATTGGGATGCGGACATGGTCAAAAATGATGAAATTATTAATATTATTTTAGATAATGCCGGACTGGTAAAGGAAAACGGAGAAGAAAAAAGTATTCTGGACGTAGCCTGCGGAACCGGAGTAATGATTGAGTTCTACAAAGAACGGGGCTATCAGGACATTACGGGAATCGATATTTCCGATAAAATGATTGAAAAGGCGAAAGAAAAATTTCCGGAGGTAACATTCCTTTGTGGAGACGTAGAAAAAGAAGACTTTGGTCGAAAATTTGACTACATTGTTGTTTATAATGCCTTTCCTCATTTCCCGAGTGGCGTAGATTTAGTAGAAAGGTTAACCGGTCTGTTAAAGGATGGAGGCGTTTTGACCATCGCCCATGGTATGAGCCGGAAACAAATCGATAACCATCATCGAGGAAAAGCAGCAAGAGTTTCCAATGGCCTGATTAGCAGCGGAGTTCTTGCAAAAATATTTAAATACTTTAAACTAGATGTACAATGTGATGTATCCAATGATTTTATGTACCAGGTAGCAGGGAGGAAAACCAATGCATGATTTAAGTTCACATACCCACGAGCATTTTCACGAAACGATTACTGCGTTTGATAGCCCACAGCAGGCGATTGCCATTATTACTTATATGCTGGAGCATAATAAGAGCCATGCAGAAGAACTTCATGAAATCTGCCATAAGCTGGAAGCATCCGGTCAGAGCGAAGCAGCATTCTTGATTGATGACGCAGTAGGAAGTTTCCGCGATGGAAACGCCTTATTGGAGCTGGCTTTAAATAACCTGAAAAAGGCGGAAGAGGAAAAATAATGGCTCATCAGCATACATCCGAAGAAATGAAACCGATTGTCAACCGGCTTTCCAGAGCAATCGGCCATTTAGAACATGTAAAGAAAATGGTAGAAGAGGGAAGAAACTGTTCGGAAATTCTCATTCAGCTTTCCGCTGTGGAAGCTGCCATTAATTCTACCGGTGTGGAATTGTTAAAAGACCACATTGACCACTGTGTTTTGGAGGCAGTGAACGAAGGCGATATGAAAGCCATAGAAGATTTAAAAATTGCAATCGAACGGTATTGGAAGTAGGAGGAAATTGTGTGTCTGTCAACCGTAATGCTGGAAAAAAACGGAACGAGCGAGAAGGTTTGCGAGTACGTCAGCAATGTAAAAACCGAAGGAAATAAGATTACCTTAACCGATGTGTTAGGAACAGAAACTGAGGTCTTTGGAACCATAAAATCCATGGATTTTATTAAGAATCTCATCATTGTAGAAGCTTAAGGCATTTTCTTTGAAAATTCTTCTGATTTTTGGAAAAACTGTATAATTGTTCTAAAATAAAAACTTCCCGAGAGGGGAGTTTTTCTTGATTCTACGGCTTTTTTTCAGTACAATTTTTATAAACAATAGGGTAATTATGCAAATTTATAACTTTTATTTGTTTTTAATATTTTTTGATGAGGTAAAAAATGGCTATAACTGTTGCTTTCGCCGGCAAAGGCGGAACTGGAAAAACTACAATCACAGGTATGATGATTGACTGGCTTTGCAAGGCTGGCAAAGGCCCGATTCTGGCAGTGGATGCGGATGCGAATTCCAACCTGAATGAAGTATTAGGCGTAGAAGTAGAAACGACTCTGGGAGAATGCCGTGAGATTATCGCTGCTTCCGAGATGGACGACAATACACCGATTCCTCCAAGCATGAGCAAGAAGGAATATTTAGACTATAAATTTAATACTGCCTTAGTAGAAGAAGATGATTTCGACCTGATTGTTATGGGTCGTACGCAGGGAAAAGGCTGCTATTGTTTCGTAAACGATTTGCTGACGGCTCAGCTGCGGAAACTGGAAGGAAACTACAAATATATGGTTGTAGATAATGAAGCCGGCATGGAACATATTTCCAGAGGAATTCTACCTTCCGTTCATTTGATTGTTTTAGTTTCCGATTGCTCCAGACGAGGAATTCAGGCGGTGGGCAGAATCGCAGAACTTTGTCAGGAAATGAAACTGGGTCAGGAAAAAATCGTGCTGATTGTAAACCGTGCTCCAAACGGAGAACTGAACGACGGTATAAAAGAAGAAATTGCAAAATACAATCTGGACTTGATTGGCGTTGTCCCACAAGATGAAGGCGTATACGAATATGACTGCGATGGAAAAGCTACTTGTACTTTACCAGATGACAACCCGGCAAGAGCTGCAGTAAACGAAATTGCAAAGAAACTTTTTTCTTAATTTGTCATTAAACCATACGGTTTTAAAACATTTATAAATTTACCATACTTAAGGAGGATACTTTAATGGCTTTTAAAAGAAACCCGCAGACATTTAATGCTTCTATCAATGAAGTAACAATTGGTACTGGGGACAAAGCAGTAACATTGGGCGGCGGAAATACTTTCCCAATGTACACTTTCGACGGTGAAGCAAAGAACAAAGTTGCCATCGGTGTAGAAATTTCTGATTCCGGTGTTGATATGACAGTTCCTGGCATCGCTGAGTATTATGCAGGTGCAGAAGGAATTGGTGCAATCGCTAAGAAGGCAAGCGAAATGCCTGGCGCAGATTTCGTAGTTTTAACTCTGGATGGAGCTGATCCAAACGGCGCAAACAAGTCGGTAGAAGATTGTGTAGCAGTTGCAAAAGAAGTAGCAGATGCTATCGATTGCCCTCTTGCAATCCAGGGATGCAAAAATATTGAAAAAGATATCCAGTTATTTGAAAAAGTAGCAGAAGCTTTAGCAGGTAAAAATGTTCTTTTCATATCTGCAAGAGAAGAAAGCTATAAGAGCATTGCAGCAGCAGCAGTTATGGCTTATAAACAGAAAATCTCTGCAGAGAGTGCAGTAGATATCAACCTTGCAAAACAGCTGAACGTTCTTATTTCCCAGATGGGTATCCAGCCGGAAAACTATGTTATGAACGTAGGAAGCGCAGCAGCAGGTTATGGGTTTGAATATGTTGCTTCTACTTTAGACAGAGTAAGAGGAGCAGCTTTGGGACAGAACGATGCAATGCTTCAGATGCCAATCGTTACTCCTGTTTCTTCCGAAGCATGGTCTGTAAAAGAAGCAGTAGTATCTGAGGAAGATTTCCCAGAGTGGGGTGCTAGAGAAGAGCGTGGTATTGAAATGGAAGTTTCTACCGCAGCAGCAGTTATCGCTGGTGGTTCCAACGCAGTAATCTTAAGACACCCTAAGACAGTTGATACAATCGCACGCCTTGTTGGCGCTTTAATGTAAGGAAGGGGGAAAATAAAAATGGCATTAAAAGGTATTGATATTTTCAAACTTACACCAAAAACAAACTGTAAAGAATGCGGAAATCCAACATGTATGGCTTTCGCTATGAAAGTTGCGCAAGGTTCTGTAAAGATTGAACAGTGTCCGCATATGTCTGACGAAGCTATTGCAAAATTAAGCGAAGCTACAGCTCCTCCAATGAAAGCTGTTAAAGTTGGCGCAGGCGAATGTGAATATATATTAGGCGGAGAAACCGTTCTCTTCCGTCATGACAAAACTTTCGTTTCCAGAAACCTTTTCGGCGTTAACGTTTGCCCTGGCTGCGTAGACGAAAGACTTCCTGAAATTGAAAAAGTTGATTACGAACGTATCGGTGAAAGAATGCATACCGAAGTTCTGAACCTTAAGTTTACGGAAAAGGAAGCCTTCTTAGGCCTCGTTAATAAAGTAAAAGGACAGGGAAAACTTTTAATCCTGGACTGCAAAGATGTTGATGCTGCAAAAGAAGCTTTAGAGCTTTGCAAAGCAGAAAAGCCTATCTTAAACGGTGCAACTCCTGACAACTATAAGGAAATGGTAGAAGTTGCTAAGGCAGCAGGCGTTGTTCTTGGTGTTTGGGCTCCAGATCTTGATGCTTTATATGACACTACAGCAGCTATCGAAGCTTTAGGTTACAAAGAGCTTGTTCTTGATGTAACCGGCGCTACTATTAAAGATACATATGCAAACGCTATTCAGGTTCGTCGTGCAGCTCTGAAAGATCAGGACAGAACTTTCGGTTATCCTTCCATCGTTAACGTTGGTAAGGTTGCTCCGGATGATGTAGCTATGCAGACAGCTTTAGCTTCCATGTTCGTACTGAAATATGGTTCAATCATTCTTATGGACAGCATGACCTATGCTCAGGCTCTTCCGTTATTCGGACTTCGTCAGAACATTTACACTGACCCTCAGAAGCCAATGAAAGTTGAACCGGGTCTGTATCCTCTTAACGGCGCAGATGAAAACAGCGTATGTGTTACTACCGTTGACTTTGCTCTTACATATTTCGTAGTTTCCGGCGAACTGGAAAGATCCGGCGTTCCTTGCAACTTCTTAATTTCTGATGCTGGTGGATATTCCGTACTTACAGCTTGGGCTGCAGGAAAATTCAGTGCTGGTTCTATCTCGAAGTTCATGAAAGAGTATGACATCGAGAACAAAGTTAAGAGCCGTACTTTAATCATCCCTGGCAAGGCAGCAGTCCTTAAGGGTGAATTAGAAGAAAAACTTCCAGGATGGACAATCGTTGTTGCTCCTAACGACGCAACCGGACTGGTTAAATTTATGAAGGATTTCAAATAGGAGGTTAGTATGGGAAAATTCGTAATTATTGGTGAAAGAATTCATTGTATCTCACCATCTATCAAAAAAGCTATGGAAACAATGGATCCAGCTCCAATTCTTGCCAGAGCAAAAGAACAGTTAGATGCCGGTGCTACATATCTTCATGTAAATATCGGACCTGCTGAGAAAAATGGCGAAGAACTTATGAAATGGGCTGTTACTACAATCCAGTCAGAGTTTGACAATGTTCCTCTTTGCCTCGATACAGCAAACAGAAAAGCTATTGAAGCTGGTATTTCTGTTTACAACCGCAGCAAAGGCAAACCTATCGTTAACTCAGCTGACGCAGGCGACAGAATTGAAAATATTGACCTCGCAGCAGATAACGATGCAATCGTTATTGCACTGTGCTCTAAAGCAGGTGTTCCTGCTGACAACGATGAGCGTATGATGTATTGCCAGGAAATGCTTGAGCGTGGTATGGAACTTGGTATGGATCCTACAGAAGATATGTGGTTTGATCCATTATTCCTGGTTATCAAAGGAATGCAGGACAAACAGATGGACGTTTTAGAGTTCATCAAACAGTTAAGCGACATGGGCTTTAAGTCAACAGGGGGACTTTCTAACGTTTCCAACATGGCTCCAAAGGAGCTTCGTCCAATCCTTGACAGCACTACCGTTGCTATGGCTATGTATTGCGGACTTACAAGCGCAATCGTAAATCCATGCGACCGTCGTCTTGTTGAAACTATTAAATCAGCTGATATCATTAAGAATAATGCATTATATGCTGATTCATTCCTTGATCTTTAATTAAACTTTAAACGCAGGACTGATATGTCCTGCGTTATATTAAAATTTTTATGGAGGTAAAAAAATGAGCGTTTTAACAGATCTTATCTATGGCGGAAGTGATGCTGTTATTGGCCTTACAGAAGGTGCAGTCAATGATGCGATTGCAAAATATGGCCCTGACAAAGAAATCGCATTCCCTGATACAGCATATTTCTTCCCAACAATCTATGCTGCAACCGGTGTTAAGGTTGAAACTTTAGGAACTCTTCCTGCATGTGTAGACGTAATGAAATCATTAGTTTCTCATGAAGAAGACTTAGGTGCAGCTTTAAATGCAGGTCTTGCTACAGCAGTTGGCGCAGAGATTTTAGAAGGACTTAAATATTTAGATGGCGCACAGCCATATGAAAATGAAAGCGGAATCGGATTTGTTCCAGATCCAATCATTCGTAGCCTTGGTGTTCCTCTGGTAACCGGCGACATCCCTGGCGTTGCAGTAGTACTCGGTTCTACTGACAAACCAGAAGAGGCAGCAGCAGTTGTAAAGGATTCTCAGGACAAAGGTACCTTAACATTCTTAGTTGGCGATATTATCGAGCAGGTTATCGGCGCAGGCGTTAAAGCTGGATTAGAGTACCGTGTAGTTCCTCTGGGACATGATGTAACAAGCGTTATCCATGTTGTAACAGTAGCTATCCGTGCAGCACTTATTTTCGGTGATGTAACTCCTGGTGACCTCGGCGCTCTTCTTCAGTATACAAAAGACAGAGTTCCTGCTTTCGTTAATACTTTTGGAAATATTGACAGTGTTGTTGTATCTGCAGGTGCAGGCGCAATTGCTTTAGGATTCCCTGTAGTAGTTGATATCGACCTGGGCGAAAATCAGGTTCCTGGTGCTCTTGAATCCGTTCTTGATCATGCAGAAACTTCTCCTAAGTCTTTAGCACTTAGAAACATTAAAGTAAAAGCAAAAGCTGTTAAGCTTCCTGTAAGCTTTGCAGCAGCATTCGAAGGTGAAATCATTCGTAAGAATGATACATACGTTGAATTCGATTCTGACCACAATATCACTTGTGAGTTAGTATCTATGAAAGATGAAGCTGCAGTTGAAGATCATAAGATCGTTATTGACGGACCGGATGTTCCGGAAGATGCAGCAGAACTTATCCGTATGCCTCTTTGCACAGTAGTTGACGTATACGGCAGCAAGATGCAGCCTGACTTTGAATCCGTTATCGAACGTAAGATTCATGCATGGTTCAACTATATTGAAGGCGTTATGCATACAGGCCAGAGAAACTTATTCCGTATCCGTGTTAGCAAAGATGCTTTTGCAGCAGGTTTAAGACTGAAAGATTTCGGCGAAGTTCTTTACGGTATGATCAAAGATGAATTTGGTCAGGTTGTTGATAAATGTCAGGTAACATTCATTACAGACGCTGATAAAGCAAAAGCTTTCCTTGAAGAAACAGCTATGCCTCGTTACAGAATGAGAGATGACCGTCTTGCAAACCTTACCGATGAAAGCGTTGACGAGTTCTACACATGTATTCTTTGCCAGAGCTTCTCCCCAGCACATTGCTGCGTAGTAACTCCAGAAAGATTAGGACTTTGCGGTGCTGTTTCATGGTTAGATGCAAAAGCTACTTATGAACTTTCTCCAACAGGACCTTCACAGCCTATTAAGAAGGAAGGCCTTCTGGATGAAAGACTTGGTAAATATACTGAGGTTGATAAGAAAGTTGCTGATGCAACCCACGGCGCAATTGAAAGCGTAACATTATACTCACTGATCGAAGATCCTATGACTTCTTGCGGATGCTTCGAATGTATCTGCGGTATTGAACCAATGAGCAATGGTGTTGTTATTGTTAACCGTGAATATGTAGGTATGACTCCTACTGGTATGACCTTTGGTGAACTCGCTTCTATGACTGGTGGCGGTGTTCAGACTCCTGGTTTCATGGGTCATGGACGTCACTTCATCGCTTCTAAGAAGTTCATTAGTGCAGAAGGCGGTATCGCAAGAATCGTTTGGATGCCTAAGGAATTAAAGGATGACATTGCATCCCGTCTGAACAAGACAGCTCAGGAAGTATTAGGAATTGAAAACTTCACAGATATGATCGGTGATGAAACAGTTGCTACAGATCCAGAAAGCTTATATGCATTCCTTGAAGAAAAAGGACATCCAGCATTAACAATGGATCCTATTATGTAATTTGATTCAGTTTTAAGGGGTCCTGCTAACAGGACCCCTTATTATGTTTTGGGGTAAGAAAAAACTCTATGCCCATATGAGAAAAGAGAGAACATGAGATACGAAATGATACGGGAAATCTTCAACCAGTGTTCCGGCAACCAGATGAGGGATGTTTCCGTGGAGATGGTGGAGACCGATGACCCAGAAGCATATGTTCGAAACATGCTGGCGGGAAAAGAAGTGAAAATAGAAAAAGAAATCATGAAGGATGGAACGCTCATTCTTAATGTAGATATTGCCGGTTTAAGGCAGAGATTTGGTTTTACTGAAGACTAATACCAAGGCAAGAAGCCTTGTAAAATAAATGACAGCAAAGATTCCCACTTAGATGAATAATAAGGAGAATTTATGTATACGATAATATTTAAAATAGAAAATGAAAAAGATGTAAAAGTATTAGCAGAAGCTGGGGAAAATGTTTTAGAGCTTATGCAGAAAAATAATATTTCCATCGATGCTCCTTGCTCTGGAAACGGGGTTTGTGGAAAATGCCGCGTCCGCATTATTGCAGGAAGTATTGATATGGAAAAGAACCCGCATCTTTCGGAAGAAGACTATCAGGACCAGTGGAGATTGGCTTGCTAGTCAAAAGTTGTGGGAGATGCGACTCTTTGGATTCCGGCTTCCGCAGCAGCTTTTAAAGCAGATATTAAGACGGCAGATATCAGCAGTCCGGAAGAACTGGAACGTTATGAGAATGCTATTAATGAAATCTTTAACGCAGGGTTGGATATTCAAGTGGAGGCAGCAGAAGGGGACGTAGGGATTGCCATTGATATTGGAACTACTACTTGTACGGCAGCTATGCTGGACCTTCATACCAGAAAAGTTTTAGGAAAAGCTAGTCTGGGCAATGGCCAGATTCGTTATGGAGCGGATGTCATCAACCGTATTATCCAGCAGACAAAGGAAGGCGGTGTAGATAAGCTGCGCAGAGCAGTCCGAGAAGAAACTATTCTTCCAATGATTGAAAGCCTGCTAAAAGAAAGCCGGAAAGAAGAAAAAGATATTACCCGCTATGTAATTGCCGGTAATACGACGATGGAGCATTTATTCTTGGGTGCGAACGGCGAATCCATCCGTTTAGAGCCTTTCGTTCCGGAATTCCTGCAGAGAAGCGGAGACACGGCAAAAAGCTGCGGTCTTCCGGGTCAGGAAGAAGCAGAAGTTGTTTTTGCTCCAAACGTAGGAAGCTATGTAGGTGGAGATATTACCGCCGGTACTTTGGATTCCATGTTATGGAATGGAGAAGAAATGACTCTGTTCATCGACTTGGGAACCAACGGAGAATTAGTATTTGGAAACAGTGATTTTATGTTAACCTGTGCCTGCAGTGCTGGTCCTGCTTTTGAAGGCGGCGATATTTCCTGCGGTATGAGAGCTACGAAAGGCGCTATTGATAGCGTAGAACTGGATCCCGAAACCTACGAACCGAAGTATTCCATTATTGGAGGAAATTCCGACGGTTTAGGCGGAAGAAAGGATGCAGAAACTTCCGTAAAACCTGCAGGACTTTGTGGAAGTGGCTTGATTTCCATTATCAGCGAACTGTTTAAAAGTGGAGCAATCAATGCCAAGGGAAAATTCGTTGGACAAAGTCCTAGAATTAAATATGACAAAGAAATTGGAAGTGGCGAATATATAGTAGCTACAGCGCAAGAGAGTGCTTCTGGCTCGGAACTGACGTTAACCGAGTCGGATTTGGATAACTTTATCCGTGCCAAAGGTGCGATTTTCTCTGCAATTCAGACGATGCTGAAATCTCTGGATATGGATGTGGATTGTATTGATAAAGTAATTATTGCCGGAGGAATTGGCTCCGGAATTGATATGGGAAAAGCTATTTCCATCGGAATGTTGCCGAAGCTTCCATTGGAAAAATACAGCTACATCGGAAATTCTTCCCTTACGGGAGCCTGTGCGATGCTGTTAAGCAACGATGCAACCCAAAAGGTATTTGATATTGCAGATAATATGACCTATCTGGAATTATCTACTTATCCAGGCTATATGGACGAATTACTGGCTGCATGCTTTATTCCGCATACAGATGCTACCTTGTTCGATTAATGGAAGAAAAGAGGGAATATGGAAGTAATAAACAATAAAACAGAGAACCCAATCCGTATCTATCAGGAAAAATTTAAGACCATGGATCCGGAAAAGATGTCCCAGAAATCCGGGTGCAAATATGAGAACGGACAGTTTACGATTCCATTTTTTAATCGGACCGTAACTCTAACTTTCCCGGATATGGAGACCTCCTTTGAAGATGGTACGCCAACAGCGGATTATACCCGCATTTTACTGGCTCGTTACTGTATGGAAGGCGTTTCTGCTTTAAGTACGGGAAAGATGTATTCTTATCCGGAAATGCCTTGGGGACCGGTTTATGAGCGTCAGTTCCATGGAAGATGCATCAGTAGACTGGCAGGAACTTATGGCCATAATATTCCGGGATTTAAGGCTGGAATGGAAAGCATTGGTGCGAAAGAGGCCAGAGGCGAAAATGGGAAATTGCCTAGTGGAGCCGATGCGGCATACGACTTTGATATCCTTCCAGGCCTTACCATTCGAGTACTTTTTTGGGCTCCGGATGAGGAATTCCCAGCCAATGCGCAGGTACTGTTTTCGGACAATTTTCCATTAGCTTTTACGGCAGAAGATATTGCAGTTATCGGTGATGTTTTCTTGAATGCTATGAAGGGACGTTGGTGAAATAGGGCATAGAATAAATGAATAACCGCATTTTATCTGCATTATTGACACTGGTTTTTTCTAATGATATATTTCATCGATAAGTGGGCTTACCCTCATTTTCATGTATATAATAAACGGAGGAAAATTCAAGATGGCAAAAGGAACAGTTAAGTGGTTCAACGGTAAAAAAGGTTATGGTTTTATCTGTGACGAAGAAGGAAAAGATGTTTTCGTACATTTTTCAGGACTGAATATGGAAGGCTTCAAAACCTTAGATGAAGGCGATGTAGTAGAGTATGACTTAATCGAAGGCGAGAAGGGTCCACAAGCGACAAATGTAACAAAACTGTGAATATAAAGAAGAAACCAGGTCAGAAGACCTGGTTTCTTGCGTCAGCGACGAGGAAAGTGCATCGTGCTTGCACGAATGCACATGACGATCGCAAGACAGTCCCGAAACACCGCCTTGTTCGACTTTTGGTGATTATGCATTTTCAATGTAGAAAAGCATTTCATTCGTGCTATAATAAATGACAATTAAATCAAAGAAGGTAGTGGATTTTGGAATCTAAGAGCGATGAACAAAGAAACTTGATGTTGACGGCACCTATTGGCAAACTGTTAGCTCAAAAATCTATTCCAACAGTAATCATTCAATTAATCACAGTTATTTATAATACGGCGGATACTTATTTCGTAGCCCAAATTAACACCAGTGCATCAGCGGCGGTTGGTGTTGTTTTTTCGTTGATGGCGATTATTCAGGCGGTAGGGTATGGCATAGGGATGGGAACGGCCAGCATTGTCAGTATCGCTTTAGGCGAGAAAAAAGAGAAAGAAGCTGAAAAATATGCGGCTTCTGCCGTGTCCTTCAGTGTGCTTCTGGGTATGATGATTATGTTATTTGGAATGATATTCAAAACTGGGTTCATCCGAATTTTAGGCGCTAGTGACACGGTTCTTCCATATGCCTTAGATTATGCGCAGTATATTTTGATTGCGGCTCCGTTTATGTGTGGTGCGTTTGTTTTTAATAATATTTTAAGAGCATCTGGGCAAACCACCCTTTCTATGATTGGTATGACCTCCGGTGGAATCTTGAATCTTATTTTAGACCCGATTTTTATTTTTTCTATGAATATGGGCATTAAGGGCGCAGCTTTGGCAACCATGCTGGGCCAAATTTTGAGCTTTGTGTTAATGTTGTTTTTCTTCCTACGAAAGAAGAGTATTGTTGCTCTCAATTTACGGAGTATCAGTAAATCTGCAAAGGACTATCTGGCAATTGTTAAGACTGGCGCGCCATCGGTGTTCCGTCAGGGCCTTTCCAGCATTGCTTCTGCGGTGCTGAATAACTGCGCAATGCCATATGGTGATGCAACCGTGGCAGCTATTACCATTTCAAATAAAGTATATACGTTGATTCGTGGAGTTATTTTAGGAATTGGTCAAGGATATATGCCAATTGCAGGCTATTGTTACGGAGCAGGAAAGAAACAGCGGGTACGTAAGTTCTTTAAAGCTTGCTGCCTTGCGGGAACCATTATCGCAGTAGGTTCTGCGATTTGTATGTTTTTCTTCCGGACGCAGATTATTACCTGGTTCCGGAATGATCCAGATGTAATCGCTATCGGAAGCCAGACCTTTATTTTCTTAAGCATGTCTCTTCCGTTTATGGCCTACTCAACCTATGTTAATCAGACCTATCAAAGCTTGAAACATGCACTAGGAGCAACCATTCTGGCCTCCTGTAGACAAGGTATCTTTTTCATACCGATGGCTTTTATATTGCCTCCGATTCTCAAAATTACGGGTATTGAGTTGCTGCAACCAGTAGCGGATACCTTGACATTCTTAATATCAATTCCGTTTCAGATTTTTTTCTTTAAGAAATATTTGAGGAAAGACGAGGAAGAGCAATAAGGCCTATTTACCAGGAATAATCCGCTCTTTTATAGGTGATTCCTGGAAGAGGAGGCTCTCCGTTCTTCGCCTGAATCAATTGAGAAACCGTGACTAATTGATAGCCCTGCTCAGTTAACCATGGAAGAATTTGTTCTACCGCTTCTGCTGTGGAAGAATAGATATTATGCATCAGAATGATATCGCCATCCTGAACATTATTTTTTATTTCAGCAATTACTGCATTCGCATCTCTGCTGGACCAATCTCTGGTATCTAGACTCCAATGGAATACTGACATTCCTTCCGAAATACAAGTGTCAACAATTAAATCCGTAGATTCTCCTCCCGGACAACGGAAGGAATAAGGTCTTATGCCACAGACTGCTTCGATGGAGTCGTTGGCGCGGATAATATCATCACTCGTTACCGCTGCATTCATATGCGTATGATCGTAGGTATGGTTGCCGACTTCATGACCTTCTGCCACCATACGTTGGATTTTTTCCGGCTGAGCCTCTACATGATCCCCTAATTGGAAGAAGGTAGCATGGCCACCGGCTGCTGCAAAGGCATCTAAAATCCGTGTGGTTACATCCGAACCATCTGGCCCATCGTCAAAGGTGATCGCAACCATAGGAGCGGCAGGATCAATACCACTCATATCAATCGCTCTGGTAACTCGGGCGGAAACAATTGGTGTCCAGTCCGAATATTTGTCTTTATCACAGAAACTCCGGATGGAGAAGTAGTAAATCGCTCCTTCTTCCAAATCGTAGTAAGTGTAACTGCGAAGACCTGTAGTTTCATCGATTGTAATGCCGTCCAGACTGACCGTCGTTGTTGTGGCATCACTTAAATCGTTGGCAGAACCAAATTTTATGTCGTAACCATTGACCTTCTGGGCGTCCTCCCAAACGATCGTAAGAGATTTTTCAACTTGCGTGCTGGCTGAAAGATTTGTGGCAATCACCGGGGTGGTAAGATCTTCAATAGAAACACCCTTTGATTTTCTATGTCCTTTTACGGCTACAATTTTATATTTATAAAGAGTTGCACTGTCTAAAGATTCTGCAGTATAAGTCGTAGCGTCATTTTTTTCGATGGTTCTCACCAGAGAAAAATCGCCTTCGCTGCCTTTCCGGTAGACTTCATAAGCAATCTCTTTTCCATTGCGTTCCCAGGTAAGAACTTGAGAGTTGTCGGTAGATTTTATGGTCAGATTTTTCGCTTCCGGCACTTTTGGCGTACCCACAATCAGAAGGATGGCTACAAGAAGAATCAGCACGGCAGCGGCTGCAACCAGCATCATCTGACGTTGTTTTTGTTTCCTTTTTCTGGCAGCGATTCCTCGTGCAGAAGCAGAGGAACCTTTTTTTCTGGTTGGAGCAGAAGCAGAAGCAGAAGACGGTCTTTTACGGGCCGTCCGTAAGGACGATTCTCTGGAAGAATCCCTGTGGGAAGCGCTGGAAGAAGTTCTACGGCTGACCGTAGAACCTTCCGGCAAATCTATTTTATTGTTGGTATATTTCGGCCTTCGTTCCATAAGGTAACTATACGATATGTAATATTGCGGAAGCTAAATTAAAGTAAATTAATAAGGTCAGGGCGTCTACAATGGTTGTAATAAACGGACTTGACATAACCGCTGGGTCAAAGCCAATTTTTGTTGCTAACATCGGGAGAATACAGCCGATAAATTTTGCCACTACAACGGAGCAGAATAATGCCAGAGAAATGACAAAAACAACTAAAACAGTTCCCTGATGAAGCAGTAACATTTTTAACTGTTTCAAAATGAACTATAAAACCAATTAT
>JAKSRL010000129.1 GCA_024403635.1 Lachnospiraceae bacterium | reverse complement strand
AAAAATCAGAGACTATGCCACATCTCACCACGAAAAAGAAATCAAAGAATTGCGTAAGTGCAATTATGAACCCCTATTCGCAGAGTTGCAGAAAGTAACCATTAGCGCATGACATATTAGAGCCAAGCCCACTGAGAAACGCTCGGTGGGCTTTTCGCTTATTTTTAGGTTGTAATTAAGGGGAAATTATATTATGGTTGTTGACTTGCCCTTATTTATTGCTATAATATAAGGGAATGAAATGGAGGTTAAGGGCATGAGGACATTTAATTATACCGCCATCCGTGAAATGAAGTGGGATTCCGAAGTCCTGGGGCTTATCGCCGCAATCTACAAGGAAGCAGGAAAGCAGGAGCTTTATCTGAAGCAACGACCGAATGAATTAGAAAAGCTGGTCGAGATTGCAAGGATTCAGAGTACCGAGGCATCCAATGCGATTGAAGGCATCGTAACCACGAATACAAGAATAAAGCAGCTGGTCGAGGAAAAGACTACTCCCAGGAATAGAGATGAGCAGGAAATCGCAGGATACCGTGATGTACTGTCCATTATTCATGAAAGCTTCGATGCAATTCCTTTAACAAGAAATTATATCCTTCAGCTCCATAAGATTATGTACAGTCATATGAATAATCCTATGGCAGGACAAACAAAGAATGTACAGAATTATATTAGTGCCACATATCCGGATGGGCACAACGAGATTCTCTTTACTCCTCTTGCTCCATATGAAACTCCGGAGGCACTTGATCGTCTTTGCGAAGAGTATAACCGAGTAATTGGGAACATGGAGCTGGAACCATTAATTGCGATTCCGGTTTTCATCCATGATTTTCTATGCATTCATCCTTTTAACGATGGCAACGGCAGAATGAGCCGTCTGCTGACCACACTGCTACTCTATCGCAGCGGATTTTATGTTGGTAAATACATCTCCTTAGAGGCCAAAATTGCAAAGAATAAGGACTTGTATTATGACGCTCTGAACCGGACGCAGCACGGTTGGCATGATGGAACAGAGGATGTTGTGCCGTTCATTAAATATCTGCTGGGCACCATTCTGGCCGCTTATAAAGACTTTGCAGACAGGTTTGCTATCGTGGAAGAAAAGCTGCCTGCCATTGATATGGTACGCAAAGCTGCTATGAATAGGATTGGTAGATTTACCAAGCAGGATATCCGAGAGCAGTGTCCCGCTCTTAGCTTAAGCTCTATAGAAGGCGCATTGAGAAAAATGGTTGCATCCGGCGAACTGAAGCGTGAAGGTGCCGGAAAGTCCACCTGCTATATTCGGTTGAAATAATCATATTGTCAACAGGGACGGTTCCGATTGACACACATCCCTGCCTTCGGTTGACACCATCACTCACGATTCAGTCCGTTTTTTAGGAAATCAATTGTATTAGTATTTCCATAGGACCTAAACATAGAAAGGTGGAAAAATATGCCGGAGTACAAATTTGGAAAATCAGAAGATCAGTTGCTACGGTTATGTAGAGCCAATCAACCTGATTATGAAAAAATCCAACAGCGTATATACGATGGCGTTGACCTTAATATAGTCGGTGAATACGGCGAAAATATCCTGACTGCGGTCTACCGTTACAAAGAACATGGAAATAACTTTCCAATAATAACGCAACTCTTCATTAATTCCGGATTTGACGTCAAAAAATATGGTTTAAGCTGTGTAAACGCCCTTGTTTATTCTTCATATGATAAGTTCATATTCTTAGCAGCAAAGTTATTACTTGAAGCCGGCGCAGACGGTGATGAGAAGCGATGGGATTCTCTTCTTGAAGCAATCGGTACTGAAGAGAGTTACCAGCGATGCTGCGAAAACAATCATGAATGTGAAAATATTTATTATGCTCTTTATGAAATAGTTGATAGAGCACACAAAAAACTTCCGTACAATGACCTGGAACTGTGGGATTCTTTTATTGGATGCGGAATAACCTCTATTCTGTCATTTAGTACCACTGCAGAAAGTATCATGCCGATTGGGAGAAACAAATTTTCGTTTCCTGATAAGTTGTATATTTGCAGTGAAGACAGAGTATTGGTTATCGAAGGAAATCCAAATATTTATTCTAGAACAAATCCATTCCCCGAAATGGAAATTGACAAATGTATCCCGGTTGATGATCTTAATAGTATTCTTGGGGCAACTGTTACAAGTATCTCGTTTGAGCATAGCGAGGTTTCCTCCGGAACAACAACATACCGGCAACCAATCATCTTTATCAACCTTGATAACAAGATGCGAGTGCGTTTTTCTACGAATTTTGGTGAGGTTCCTAAAGGCGAATCTGTGACCTATTTTGAAATTCTGAAATAACTGGCTAGTTTCAAACTTGTATTGTTAACGGGGACGGTTCCGATTGACACACATCACTACCTTCGGTTGATACCCCGGTTATTGAGAACACATGCTTTGCTTTAATGCACCCTTCCCCCAAAAATGGACCCCTTTAGGTTAGAGGAGTGCAAAAGGGTGCAATTCTATCAAATATTGCGTGGTTCTACATAGAAGGGCTCATATTTTGATAGAATATGAGTCCATCTTTTATGTTTGCATATTATTCTACGACTCAAAAGTTGTCAATAGGAACCGTCCCCAATGGCACTCAGTACTCGATCCGGACATGAAAGAAAAGGTTCGCTCTGGAGAAGCATTCCGGTGGACTTGTCCCCATTGCGGTAATACCGCCAATGTGAACTACACTACCTTGTATCATCAGATGGAAGGCCATGTGATGATTTATCTGGTATTCGGTGATCAGGAAAAGGCGATCGAAATGATGCAAGGATTCTACAGGGATAATGAAGGCAATATCGTTGATGCGGATGAAGACTACCGGAATCGTGTTGTTGGCACAATGAATGAGTTCCGCGAAAAGCTGATGATTTTGGATGCCGGCCTTGATGATCGTATCATCGAATTGATGAAGCTGTTTATTCTCGCAAACCTTTAGGAGAAGAATCCGGAACTTCAGATTGGTGAGTTCCTGTTTGATAGGCGTTCTGATGGTGAGACTGAATTTGCGGTGGACACTGGTGAGCAAGATTGGGGTGTCGTTGCTTTCAATCAGGAGTTTTATGAGCATATTGCAGATGCTTTCAAAGAAACACTTGTAGCAGACAAGTCCGTTGTGATCAATCAAGAGTGGGCATTTGAATTGTTGCATAAGCAGGATTGAAAACACGCACTATATTATATAAAATAAGTGTAGCTAGATTGAAAAGGAGGTATTTGGATGGACACAAAACCTACAATTGTCATTCTCATGGGTATCCAGGGCAGCGGAAAGAGTACTTTTTATCAGCATCATCTTTCTGACATGACCCATGTCAATCTGGATACTCTCCGAACCCGCCATCGAGAAGAAGAACTAATTTCAGATTGCCTTCTTAACTGTAAGTCATTTGTTGTAGACAACACGAATCCTACACGAGCTGACCGGGAGCGGTATATTTCGGTTGCAAAGGCGAATGGATTCCACATTATTGGTTACTTCATGGAATCGAAACTGCAGGCATGTATTGCGAGAAATAATCTCCGTTCCGGTAAAGCGAAGATACCGGCAAAGGCAATCGCCGCTACCTCTAATAAGCTGGAACTCCCCAGTTACTCAGAAGGCTTCGATGAACTCTACTTTGTCGCGAATGACGGAGAAAATATGACTATCTCTGAATGGAGGGAAAATAAATGAATTTTGATGATCTTGATAAGAAAATGAGAGTTTACGAGCAGTCTCTCGACCAGATTATTGTTCCAGGCGAGTATCTGGTGGCCAGATTGGACGGCAATCGTTTTACCAGACTTACGAAAGAGGTCTGCAAGTTTGAGGCTCCTTTTGATGAGAAGTTCCGTGACCTCATGACTGACACCGTAAAGGCCCTAATGACCTATGGCTTCCGTGTAGTATACGGCTTCACAGAAAGCGATGAGATTTCTTTGCTTTTCCACCCGGATGAGGATACTTTTGGCAGAAAAGTCAGAAAGTTCAATTCTCTCCTGGCAGGCGTAGCCAGCAGTACTTTTTCAATGGCGCTTGGTCAACAGGCTATCTTTGATTGCCGAATAATTCCGCTGCCCAACCAGGCTTTGGTAAAGGATTATTTCCGCTGGCGTCAGGAGGATGCTCACCGCAACGCTCTGAATGCTCACTGTTATTGGATGCTCCGGAAGAAAGGTGCTTCTGTAAATGAGGCAACTCAAGCCCTAGAAGGGCAGTCAATTGCCTATAAGAATGAACTGCTTTTCCAGAATGGAATCAACTTCGATAAGCTTCCGGCATGGCAGAAGCGTGGTATGGGCTTGTATTGGTATACCGTCGAAAAGGTCGGACATAATCCAATTACTGGGCAGGATGTAATTACTACCCGCCGCGGTATCAAGGTAGATTATGATTTGCCACTCCGCGATGATTATGCTGACTTTATCGAGCAATTCCTTTATGTAAAGGATTGATGTAATGAAAGAACTGTTTTCAATAGAGACCGACGATTTTCTTTTTCCTTTGGAGGATAAAGGGGTGTTCCAGGTGTATAACCGTGCTACAAATACTAATACCCACCTAGACGCCAATGGTAATGCGGTTGATGTTCAATTTGATGAGGCTGATAACGTGCCATACGAGAGTCATTGGACGAATGACCCAAC
>JAKSRL010000128.1 GCA_024403635.1 Lachnospiraceae bacterium | reverse complement strand
CAATCTTTTTCAATATACTTTTGGCAAATCCTTCATCTGTCAGTGCAACATCTGCCCGGAATTCTTTGCCCACGCATTTTCCAAGGTTTTCTTTTTCACCATAAAACCGGATTGGAATGTTTCTATAAGCGCACATATCAGAAAAATGTTTTTTTGTATTGTCAGAAGCATCCTTAGCTACAATTACCAGGAACGCTGTGCCTTCTTTGATTGCTTTTTCTACCGTGAACTCGCCGCTTACGAGTTTTCCGGCTTTCGTAGCAAGTCCAAGCTGCATAAATACTTTATCTTTCGGCAAGCTGATTTCTGACATGTTTGTTCCTTCCTGCGTGGATTATTCTTCGCCCTCTACTTGAACTTCAGAGTCTTCGAATCCCTCTGCTTCTTCTGCTCCTTCATAGTCGCCTTCATATATTTCATCAAGAATGTCTGCTGCCTGAGTTTCATTAAGGATATCAATCTTAAATCCAGTAAGACGTGCAGCCAGACGCGCATTCTGTCCTTCTTTACCAATAGCCAGTGACAACTGATAATCTGGAACGATAACCGTTGCTGTTTTTTCATCGTCATCTGCTAATACAGAAATAACCTTTGCTGGGCTAAGGGCATTTTCAATTAAAATAGCTGGATTATCCGACCAGTTGATAATGTCAATTTTCTCACCTTTCAGTTCTGCAACGACTGCATTTACACGCATACCATTCATGCCTACGCATGCACCTACAGGATCAACGTCAGGATCGTTGGACCATACAGCCATCTTCGTACGGCTACCTGCTTCTCTAGCGATTGCCATGATTTCAACGGTGCCGTCTTTTACTTCTGCTACTTCATTTTCAAAAAGTTTTCTTACGAGTTCAGGATGGGTTCTGGATACAAGAATACGAAGAGATTTCTTTGTATTCTTAACTTCCAAAACGTAAACTTTTACTCTTTCACCGGCGCGGAGTCTTTCTCCTTTCACCTGTTCATTTTCATTTAAGATACCATCTGCTTTTCCTAAGTTAATGGTAATGCTGGAATCATTAAATCTCTGAACAACACCTGTTGCAATTTCTTTTTCTTTTGCCAGAAATTCTTCGTAAACATTGTCTTTTTCACGTTCACGTAAATTCTGCATCAGAACGTTCTTTGCATTCTGTGTTGCAATACGGCTGAATTCTCTAGATTCCGCTGCTAATCTTACAACTTCGCCCACTTCACACTGTGGATAAATTTTTCTTGCATCATTCAGGGAAATCTCAAGAAGTCCGTTTTCTACTTCGTCAACAACAGTTTTCTCTGCGTAAACGTAGAATTCACCGGTTTCTTCATCAACTTTTGCAAATACATTCTCTGCTGCTAAGATGCTATCTTCTTTTTTCTTGTACTGGTTCTTATAAGCGGTAACCAATGCATTTTCGATAGCGCTGAGAATAGATGCTTTGCTGATATCTTTCTCTTTCTCTAAAATTTCCAATGCTTCCATTAATTCGCTTGCCATAGTTTTACTCCTTTATTTGTATGCGTTTTGCAAATTACTAACTACCATTCAAAATATTGTTTGATAACAGAAATACTCTTTTTCGGAATTTCGATAAGTTCCTCTTCTTTTTCTCCTACGTCAAGAATTACATTCTCTTCATTCCAGCCTTTCAGGTCTCCGATAAACTCTTTGCATTTATCAATTGGCTTGTAGGTATGAACTTCTACCGGTTTATCTTTATTCCGTTCATAATCCCGTTCTTTTTTCAAGGCTCTGGTAAGTCCCGGAGAACTCACTTCCAAAATATAAGCTTCTGCAATAAAATCGGCTTTATCTAATTCTGTCTCTAAAGCGCGGCTTATGGCCTCACAATCATTAATTTTGATTCCGCCCTCTTTATCTACGTACGCTCTCAGATACCAGTCGCTTCCTTCTTTTACATATTCTACGTCCACGATTTCGTATACGTGACAGTTGCCTTCCTCGTCCGGAACGGTATTCATGGTTTCAATAATCGGTTTTAATAGTTCTTCTGTTCTCTCTTCGATTTTCATTTTGATTTCTTTCTCAGCAATTGAGCGGGCCCTTTCGGGTCCGCTCAAAACTTAAACTATATGTTACAGACAAATTATAACCGATTCTCCTATATTTGCAAGGGGTATTTGCCAAAAAGTCTTTATTTTTCAAGCATTTTCAGCCATTTCGGAGAGTTTTTATCCGGAATATGCTTTTGTAAAATAAAACTATGTGATAAAATACCGGCATTAGAAAAGATTATTGGAGGTTAACATGAGATATCAATATAAAACCAGAGGCACTTGTGCACAGGCTATCGCTTTTGATATTAACGATAATATTATTCGTAATGTCCAATTTTTCGGCGGATGTAATGGAAATTTAAAAGCAATTTCTATTTTAGTGGATGGTATGAGTGCTGACGACATTGCTGCAAAACTGTTAGGCAATGACTGTGGTGGTAAAGGAACCAGCTGCGCAGATCAGTTAGCAAAAGCAGTTCTCGCTGCAAAAGAACAGGAAGCAAATAAATAATCTTACAATGCATTTTAAAAGCGGCAGGATTTTCTGCCGCTTTCTGTTTCTTATCAACCGTATTTATACCCGCTTACCGGAATATTATCATCTTCTTCCGGCGTCTCTAAGTATTTGATTAAAGCTCTCATTTCATGACTACCAAAACATTTATACAGAGAAAGAGCGTTTTCTCTCATAAATTTTTCTTCAAAGCCAATATGCATCATAGCTTCCAATGCATGAAAATATCCATGAGAATTCAATACGGCAATTGGTTTACGGATAACTTCGAGCTGTTTTAAATCCAGAACTACGAAAAATTCCTCGTAAGTTCCAATGCCACCAGGAGTAATTACAAAACCATCACTGAGTTCAATCATTTTTGCTTGTCTGGCAGACATATCTTTCGTGTAATAAACTTCATCGTACTGTTTAAAAAGAGTTTCTACCGTATCCCCTTTAAACATTTTCGGCACTATGCTAATGATTTTTCCGCCACCTTTTTTTACTCCTCTGGCTACAGCCCCCATAAGGCCGTTATCTCCTCCGCCAAAAACGAGATTATGTCCGGCTTTTGCTAATTTATAACCCAGCTTTTCGCCGTCATCTATATATTGCTGTTCAATATCAGTACTAGCTGCACCAAATACACATATATTCATATTGGTTCCTCCTTCCAAATGTGGACACACCTATTAACTGGTGTTATAATCTCCAACGACATTTTATCACATAATTTTATTACATCAAAGGAGTTTCCATAAATGAAAAAATCCCTAAACCGTTGGGTCTACGCTATTATTGGCGTTATTGTTCTGTTATTAGCCGGAATGGTTTATTCCTGGACTGTTATGTCCTCTCCAATTGCTGCCATGTATCCAGAATGGACGAAAGCACAATTATCCCTTACTTTTACCATTACTATGTTCTGCTTCTGTCTGGGCGTATTTTTTGGTGGCTTATTACTAAAAAAATGCCAGCCTAAGATTTTGCTTTGGCTGTCTGCCGTTCTGTTTATTCTTGGATTTTTCGTATCCAGCCGTGCCCAATCTTTGCTTATGTTGTATTTAGGCTTCGGTATTTTAGCGGGTTTAGCTTCGGGCTTTGCTTATAATGCAGTCATGAGTTCTGTAGGAAAATGGTTTCCAGACAAACAGGGTCTGATTTCCGGTCTGCTTCTGATGGGCTACGGAATCGGAAGTTTCATTATTGGAAAGATCTTTACTGCATTAACCCCTTCCGACGGAAGCCCTGCATGGAGAAGCACCTTCCTGATCTTCGGTATTATCGTATGTGTTGTTATGGCAATTGCTGGTTTCTTTATCGTCCGTCCTGCTGATGATTGGCAAGCTCCTGTACCAAAGAAAGCCGCAAAGAAAAAAGCAGAAAGCTACGAAGAAATCAATACCATCACGATGCTGAAGAGACCTTCTTGCTGGCTGTTCTTCTTCTGGGCAGTTCTGATTTCTACCGCTTGGTTCGCTATTGTCTCTCAGGGTTCTCCTATGGCTATGGAAGCGATGCGGATTCAAGGAGGCAACGCTACCGCAGCTCAGATGAGTTCTATTGCGACTATCGTTGGTTTAATTTCTATCTTCAATGGAATCGGACGTATCGTATTTGGTTGGCTCTTCGATAAATTAGGACGTCTCCTTACCATGATCATTGGCGGCGTATTATTCGCTTGTAGCATGTTATTGATTCTTTGGTCTATTAAGAGCCACAGCACTGGTATTTTGGTGGTATCCTATATTCTTACAGGTTTTAGCTTCGGTTCTGTTACTCCAACCATTTCCGCTTTCACCAGCTTATTCTTTGGTTTAAAGAATTATCCAACCAACTACTCTATTTTCAATATGAACTTGCTGATTGCTTCTTTCGGCTCTGCTCTTGCCGGAAAGCTTTTTGATGCATCTGGTTCATACGCACTGATTCTGTTGGTTAACGTAGGATTAATTGTTGTAGCATTAATTCTGGCAATTCTGATCAAAAAACCAAAGACGGCGGAAAAATAAATAAAAAATTAAAAGGGAGCCAATCGCTCCCTTTTTTATTATATTTTCATCTTTTCCGACTCATAACCACTATTTATTAACGATATAGAGTGGTTCTTCTCCATCCAAATATCTTTTTACATTATCCATGGACCATGTCAACATCCGTTCAAATACTTCGATGGTCGTTCCACCTGC
>JAKSRL010000127.1 GCA_024403635.1 Lachnospiraceae bacterium | reverse complement strand
GGAATATCTTATGATACTGCTTGTATGGAGATGCAAAAGAAACAGCTTAATTTGAAAAGACTCGGGAGCATCCTGCTGACGGTAAGCGTTTTGCTTATTCTTTTCGCAACGGTATTGTTTCGTGTACCGAATCCTCAAAAACCACAGCTGGAACTGTTCTGGTCTTATAAGGCATGGTTTGCCGGGAATGCTTCCCTGGGAAGAGAGATCGTGCTGAACATTCTGTTGTTCGTTCCTTTCGGGTTTTCCATGGCGCTTATCACTAAAAAGACTTGGATGGTGATCGTGGCAGCACTGGTGCTTACCATAGCAACGGAAACTATTCAGCTGATCTTTGGGCTGGGGCTGTTTGAGTGGGATGACATCATCAACAATACCCTGGGAGCGGTGATCGGGGTGATGATGGCAAGGGTGTTTGTTTGCTTGGTTTCGGGTAAATGACGATGGAGAAGAGTGCTGATACAGAACAGGAAATAATTAGAATTAAGCTTTCAGCAAAATATGAAATGCCAAACCTGACATAACTCAGTAAGATGTTCATATGCAGAGTTTGAGCTTTGATTATGTGTTTTGTGTTTCCGATTCGTGACTCGCTGTGACCTGAATGGTTTTTTGAGGTGATCTGTGAATGAATTCAGTGGTAAAAGAAAGCTGGTTTCGCCTTTCTCTTCCTGAGCAAATGGTTAATATCGGAAATGAGGTAAAACGCGCTGTAAGGTTTGACAGCAACGCGGAAAAGAAAACTGTTTTTCTGGAAAAGGCACTTGCGCTGACAGAGCTTACGATGGAGGATTCAAAGAATCAGAAGGTGCTGCCGGAGCTTGAAATAGGAAGGGAAGTGCTTATGGATTATAACGGAAAGCATGAATTGGACTGCCCCAAGGAACGTATACAGCGATACTATATGAATTTTGCTTTCATGATTTGACAAGGCATTTTTTGAGCAGATTCTACCCTTATTTGAATCTTTCCTTTATGGATTCCACTTTCCTGGTATCGTTTTTCAGGGCTTTGAGGCTCAGGCCGTTTTCTTTGGTATACCATTTTGCATATTTGTATACCTGACGGATAAAGGCTGCCGGTACCAGGAGTTTAGATTTCTGAGCCGGCTTCCAGTTTTTTACGCCGCGGTCTGTAATGAATTTGACCCAATAGAGCGGACTCTTACCAGAGCTTGCGATGGTGATGGCTTTTTTCTTTGAGAGATTCGCGTTGAAGTTTTCGGCTTCAAAGAAACCATTCAGCAGGGCTGCACTTTCCGCGTCATCGGCATCGTCACACCATGTGATCTGAGAGAGCAGGAAGTATTTCTTCCCGGCTTTCGTGAGAGTCTTTGCCAGATCTGCCACGCCGAAGGCTTCGGCCTTTTCTTTAAGCTCGTTATTCCAGAAACCAGAATTCTTAGAGAGGTATTTCAGCGAAGCACGTGGCGAGAACAGCGATAATTTCGACCTGTATCAGATCAATCCCGTGAAGGTCAGTCGGCGTGACGGAATGAATTATGTATTCAACGGGCAGCACACGATAGAGATCGTGGCGGCGGTTTCAGGATCAAGGGAAACGCCGGTGTGGTGCATGGTATACGATGACATGGATTACGAAGTCGAGGCGGACGTGTTTGCGAACCAGCAGAAATATGTAAAAACGCTTTCTTCCTATGAGATCTTCCAGGTAAATGTGGAGGCCGGGAACGATGAGCAGACCACGATAAAGTCCCTGGTAGAATCCTATGGCCTGACTGTTGCTGCCGGAAAACAGCAGGGAAGTATCTGTGCGGTATCCTCACTGGAATACATTTATGAGAAGTACGAGTACCGTGTGCTGGACCGGACGCTCAGGCTATGCATCGGGACATGGGAAGGGGAACTTAACTCTCTGGCTTCCGGAATGCTCAAAGGAATAGCAAAGCTGATCGACGTGTACGGCGACAGCCTGAATGATGATATTTTCAAAGAAAAGCTGGGGTCCGTCAGTGCCAAGGAAATCAGCAGAACGGCCAAAGAAAGAAAAAGCGGAACCATGGGATACGCCGAGGCAATGGTAACGGTATATAACAGAAAAATGAAAGCGGGACTCAAGTGGGGGAAGTTGTATAACAGCAATGACGGCGGCGCCGGCGGGAACAAAAACGATGGCAGCGTAAGCGAGGAGACTGAATCCGAAACAGGCGGCGAAATTAAAAGCGAAACCGCGTGAGAAAACCTGAGAAAAATGTGAGAAAACCTGAGAAAAATGATATTTGACAAGTGGCACAATCAGGATTATACTTACATCAGTTGAAGAGGTGACTCTTGAACGGTCGGAACAAAGACCTTAAACTTGTTCCAGTGGTCGGGATGGAGACCGAAAACCCATTCCCATTGCAGAATAAACTGTGAAAAATTTAGGAGGATGGCTGTTTGGTCATCCTTCTATTATGTTGTTGGAGGATAAATGATAAAGCAAAAGAGCTTTAAAGAACGAGTTAAGGAATCGGTGATTCAGTGTGCGGGCGCATACAAAAGTTATTCTGTGGATTACGAATACCTGATTTGTTCTTCGGCATTTACAAAAAATTGCTATTACATCATATCTGCGCATGAAGACAATTATCTGCATTTAACCGGAGTTCACACCGTTCTTGATGCAGCAACTTTTTTTGAAAAATGTCTTGAAGGTACTTTGCAAGAAAGCGACTTTGACTTTTGCAAAAGCAATCAAAGCGAAAGAGATGTTAAGGGTTCTGTAAGAAGAAAAATCAATTCGCTGCCTTCCATTATGTCAATGTTAAGCACCGATACTTTTGTAGAGGAGGATTTTAGTAAAAATCGAATTCGCTGTGCATTAGCTGCCGGTAGTGTTAGTGCTACATTGGGTTTTGTGGTAGTGGAAAAAGCAAAACCAATGACATTATTAAAAGGGAATGAGTTGGATGAAACAAAATCAGAAAAAATAGAAATAGTTTTGCGCAGAAAAGCAGGCGATGATAAATTTACAGATATTTTTTCAGGAGATGTCAGCAAATTAAAAGAGCGTAAAGAAGTGTTATCAGATTTGTTGTCAGATGATTTATTGTCAAAAATATCTGATAGCGGAGACAAAATTCATGATCAAGATGATAATAAAAATGGATGAGGGGAAAATCGCGTCAGCCAAAGAGTTTCCAATGGAACATGTTTATTCGGTGCTTGATAATGTTTTCGGTCAGTATGGTTACCAGGTTGAACAGATTGACGGAAACCGTGAATATAGAGGAAATGGAGATCCGCGGGATTTTGGAAGATTTGGACGGATTTATAATGGGTTAAAAAAGCAACCATGGTTTGTAAAGAATGTCAGCACCTGGCTCCTTTGCAACAGTGATGATGTGGAGGATCCGAAGGATTTCAGCGTGGAAGATTTGCTGAATTACGATAAAAGCAGAATCACGGGCGGAGTATGATGTATCTCAAAGCAATCAATTTCGATTTGTAAGGGGATATTATGCGCAGAGAAAATCAAAGAGATATTTTTTTGATTCAGGCAAGGCTTTTCCGCCTCCTGCAGATCAGGTATGACCTGACAGCCGAACAGTGCGAAGAGTTGCTCAGACAGCTTGATTTCTACGAATACATCAGAGATTGTTACGAAGAGTATCATGTTCAGGGAGATGAAGCAAATCTTTCTGATGTGGAAGAGTATTTGCTGCGAAAGGGCTGGAAAAATAAGTGCCGAATGACGAGGGTTAGTCCGTATGAATACAGCATGCAGGTTCTGGCAATAATGGCTGCGGAGATTATTGCAAAAGACCGGAAGATTTCAAAACAGAAGGCTTATTCCAGGTTCATGGTCTCGAAAACCGGAGAGATGCTGTTTGATGAGTCAACGGATCTGTGGATGAACGGACCGGATTATATTGTTGATGAATATAAGAGGGAAATGAAGAACAGAAGATAAACCCGAAATCTGGCGTAATTCAGCAAGGTATTCATATGCAAAGTTTGAACTTTGATTATTATTTTAAATATGCCGGTGACGATGAGTTTCGCTTTCGCCGGGGCGTGTGTGCGGAAGCTTCTGATGAGGAGTTTCTGCAGGTCCTTGCTTTTGTAAAAAACGGCACCGAGATGGATGCGCTGGAGCCGCAGATGCCAAGGCTCTTTTCAGAAGTACGGGAAAATGCGGTAACGTGTGACAGGTTTTATGACAGAAATGGTTATCTCTTGAAGAAGCCGTTAAAGAAGTCAAGGGAGTTATTTGATCTGCATTTCCGACTTTCGGAAAGGGATGCTGAGCGCATGACGGCAATGAAAGATCCGGAAACGGTTCTGAAGCGGGCGCGGGAGACGATGAAGATCTACCGCAAAGACGGCTCTTTTCTTACGCTGACTACGAATGCGGACAAAGTGAGTATCAGTGACTCCAGAGAAAAGTATACCGTTGAGCTGGATGCGGATGATGTGATCGACCGTATCCTGTGGCGGTGAATGTTTGTAAAGGGGCGATTATGTATATTTCAGCTTATGTAAAAAACATAGAAGAGGGCGTGCGCTTTTGTGCCAGGTACGGGATCACTTGTTCTGTGGCAGATGGTGAACTTGTAGTAAAGAATCCTTCAGTCGATTATTATAAACAACTTGCAGCAATGGAGAAAGAGGTGCGGAAGCTGGGACATCTTTACCCAGATCATACGAACTGCTATCTTTCTGACAGAGGGGACCTTATTGTGACTTTCAGTAATTACGATGGGGAATTGACA
>JAKSRL010000126.1 GCA_024403635.1 Lachnospiraceae bacterium | reverse complement strand
TTCAAGCTGTCGCTTCTTAGAAAGAGCCTCTGCTTCAATAACTTTCTGCTGAGCATTGGTTAATTTATATGGCAAATTAGAAATGAAATCTTTCGTTTCTTTATGAAACGTAATAATAGTCTTACTGTCGTGACGAACAGAGACTTTATTCAATTTCATAGCCAGAATAAATAAGAAAATTTCTTCAAAGGACATTCTGGACGCTGCTTCCTGGAAGGCTTCCTGACTTTGAGGAAAGTGAAGGTTGGAAAAGGCATAACTTCTCTTGCAAAGCCCATATTCTTCCCTTACAGATTTCGGAATCAAATCGTTTTCATCCAGTTGGTTAAAACATTTCGTTTCCAGTGCCTGACGGACAGATTTTACAATCAGCGCATTGGTGATTCCTTTGGTCAAAGAATACACCGGCTGCATCTGATGAATCAATTTCATATATTCTTCCGGCTGATATACTTTCGGCTGGTCTAACTGTAAAACGCCATATTTTCGGCTTACACGGCCTCTTAAAATATATAATTGTCCAGGCTTTACCGCATCTTTCATGAAAGGCGCATTAAACCAGGTGACTTTTATTTTGCCACCAATTTCATCATTAAATTGTGCGGCAGTTATGGTCAGATTTTTAACCCGTCTTTGAAAAAGACTCTGAGAAAAAATGCCACGAACCGTGGCAAAAGTTTTGTAACCGATTTCTCTGACCATGGTAGGCGGAGAAAACGTCTCATAATCACGGGGGAAGAACTCCAAGAGTTCTTCCACCGATGTAATATCTAATTTTTTAAAAGTTTCTTCAGTTTTTTCACCGATTCCTTTAAGAGATTTTAATTCCATAGTGAAAAATTATTCTGCAGAAATAATGTAATAATATACTGGCTGTCCACCATACACTACTTCGATATCAATATCTTCAAAGGCTTCTTGCTCTTCCAGAAGTTCTGAAATGCTCTCTGCATCTTCTTCCGTAGCATCCTCACCGTAATATATCGTTACCAGTTCCGTATCTTCATCGATCATAGCACCGATTGCTTCTACTGTGGTAGGAATTAACTCCTGTCCTACTGCAAGCATATGGCCATCGCCGATTCCCATATAGTCTCCAGTATGAATTACTTTTCCATCAATTTCTGTATCGCGAACTGCATAAGTAATTTCTGTCGTTTTGATTTCTGAAGCAGCTTCTGTCATGGACTGAGTATTATCATCAATTGAGAGTGCTGGAACATAATTAATTACTGCATTAATTCCCTGAGTAACAGTCTTTGTTGGAATGACAATAACATTTTTGTCTTCGCATAAGAATTTCGCCTGGTTGGCAGCCATAATAATGTTTCCATTATTCGGAAGAATAAATACATTCTCGGCATTAACGTTATTAACGGCTTTTACCAGATCTTCCGTACTCGGGTTCATGGTCTGGCCACCCTCGATTACTTCGTCAACGCTCATGCCTTTAAAGATTTTTGCCATTCCTTCTCCCGCACAAACAGCTACGAAGCCCCATTCCTTACGAGGAGCGCTGTTGAAGGTTTCCGTAACATTTTCCTGTTCTTGCGCCAGAACTTTATCTACTTCTTTAATAACCTTCTCATTATGTTCTTCCCGCATGTTATCAATCTTCATGCTGGATAAAGAACCCATCGTAAGGGCTTTTTCAATTGCCTGAGCCGGATGATTGGTATGCACATGTACCTTAACGATATCATCCATATTCACACAGACAATAGAATCACCTAACGCTGTCAGGAAATCTTTAAATTCCTGTTCGTCCTGCTCAGTAAATTCTTTTTCAAGATTAATGATAAATTCTGTACAATAGCCGAATTTAATATCGGAAGTTTCAATATTAGAGGTATCAATAGCTCTTGTAGAAGGAGCAGCCGTCTCTACTACTGGTGCAGTAAAGGAAAGTTCCTCTTCAGATACTTTTCCACAGAACGCATCAAAAGCACCATGTAAAAATTCAACCAAGCCCTGTCCGCCAGAATCTACTACTCCCGCTTCTTTTAAAACAGGCAGCATCTCTGGAGTTTTACTTAAAATAAATTCCGCATATTTATTGATCTGTGCGAAATACTGCTCCAGATCCATTTCCTCAGCTAAAAGATCCCGCGCTTTAGCGCTGGCAGCCTTTGCAACCGTAAGAATGGTTCCCTCTTTCGGTTTCATTACAGCTTTATATGCAGTATTTACTGCACGGTCCATAGCGGAAGCTACAACGGTTTTATCAATCTCTTCGACTTCTTCTAATTCTTTTGAAAAACCTCTGCAAAGCTGAGAAAGAATAACACCAGAATTACCTCTGGCTCCTCTTAAGGTTCCCTGAGCAATGGTTTTTCCAACTTCAGCGATAGAAGCGCTTAATGGTAATTTCTCTAATTCTTTAACAGCATTTCTTACCGTAAGCGTCATATTAGTTCCTGTATCACCATCTGGAACTGGAAAAACGTTCAGTTCGTTAATCCATTCTTTTTTTGACTCTAATTGTTTTGCCCCTGCCAAAAACATCATTCTCAGTGTTTTGGCATCAATAGAATTTGACATAGCGCAATCTCCTCCTTAATCAATAACCCGAACACCTTCAACAATGATGTTGATCTTTTTAACCGTAAAACCAGTAGCCTGCTCCAACTGATACTTCACAGCATCAACCAGATTCTGAGAAATCGTTGCAATAGAAACTCCATATGCAACGATTACATGGAAATCTATAAAAAGTTCGTTATTTTCTATTTCAACCTTAACGCCTTTCGCAATGCTGTTTCGGGTCAGAAGTTTTACAATGCCATCTCTTTTACTTAACGCTGCCATACCTACGATGCCAAAGCATTCCACAGCAGTAAGTCCGGCCATTTTAGCAATAACACTATTATCAACTACTATTCTTCCGAAATCCGTAGAATAATTACCTTTCATACTAGGCCTCCGTTCATAATTAATTATACAAAAATAAAGACACAGTCCTCACTGTAATTTATCAGTGAATTATAAACTAAAACCATCTAAAATAAAATAAAAATATCAGAATTCATAAAATGTTCAATATTGCAAATTTTGCTTGCAAATCTGTTTTTTATTTGTTAGAATATTGGACGTGCTGTAAAGCAAAGCATTCTTAAAAAGGAGGTGCAATTAATATGGCAAAATGTGATATTTGTGGTAAAGGCGTTCATTTTGGTAATGCAGTTAGTCACTCACATAGAAGATCAAACAAGATTTGGAAATCAAACATTAAGTCTGTTAAAGTTAAGACTACCGGCGGCAGCGCTAAAACAATGCATGTTTGTACTTCCTGCTTAAGATCTGGTAAAGTAGAAAGAGCTTAATAAGAAAGCTGTTGAGAACCGAATAATCGGTTCTCTTTTTTTGCGCGAAATGAGCCAAATGGGTACGGATAGTTTCGGATTGCGGCAACCGTTTACGAATTAGCCGCAATTTTAAACTAGACGGGTCCATTTGACGAAAACGGACAGCGAGGCGAAGGCGAGCTTCCTGCTGGGCAAATATATTCTCTCCTTTATTTTAAAATAAGGTGGAATAAAGAAAAAAAACTGTATATAATTAGCTGTAATATATTATTTAGGAGGAATTTGATATGCCATTAGTTACATCACAGGAAATGTTTAAAAAAGCATACAAAGGCGGATATGCCATTGGTGCTTTCAACGTAAATAATATGGAAATTATTCAGGGAATTACAGAAGCAGCAGGGGAATTAAATGCTCCTCTGATTCTTCAGGTTTCTAAAGGAGCACGTAGCTATGCAAACCACACTTACCTTGTAAAACTGGTAGAAGCTGCTCTGATTGAAAACGATATTCCAATCTGTCTTCACTTAGATCATGGTGACAGTTTTGAACTTTGCAAGAGCTGTATTGATGGAGGATTTACCTCTGTTATGATTGATAAATCCGGTCTTCCACTGGCTGAAAATATAATTGAAACAAGAAAAGTTGTTGAATATGCGCATGACCACGGTGTAGTTGTTGAAGCAGAACTTGGGACCTTAGCTGGGATTGAAGATGAAGTTAATGTTAAGGCAGAAGACTCCTCTTATACTCGTCCAGAAGACGTTCAGGAATTTGTAGAAAAAACTGGCTGTGATTCTTTAGCAATTGCTATCGGAACTAGCCATGGCGCATATAAATTCAAACCTGGAACAAATCCTCAACTTCGTTTCGACATTCTGGAAGAAGTTGAAAAAAGACTTCCTGGTTTCCCTATCGTTCTGCATGGTGCTTCCTCTGTTCCTCAGGACTTTGTAAAAGCAATCAATGAGCATGGCGGAAATATGCCTGGTGCTATTGGTGTTCCAGAAGATCAGCTTCGAAAAGCAGCTTCTATGGCTGTTTGCAAGATTAACATTGACTCTGACTTACGTCTTGCTATGACTGCATGTATCCGTGAATATATGGATGCTCATCCAGACCACTTTGACCCAAGACAATATCTGAAACCAGCAAGAGAAGCAATCAAAGCAATGGTTGCACATAAAATCGTTGACGTTTTAGGCTGCAACGGAAAGGCTTGATTGAGGTAAAAGTATGGCAGAAAAATTAATTGGAAGTTGCATCTTTGCTCAATCTGGCGGTCCTACATCTGTAATCAATTCCAGTGCTTATGGGGTAATCCGTACGGCTTTGGATGCAGAAGAAATCACGAATGTATATGGTGCAGAATTCGGTATTATTGGAGTTTTAAATGAACGTCTTTTTGATATGTCAAAAGAAGATGCTGACGAGCTGTTCCTTTTACAGAATACTCCATCCTCAGAATTAGGCTCTTGCCGTTATAAAATAGCAGACCCAGAGGAGGATGAAACAGATTACAAGAAAATCTTAAAGGTTTTCAAAAAATATAATGTACGTTATTTCTTCTACAATGGTGGAAA
>JAKSRL010000125.1 GCA_024403635.1 Lachnospiraceae bacterium | reverse complement strand
CAAACCAGAAGTAATTACGATGGTGGCCGTGGAAGACTGAATAATGGCAGTTATCAAAAGACCCAAAAAAAATGCTTTAACAGGGTTGTTGGTGACTTTTTCCATAACAACCTTTAATGTTCCGGAAGAACCTTCCTTTAAACTGTCTCCCATGAGTCTCATTCCATACAAGAACATGGCCAAACCGCCGAACAAAGAAATAATATTAAATACGCTCATTTATCATTACGTTCGAAGTATTGGTGATTTATGGCTTCCCAGGTGCGATACAATTACTGAATTTCATAGAAACTTCGAACTTTCCCCCATATTAACTTTTTATGATTTTATCTTTTTTTGTCTATAAAGTAAAGATAATCAAGACTATTTTAACATTCTTTTGTTATTCCACCTTGAAAAAATGTATCATTTTGTATACAATATACACAACTTGTCAACAAGTTGCATTACGAAAAAGGTACTTGGACAATGGATCAGGCTTGCACAAAAGCTTATGGAAAAGTGAATATCGGACTGGATGTAACAGGAAGACGAGATGACGGCTATCATCTGGTAAAAATGATTCTTCAGACCGTGGATATATATGATGAGGTATGTGTCCGGAAACAGGAAAAAGGGATAACGATTCAGACGAATAAACCTTTCCTTCCGACCGATGAAAGAAATCTGGCTTATAAGGCGGCAAAGATGCTTATGGATGCCTATGACATCTCGGGTGCAGTACGCCTCGACATCGGAAAAAATATTCCAATTGCAGCAGGAATGGCGGGAGGCAGCACGGATGCAGCAGCGGTATTGAAGCTGATGAATGAGATTTTCGAGTTGGAAATTGATTCCAAAGAAATGGACCGCTTTGCCGTAAAGCTGGGTGCGGATGTTCCATTTTGCTTAAGAAAAGGAACTTATTTGGCAGAAGGCATAGGAGAAGAACTGACGAAGCTGCCAGATATGCCTCATTGCTATCTTGGCATTATCAATCCAAACTTTGGTATTTCGACAAAATGGTCCTACGAACAGCTGGATAAGAATCTCGACATCAAGCATCCGGATATTGACCAGATTATCCGCGCAATGGGGGCGCAGGATTTGGAACGAGTATCTCTGGGAATGGGAAATGTATTAGAACCGGCGGCTTTGATTAAATATCCACAGATTCAGGAAATAAAAGACAAACTAAAATCTGCGGGAGCTTTGGGGACATTAATGAGTGGGTCAGGACCTACCGTTTTTGGCGTTTTCGCAGCAGAAGAAGAGTGCAATCAAGGGTTAGAGTTATTTAAAGGAGAAGTGTATGGTAAATTTAAAAGTCAGCTATGATGAGTACATTCCATTAAGAGATATCGTTTTTAAAACGCTTAGAGAAGCTATTATTACCGGAGATTTAAAACCTGGAGAAAGGCTGATGGAAATCAAACTGGCCAACGAACTTGGCGTATCCAGAACTCCGGTCCGGGAAGCTATCCGCAAACTGGAATTGGAAGGTCTGGTTATTATGACCGCCAGAAAAGGAGCAGAGGTTGCTCCAATTAATGAAAAAGATCTGAAAGAGGTTCTTGAAATCCGAAAATCTTTAGAGAGCCTTGCCTGCGAGCTTGCTTGTAAAAATGCTGCTTCTGAGGACATCGTAAAGATGCGAGATTTGAATAAAGCTATTGAAAAAGCAATAAAAGAAGAGAATATTGAAAAAATCACCAAGCAGGATGTTGATTTTCATGAAGCAATCTACCTTACTACGAAGAATGACCGTCTGGTGCATATGCTTCATCAGCTGAAGGAACATATCTTCCGCTACCGCTTTGAATACATCAAAGATATGAAGAACAAAGAGATGATTGTGGAAGAACATAAGAAAATAATCGCAGCGATTGAACAGAATAATGCAAAAGCTGCCTGCAAGGAGATTGAACGTCATATCGAAGTTCAAGAGAAATATATTCTCAACACATTGATTAAAGAAGCAAAATAGTGTAGAATAATGTGACGTATATTATTCATTAAAGGAGATTTGATCATGTCTGCATGGTTAATAGTTACAATTGTTGTATTTGGTATAGCGGCAGCGCTGGCTATCTTCTTCCTTATTTTTGGAAAGAAAATGGAAAAGAAAACCGCGCAACGTCAGGAAGATATTGATCGTTCTGCACAGCCAATGGATTTCTATATTATCGATATGAAGAAAATGCGCCTGAAAAAAGCAGGTTTACCAAAGGCTGTTTATGAGGGAGCTAATTTCATGGCAAAAATCGGTAGAGTACCTATCGTTAAAGCAAAAGTTGGTAACCGTATCGTGCGACTTGTTTGTGATGATAAAGTTTTCAAGACACTTCTTCCAAAACAGGAAGTACATGCGATGGTATCTGGTATTTACATTTCTTCTGCAAAGAGAATTCGTGGACCGATTTATACGGAAACCAAGAAAGATAAAAACGGAAAGAAAAAAGTCAGCTTCATCGACAAACTTCGTTAGTACAAAAAAAGAAAAAATTTATGCCGCACCAAGGTGCGGCATATTTTATATAGGTTTTTATTTATTCTAAAATTTTCAGTTTTGCATCTTCGATATCTAATTCCAAAACCTCTTTGGCGAATTCTTGGAACTTTTTCGTTCCATCACTGACAAAGAAATCATGGTCATGGAAATCCGCTTTCTTGGTATTTTCCAGTCCTTCGCGGATTAAAAGATCTTTCAAGGCGTTGGCAGTTTCATAAGCCGGATTTACCAGAGCGATTTCGTTTCCAATTTCCCGTGCAATCACTGTTCGTAATAACGGATAATGGGTGCAGCCTAAAATCAGCGTATCTATATCATCCGTTTCAATCAATTTATCAATATAGCGGTGGATCATCATGACCGTAACAGGGTCATCAATCATGCCTTCTTCTACCAAACTTACAAAGAGCGGACAAGGCTGACCGAAAATAGAAGCCTCCGGATTTAGTTCCCGGATATATCTTCCATAAAGCCCGCTGCTGATGGTTCCGGCAGTAGCGATAACACCGATGCGGTTGTTTCGCGTTACTTTATTTGCTGCAACAGCTCCCGGTTCTACTACGCCGATGACCGGAACATCTACGAAATCCTTTAACGCATCCAAAGCCAAAGCGCTCGCCGTATTACATGCAATAACGATAGCTTTAACGTTCTGATTTACCAGAAACTGGGCAATCTGCTTGGAATAACGGATAATGGTTTCCTGAGATTTGTTTCCGTAAGGAACTCTGGCAGTATCGCCGAAATATATGATTTTTTCATTTGGCAGATTCCGAAAAATTTCTCTGCAAACTGTCAGGCCGCCTACACCGGAATCAAAAACGCCAATCGGTAAATTATTCTTTTCCATAGTTGAAATTTTATCATTTTACAGCTTCTTAGTAAAGCCAAAGAGGAGTGGAAAAATGTGAAAGTTCCAATGCCTATTTTTCTTTGAATGTGTTATAATATCAAAGATTATCACCTTGTGAAAGGAATAGAAAAATGGAAAAAAGAAATCTTACTTTACTGACCGACTTGTATGAACTGACGATGATGCAGGGCTACTTTAAATATGGCAATAAAGAGACCGTTGTTTTTGACGCATTTTACCGTAAAAATCCATGTGATGGCGGCTACGCAATCTGTTGTGGATTAGAGCAGGTAATTGAGTATGTAAAGAACTTAAACTTTTCTTACGATGACATCGCTTATTTACGAAGTCTGAAGATTTTTGATGAGGACTTTTTGGATTACTTAAGTTCTTATCATTTTACCGGCGACATTTACGCAATTCCAGAAGGAACCGTAATGTTCCCTTATGAACCAATGATTAAAGTTGTTGCTCCGATTATGGAGGCACAGCTGTTAGAAGCAGCTTTATTGAATATCATAAATCATCAGAGCTTGATTGCAACTAAGACCAGCCGTGTAGTATATGCTGCAGGTGGTGGTGTAATGGAATTTGGCCTTCGTCGTGCCCAGGGACCAGACGCTGGTATCTATGGTGCTCGTGCTGCTTGTATTGCAGGTTGCGTAGGAACTTCGAATGTTTTAACAGGCCAGATGTTTGATGTGGCAGTAAAAGGCACTCATGCTCATAGCTGGGTTATGAGTTTTCCGGATGAATATACTGCGTTCAAGACTTATGCAGAGCTTTATCCAAACGCATGCATTCTTCTGGTAGATACGTATGACACCTTAAATTCCGGTGTTCCAAACGCAATCAAAGTTTTCGATGAAATGAAAGCAAAAGGAATTAAATCCAACTTCTTCGGAATCCGTCTGGACTCTGGCGACTTAGCTTATCTTTCTAAGAAAGCCCGTAAGATGCTGGATGATGCTGGTTACCCAGATGCAATTATTTCTGCTTCGTCGGACCTGGATGAAAATTTGATTGCTTCCCTGAAGAGTCAGGGAGCAGCCATTACTTCCTGGGGTGTTGGTACCAACATGATTACTTCCAAAGATTGGCCTTCTTTCGGTGGCGTATATAAATTAGTTGCTGCAAAACCAGAAGGGTCCGAAGAATTCCTGCCGAAGATTAAAGTATCAGAAAACATTGAAAAGATTACGAATCCTGGAAATAAAACCATCTACCGTATTTATGGAAAAGAGACGGGAAAAATTATTGGTGATTTAATCTGTATGGCAGATGAGAAGTATTCCGAAGAGGAAGACATTCTTCTGTTCGATCCAGTAAATACCTGGAAAAAGACTTTAGTAAAAGCTGGCACCTTTACCTTAAGGGAATTGCTTGTAAAAGTATTTGATAAAGGCGTTTGCGTATATGAAAGCCCAAGCGTTGCAGAAATTACAGAAACCTGCGCGAAAGAACTGAATACTTTGTGGGATGAAACCAGACGTCTGGTAAATCCAAGCAAAGTTTATGTTGATCTTTCTGATAAGCTTTACCAGACCAAGC
>JAKSRL010000124.1 GCA_024403635.1 Lachnospiraceae bacterium | reverse complement strand
CAGCGGCAGATTTAATTGATTATATTTTCGACAACAATCTGGACAAAAAGACCGCAAAAAATCTGACCACTAAGACCGGCGGATTTGTTGATTTGTTAGGAACCAGTGATGCAAGAGAAGTACGTGCTCGTATTGCAAATGGTGACAAATTTGCAGAATTAGTATATGAATCCATGAAATATCAGATTACCAAACAGATTGGGGCGATGGCAGCAGTTCTGAAGGGCCAGGTAGATGCCATCCTTTTAGGTGGAGGCATGGTTCATGATGAGGGATTGGTAGCAACCATCAAAGAAGCTTGTGGCTTCATCGCTCCAATTTATGCTTACCCGGGCGAATTCGAAATGGAAGCTATGGCCAACGGAGCAATCCGTGCGTTAGACGGAGCAGAAGAAGTAAAAGAATATACCGGCAAAGTAAACTATGATGAAAAAATGTTTCTTGGAGAGTAAGCAAAAGAAGAAAAATATTCTCAATAGTTTGCGGAAGAAGAAAAAATTAACAATCGATTAACAAAAGAAAATCCCGAAATGCCGCCCTGTACGGTTTTCGGGATTATTATTTTTGCAGATTTACCAGGTCCTCGAAAAAGTCGGGATAAGATTTTGTTACGGATTCCGCATTGTCGATTTGAATTGGAGAGAAGGCGATGCTGGAGGCAACGGAACACATCATGGTGATTCGATGGTCTCCGTAGGAATTGACCTTTCCTCCTTTCAGTACGTAGTCGATTCGTTTCGCCTTGGAACCTTTCTTTTGTGCCGATTCCACGTCTTTTTTTTCTTCCTCGGCAATCAGACCAGTAACAATCAATCCATCCTTAAACTCTCGGATATCAGCGCCTAGCGAACGGAGAGCATCCCGGACGGTTTTCAGCCGGTCCGTTTCCTTCAGCCTCAGTCGTCCGGCGTTCCGGATAATGGTAATGCCCTTGGCTTTGCAGGCGACTAAGGCGATTACTGGAACTAAATCCGGAATATCCGATACATCCACGCTGATGCCATGAAGATTCCCACCCATGACCGTAATTACGTCTTCGTTTGGCACTGGATTTCCATATATGTCATGCTTCCGGAATACATCGATTTCTGCCCCAAAGGAACGGAGCACATCGACGATTTTATGGTCTTTCTGTAAGCTGTCAACGTTCATGTCTGGGCAGACCATCGGCCCGATTCGTAAGGCACCGGCAGCAAGCCAGAATGCAGCCTGAGACCAGTCTCGCTCTAACACCACGGTCTCTGGCAGGCGATACTGCTGATTTCCTTTTACTTTGTATATGTGGCTGAAATCATTTTTTCCGGAGCCGGCGTTTGGAGTAGTTTCTGCGGTTACTTCAATGCCGCATTGCTCCAATACGGACAAGGTCATATCCACGTATCCGGAAGATTCCAATGGTCCTTGTACATAGATGGTGCTGTTAATGGAGAGCAAAGGAGCGGCCATTAACAGGCCAGATACGAACTGGGAGGAAATGTCTCCGGGAATAATAAAGGTCCCTCCCGTAAGTTTTCCGGCAATACGTACCTTTCCACTTTCCACATCTTCTCTGCGGACACCATGCACTTTTAGAGCCTTAAATAAAGGCTCCATAGGACGGTCTGGTAAATTTCCTCTTAAGGAGAATTCGCAACATTTGCCGAGAGCGGCAGCGATGGGCAGAATCAGCCGATAGGTCGTCGCGCTTTCGTCGCAATCCATGTGACAGATTTCATGACCAATCACCGGACCACGTCCAGAAATCGCTTCCAGACAGCGGATGGTTGCGACGATATCGCGGGAATTGTTTTTACAGATTACTTTTGAACGTTCACCAGCTAAAGCTTGTGCAATCAGCCATCGATGCGCATAGCTCTTGGATTCCGGAACCACAATGGTTCCGCTGATTTTTTTATTCTGTATGGTGACATTCATTTATCTCTTCTTGATCGGAACATATTTTGCATGTTTTACAATGTTTTTGTAAGCAGGACGGATAATCTTTCCGCCAGTTGCCAGCTCTTCAAGACGGTGAGCAGCCCATCCGGACATTCTTGCAATTGCAAACAATGGAGTAAACAACTCTTCCGGAAGACCTAACAGACGGTATACAAGGCCAGAGTAGAAGTCTACGTTCACAGCGATGTCGGAACGAGCAGAGTCGTGACCCTCCATGATAATCTGAGGCGCAAGGCGTTCGATTCGCTGATAGAATTTGAATTCTTCCGCAGCACCTTTTTCTTCTGCCAGACGCTCTACGAATTTCTTCAGCAGAACGGCACGTGGGTCGGAAATGGTATATACTGCATGGCCCATACCGTAAATCAGGCCCTGTTTATCATAAGCTTTTCCACGAAGAATCTTTTTCAGGTATTTGGTCAGTTCTTCATCGTCTTCTAGATTGTTTACATGGGCTTTAATGTCATCCATCATGCCTACAACCTTTAGGTTGGCGCCACCGTGACGCGGTCGTCTTAAGGACGCTAAGGAAGCGCTGATAGCAGAATAGGTATCGGTCAATGTGGAAGTTACAACACGGTTGGTGAAAGTAGAGTTATTTCCACCGCCATGGTCTGCATGAAGAACCAGGCAAAGGTCTAATACGCTGGCTTCAAATTTCGTGAATTTGCTGTCGTCACGGAGCAGATGTAGAATGGTTTCTGCGGTGCTCATGGACGGATCCGGCTGATGAATTACCAGACTGCCGCCTTCTTTATAGTGCCGGTAGGTATGATAACCGTAAACTGCCAGAAGCGGAGTAACGGCAATCAGCTGCAGGCATTGACGGAGAACGTTGTCTACGCATACGTCATCCGGATTATTATCGTATGGATAAAGGGTCAGAATACTTCGTGACAGAGTGTTCATCATTTCCCGGGTTGGAGCTTTCATAACAACGTCTCTTACAAAGTTGGTTGGAAGAGAACGATAATGAGCCAGAAGAGAATTAAAGCCCTTCAGGTCTTTCTCTGTAGGAAGTTTTCCGAAAATTAAAAGGTAGGTGGTTTCTTCAAATCCAAACCGGCGCTCCTTTGTGAAAGCATTTACCAGGTCTCTGATTTCATAACCTCTGTAATAGAGCTTTCCTTCGCAAGGAACGATTTCATCGTCATCAATGGTGTAGGATTTTACTTCTGCAATTTCTGTAAGTCCTGTCAAAACTCCTTTACCGTTTACATCACGAAGTCCTCGTTTGACATTGTATTTGAAAAATAACATTGGGTCGATTATGTCGTTTGCTTTGCAGATGTCGGCCAACGCCTGAATTTCCGGAGTAATGTCTGTAAAGTGTGGATCTTTCTTTTGAACTGCCATTCCATTGCCCTCCTTTAGTTTTTTTAGGAAAATCTATTAAAAAAAAGACAAATTTCAAGCACATCAGTGCTTTAATATATTAAATTAATATAATAAATTATTGGATTTTCTTTGTCAAACATATATAATGGTTTACATGAAAAAAATAAGACCTTTTTTTCCAATTATTTGCATCGTGTTAAGCCTTGCAGGCCTTTGTGGAGCTGTGCAGACCTTCTGGCTCGCTATTCTCAGTTTTAAGAATGGGGAAGTCTTAAAAACGATGGCGATACTTATTCTGATTTTAGGACTGGCATGGGCAATTGCCTCTATCATTGCCGGTATTTCTGCTTTCCGTCAGGCCAACAAAATTATTGCTCTGCAACGAAATGTAAAACAGAACCGTCTGGACCCTCGCTATTCTAAAACGGCGAAACAAGCCTACCGGGCCCGCATCAATTTCAAACAATGTCGGGTACGGTCCATTCTTATTGTCTTAATCTGTGTTGTACAGATGATTTTTATCTGCATTATAGGGGTGAAAATTGGCCAGATTTCTATGCTGGCCCTCTGCGGAATTGCAGTGCCTTTTATTTTCCTGGTATCTGCAAAATCCAACTCCTGACAAGGCGTTTTTCAAATAATCGAATTCCAAAAAACAAGACATTTTCAATTGTTTGGAGCATATAAATATGCTATATTAACTCTGTATGGATTTATTTGAGTATGCACAACAGAATCGATTGAAAGAAGAGGCTCCCTTAGCTTACCGGATCCGGCCGAGAACTCTGGAAGAATTCGCCGGTCAAAAGCATATTTTATCCCCTGGCAGCCAGCTTTACCGTTCCATTCAGGCGGATAAATTATCGTCTGTTATTTTTTATGGACCTAGTGGAACAGGAAAAACGACTCTGGCTCGCGTAATTGCGAACACTACCAAAGCGGATTTCAAGCAAATTAATGCAACCATTTCCGGGAAAAAGGACATGGTTGCTATTGTAGAAGAAGCGAAAATAACATTAGGTGCCTACGGAAGAAAAACGATTCTTTTCATCGATGAGATTCATCGTTTTAATAAAGCCCAGCAGGACTACCTCCTGCCATACGTAGAAGATGGAACCATCATTCTCATAGGTGCTACCACAGAGAATCCGTATTTTGAAGTAAATTCCGCGTTAATCAGCCGCTCCATGATTTTTGAACTGAAGCCCCTGAACGTGGATGACATAAAATCCATTATCCATACGGCGTTGACCGATAAAGAGCGGGGCATGGGAATGTACCATGCAGAAATCACTCCAGATGCTTTAGACTTTATCAGCGATTTTGCCGGAGGAGATGCGAGAGTAGCCTTAAATGCCATTGAACTGGCAGTGTTGACCACTCCACCGGAAGATGGCGTTATTACCATCACATCTGCTGTTATTGAGCAGTGCGTTCAGAGAAAGAACGTACGTTATGACAAGAATGGTGACAATCATTACGATACCATTTCTGCTTTTATCAAGAGCATGCGGGGAAGCGACCCGGATGCTGCCATTTACTATCTGGCGAAAATGCTTTATGCAGGGGAAGATGTAAATTTTATCGCCAGAAGAATTATGATTTGCGCGGCGGAAGACGTTGGCTGCGCAGACCCGAGAGC
>JAKSRL010000123.1 GCA_024403635.1 Lachnospiraceae bacterium | reverse complement strand
ATTGCATATGCAGCACCTAAACCAAAAGCCATTAATTTATAAAAGAGATTATTTACACGGATAGCAACTCTCATGATCATCAAAATGAAGCATAAAGTGAGCATAATCAAAAGAATGGAAAATATCGCTCCTAATTCTTCCGAAATAGCGGAAAAGACCATATCATTGGATACTTCCGGAATATATTTTGGTGAACCTCGGAAAATTCCAGAACCAAACCATCCTCCTGTACCAATGGCAAATAAAGACTGGGCAATCTGATAACCTTTATTATCAATATAATCCCATGGATTCAACCAGATTAAGATTCGAGTCTGAACATGGTCAAACAGATGATAAGCAATAAAGGCTGCAGCTGCAAAACCCACTACACCAATTCCAACATATAAAATTTTCTTCGTTGCAACATAAAGCATCAAAATATAAATAATGCTTAAAATCAATGCAGAACCAAGATCACGGCAAAATACAACGATTAATACATGAATTGCTGCACAAACTGCTGTAATCAAAACAGTCTTAAAACTATTTGACTTATAAAAGGCTGAAGCAACAAACATGACAAAAATGATTTTTACAAATTCCATTGGTTGGAATGAGAAAAATCCAAGATCTAACGCCAATTTTGCACCTTTGGTTACGGTAGCGAGAATTAATACCAATAACAATAAAATCATACCGGAAGCAGCATAAATCCATGTTAATTTACGAAGGAATTTCGCTCTCTTGCAAAGAAAAACAAATACAAGAAATACTGCTGTTCCAAACAAAAGAATGTAAAACTGACGAACTGAACTATTAAAATCTAAACGAGTCTGAATGATAAAGCCAATTGCAAGAAACATGCACATAACATTATTCAGACCTTTGCTTAATGAAACAAATTTCGGAATGATGTATGACAAAAGGACCAGATAAGCTAACTGGCCGCAATAAAGTCCAATTGTTTTAGGAATGGTTAAAGAAATATCTGAATTAATGGATATGTTGATACATATACAAAAGAAAGCCAATCCATGAATCAGCAAAGTAAAAATACGCTGTAAAACAAATGAGGCTTTCTTGTTTTCATCCGGAACATCTCTTTGAGCCCGAAAGGAAATATATACAAAATACGCAAAAAATATAATAATCAGATATTTTGCACTTGTAAGAATAATTTCTGTCATTAATTATTTTTCGATTTTAGTGTACCCCAGGTGTTTATAGGCAAAATCTGTTACTTGTCTTCCACGAGGGGTTCTATTTATAAATCCACATTTAACTAGGAAAGGTTCGTAAACATCTTCTATGGTTCCAGCATCTTCTCCGATAGCTGCTGCAAGCGTATCTAAGCCTACAGGACCTCCGTTAAACTTGGTAATCATAGTCTTTAATATTGAACGATCTGTGAAATCAAGCCCTTTTGTATCAATGTCTAAAAGAGACAAAGCATCATCCACAATCTGTTTTGTAATGTTACCATCGGCTTTTACTTGAGCATAATCACGTACTCTTCTTAAAATTCTGTTCGCAATACGAGGAGTTCCTCTGGAACAATTACCGATTTCCAAAGCGCCGGATTCATCAATATTATTAATATTTAATTTCTGGGCAGAATTAATTACAATCTGAGCTAACTCTTCTGGTTCATAATATTCCATTCTATGAATAATACCAAAACGATCCCTTAATGGAGCGGATAATAAACCCGCTCTAGTTGTTGCACCAATCAGAGTAAAACGATCTAAATTAATTCTTCTGACGGTTGTCTGCTCGCCATTTTCTATAACAGCATCAAAAGCAAAATCTTCCATAACAGAATATAACGCTTCCTCAACCGGCTTACTTAAACGATGAATTTCATCTACAAATAAAACGCCACCTTTTGGAAGTTGTTTTACGATAGCGAGAATTTCACCTGGATATTCAATGGCTGGGCCAGCAACAATTTTCATGCTTCTGCCCATTTCGTTAGCAATAATTCCAGCAAGGGTTGTTTTTCCCAGTCCCGGAGGGCCATAAAGAAGAACATGATCAATCGGCTCATTTCTTTCATTGGCAGCCTGAATATAAATCTTTAAGTTATTCTTAATCTTTTCCTGTCCAATGTAAGAATCAAAATTTTGTGGCCGTAAATTATTCTCGACTTCTTTTTCTTCTGTTATCAGATTTGTATTAATCGTATTTCCCATAATTATTAAAACGTAATATTAGCAAAAATTAAATCGACAATTTCATCAACAGACATGGCATCTGTTATTTCAATATTGGCTAAAGCCCTTACACAGCTGGTACGGTCAAAACCAGTTGAAACGACCGTATTTATCGCTTCATCTACCCGGTTATCATCTTTCGAAGTAGCTTTCGCAATTTTAACACCAGAAGCCAACAGATCTTTATTTACTTTTCCTTTCAGTTCTACAATGATTTTTTGAGCAGTTTTTGCACTAATTCCCTTGGAAGCAGCAATTAACTTATCATCACCAGAAGCAATGGCCATTTTCAAGGTCTCCGTATCAACTGCAGAAAGTATATTTAAAGCTCCTTTTGGTCCAATACCACTGACTTTAATCAAAAGCTTAAACATTTCCAGTTCACTTTTGGAGCCAAATCCGCAAAGAGAAACATCGTCTTTTCCAAAAGCCATGAACGTATAAATTGTCGTTTCACAGCCTTCGGATAAACGCATCAAGGATGATAATGGCATATGGATTAAATAACCAATTCCGTTGTTATCCAAAACTATAGAATTATCATCAATTTGGGCAACCGTGCCTTTAATATAACTAATCATAGATCAAAATAATAATTATTTATTATAGTTAACAATATTCGCAAAGTCTGCTTTTAATGCTGCTCCACCAACAAGTCCGCCATCAATGTCTTCCATAGAAAGCAGTTCTTTCGCATTAGCACCATTGACAGATCCACCGTACTGAATACGGATTTCTTCCGCGGTTTCATCATCATAAATCTCACGAAGAACATTACGGATATGTCCACAAACTTCTTCTGCCTGTTCGGAAGTTGCAACTTTACCAGTACCGATAGCCCAGATAGGTTCATAAGCAACGATGGCTGTCATAGCATTTTCCTTTGGAACGTTCTCAAAAGCTTTAACAATCTGATTTTTGATCCAATCCATCGTAATTCCTTCTTCTCTCTGTTCCAGAGTTTCTCCACAACAGATAATAGGAATCAGCTCATATTCAAAAGCTTTTAATACTTTTTTATTTACAGTTTCATCAGTTTCTGCAAAGTATTGTCTTCTCTCAGAATGTCCGATAATAACATATTCAACACCTAATTCATAAAGCATTCCAGGAGATACTTCTCCAGTAAAAGCTCCACTGTCTTCAAAATGCATATTCTGAGCACCAACGGAAATAGAAGATCCTTTTAAAGCTTCTACTGCACAAGGAATATCAACAAATGGTACACAAAATACTACTTCTGCTTCTGAATTTTCAACTAACGGTTTTAATGTAGAAATCAGTTCCAAAGCTTCCTTTGGAGTTTTATTCATTTTCCAGTTACCAATAATAATTTTATTTCTCATAATCTATCCTTTACTTATCTGCGATTGCTGTAACTCCTGGTAATTCTTTTCCTTCTAAAAATTCAAGAGAAGCGCCACCACCAGTTGAAATATGAGTCATTTTATCACTAAATCCTAACTGAATAGCTGCAGCTGCACTATCTCCACCACCAATGATTGTTATAGCATCTAAATCGGCAATTGCAGCGGCAATAGCCTTTGTTCCTTTTGAAAAGTTTGGAACTTCAAAGACGCCCATAGGACCATTCCATATTACAGTTTTTGCTTCTTTTAATGCCTCAGAGAACATCTCAATAGTTTTCTCTCCAATATCAACGCCCATTAAATCATCTGGAATATTCATTACATCCACAGTTTGGAAAGGTGCATCATCAGAAATTTCCGGAGCAACAACAATATCTTTTGTGAAAAGAAGCTTCACATTTTTTTCTTTTGCTTTTTGAATCATATCTCTAGCATACTGAAGATAATCATCCTCTACTAAAGAAAGGCCAACATGACCACCTTGAGATTTAACAAAAGTATAAGCCATACCTCCGCCAATAATAAGAATATCGACTTTTTCCAAAAGGTTATCGATAACGGAAATCTTGGAAGAAACTTTTGATCCACCTAAAACAGCTGCGAAAGGTCTTACTGGATCATCAACAGCGTTTCCAAGGAAATTAAGTTCTTTTTCCATTAAATATCCAACAGCGGTTTCTTTCACAAACTTCGTAACACCTACGGTAGAACAATGAGCTCTATGGGCAGTTCCAAAAGCGTCGTTTACATAAACATCAGCTAAAGAAGCAAGTTCTTGACTGAAACTGTCTTCATTTTTCTCTTCTTCTGGACGGAATCTAGTATTTTCAAGAAGAACTACCTGTCCTTCTGTCATATTATATTTAAACCATTTTGCATGGGCACCTACTACTTCATTATCTTTCAGGAATAAAACTTCCTGACCAAGTAACTCGCTTAAACGTTCTGCTACAGGAGCCAACGTAAGAGACTCGTCAACTTTTCCTTTTGGTTTTCCAAGATGAGAACAGATCATTACACGTCCGCCATCACCAGATAATTTTGCAATGGTAGGAAGAGCTGCTTCAATTCGGGTGTCATCAGTAATAACACCATCTTTCATTGGAACGTTAAAATCACATCTTAAAAGGACTACTTTCCCTTTTACATCAATATCATCAATCGTTTTTTTATTAAGCATTTTTTCAACCTCTTAAAATTTCAAAAGGCCGGCCTTCCGCAAAAGACCGGCCTTAAATTAATGATTATTTAAAAAACTTTTTGCAAACATATTTTACAGTCTTGCATAACTGGTTGGTGTAAGAATATTCATTATCATACCAAGCAACTACTTTTACTAAAGCCTGATCATTTCCAAGATCCATAATCTT
>JAKSRL010000122.1 GCA_024403635.1 Lachnospiraceae bacterium | reverse complement strand
CGAAAGTTTGACCAGTTTTTGTTAGATAAAGTAGCAGATAAAATAACCCTAACAAAAGGACGATGTATGGAAATCCTTCGAACGACGGACGAGCTCTTCGTCTTAAAGGTTATTTCCGATGGGGAAGAAAAAGAATATACTGCGAAAATAATCGTGGGCGCCGATGGAGCGAACTCTCTTGTCCGAAAAACCTTTTTCCCTTCCCAGATGATTCCACAATATGTTGCCATCCAACAGTGGATTCCTTACACCGGGACCCAAGCTCCATACTACTCCTGCATCTTCGACCCGGAAACCAGCGAAAGTTGCTCATGGACCATCCATAAAAACGGATATCTGATTTATGGTGGATGTTTTAAAAAAGAAAACTGCCGGAAAATGTTTGAGAAGCAGAAAAAAAGACTTGCTGAATTTTTAGATATCTCGTTTGAAAAAGAAGAAAAAACCGAAGCGTGTCTGGTCGACCGTCCTCATCGTCTTCGAGATTTTGTTACTGGCCACGACGGCGTCTATCTAATAGGAGAGGCTGCCGGATTTATCAGTCCCAGCTCGTTTGAAGGTCTTAGTTTTGCTATGAAAAGTGGAATTTTGCTAGCAGAATCCTTCACCAATCGTAAGGAAAAGGACCTCGCGAAAACCTATCACCGGAAAACCCTTTCTCTTCGTTTTTGCTTATGGCTGAAAATGCGGAAACGTTGGTTTATGTACACGCCGAAAATCCGATATCTAATCATGCGATCTGGTTTAGCCAGTGTAAAAATGTTAACCAAATAAGGAAAAACCCCGCAATTATGCGGGGTTTTCTCGTTTTTACTTATGCGTATACTATTATTTTTTTATTGTTCTTTTTTGTCGTCATCTTTGTCATCCAGCTTATCTGCAAGAGCCTCTGCTCCTTCTTCTGCAGAACCAATAATGCTCTTTCCCAGACTCTTAAAGGCGGAACCTAATTCTTTTCCGGTTTTCCTCCAGCTGCCATCTCCAAATACGTTAGCTTATTCTGTTTCTTTTTCTTCCAGTTTTACACCTTCTGGTTTTTCATCGCCTTTTTTATCTTCTGCCCATTCTCCTACGTTATCCACTGTGGTCTTTGCGGAGCGAACCAGAGTCTTTGCCAATCCAGTAAAAGCACCGCCTAATTCTTTGCCAGTTTTTTTCCAATCTTCTTTTGCCATGGTTTTTCCTCCTTAAAATACTTTAAAAATGGATTTTGCTGCTGTCAGCAATAGATTATTGTTATATATCAATTTCAGTATCGCGCTCTGCTCAATTACACCTACGATTTTTACTCCGATTGTAGTGTGGGAAATCGCCATAACAATTAAGCAGATACACCATATAATTAAAACTCCTTCTACAAATCCAAGAATGGCACCGAACAGCCGGTTCACACCTCGAATAATCGGAACTCGTCCTATGACGCCAATCACTCGGAGTAAAATCCGAAGAATCAGATAAATTCCGATGAGTAGAATAATATAAGCAATGGCGTCGATTGCCATAACGGAAAGCCGGGTACTCAAGTAGTCTTTGAAGTTACTTACGCCATACTCCATATATCCGTTCTTTTCATTTTTTTCGTGGATATCCTTTTTCATGAAAATCGGAAGAGGAAGACCGTCGATTACTTTTTCCTGTGCTTCTTTTATTTTTTCAATAACATCCTTCGCAGAATCATCAATTTGTTTCTCTACAAAGGAATCGATGGTTTTCTCTACGGATCTACCAATAAACGTAGTCTGTAAAAATTTAGAAAAATGAGGCGCAATAAGACCCGCTGCCACAATGGTCACCACCAGCGCCAAGGTTGTTAAAATAATTCTCAAGAAACCTTTGCGGTATCCATTAAAGATGCAAAACAACAAAAAGAGAACTACTACAATTGTCGTAATTAAAGCGATTGTTCCCATCTTTCTCCTTTCTTTATTTCAGCCGGATAAATTCCGTATCGCTGGAAGATGCCAGAACAAAATCCGTTCCTTTTCCGCAATAATTCATAGCGAAAACGCTATCCTCCATATTTAATTCCATCTTCTTTACACCACTAAAGCTGTACATTTCGCAATCGCTTTTCGAATAAAGAAGAACATTTCTTCCGGCAAAAAGTGCCTTGTTATATGCGAAGTCAAAGCCCTTGGAGAGAACTTCTTTTCCCTTCATGTCTAAAACTTTCAGGCAGTAATTTGTTTCTCCTTCTTCATCTTCTACAACCATACCTAAATATTTATCACTATAGAAAATACTTTGAATTTCCTGTCCTAGATTTAAGTTTTCATAAACCAGTTCCGGCGTCGAATTAAAGTCATAAATTGAAATGGCGTTATCGCCGACTACACATACTTTTCCTTTTTCCATAAAATGGATAGAAGCCAGGATGGTGGATTTGTATTGATTAAATCCGCCTACAACCATGTCCTCACCACCGTTTCCATTGGAGAAGTCATAAAATACAACCTTTGATTCCAGCGTTCCTTCACTGACGTAAACAAAAGCTGCTGCCAACTTCGAACCATCTGGAGAAAGGGCGATGTCCATAAGATATCCGCTAGAAGCGAATACGCTCTTGGCGGTTACCAGTTCATTTCCCTCTTTGTCCACAACTTCGATATAGTTGGAATCTCCTTCATTCGTAGCCACTGCTATAATCCCCTGATTTGACACTTCCAAATCCGTAATATTGTGGGATAAGGTGATACGATTTGCTAATCCACTAACATCATACAGGAAAACATCTTTTCCTTTCATGTCCGCCACTGCAAAATATGCACCACTGACTGCCGTTAAAGGTTGGGTCATTTCAAAACTTTCTGCCCAATGAATTCCCTTACTGTCAAAATAGGTCACACCTTCGCTGCTGCTTCGTACAAAACCACCGTTATATTTGAATAATTTTGTCTGCTCATCTGTATTGGACAGCTCCAAACGGGACAGCACTTTATATTCTGAGAAAGTTTGGAACCGGAAAAACAGAAAAAGACCAACAGCGGCAAGAATGATTACCGCTGCTGCTATGATAAAAATCCGATTTCTCTGTTTCTTTCTTCTATTCTTGGAAAACTGTTTATTTCCCGATGGTATATGTTTTTTACGTTGTTGTTTCGGCATTATTTCATCTCACCATTTAACAGGTCCATTGCCTGCATAATGGTTTTTGCTTTTCCTTCCTGAATCAATGAAATCATAGCATCGATTTTCTCTGTAGACATATTCTTCTTGCCCAGGTAAGCGCTATAGTTATTTGCCAAAGTATCCGAAATGGCTTTTACAGCAGCTCTCTTTACTTCAAGATCTGCTCTCATTCCGTTCAGTTCGGTTTCCATCTGCTCGATTGCCGGCAGATTTTCTTTTTCGATTTCATTTTTAATCTGAACTGCGGTTTCTTCGTCGAATACTCTTAAAGCTTCTTCTCTTGCTTTTGATTTTTCATCTACAATGGTCTGCGCTTGATTAATTTCCTCGTCGAAGCTCTGAAGATCATAAAGAGATTCGTCCTTGTCCGAGCGGATGCCCTTGGTAATCTTTTTGATTTCTTTCTGGCTTGCTTCAATAATGTTCCGTTTCGCACGTGCTGCTTCAATCACTTCGCCTTTTCCTTTGGAATGCGTGGAAATGAAAATAATGAAATAAATTGCTGCAAAAAATACTACAACTGCTAAATAAACTAAAACCTTTAACAGCCACTGACCTGGTTTAACTAATAAACATACCGCGTTTGGAATAATTCCTAAAGCAATTACGATGGTAATAATAAATGCTATGAAATTCTTTCCTGTCTTTGGTGCAAACATAGAGTAGTAATAAAAAGAGTTACAGAAAGAAGGAACGCCTTTTTCTTTAAACATTGCATTGATTTCCTTCTTTGTTGCTTCGATTTTATCGGTAAGGGAGGCAGTTTCGTTATGAACTCTTTCGTTAACTGCAGAAGCCTTTGCCTCTCTTCTCTTCTTTTCCGCATCCTTCAGAACTTTTGTTGCTGCATCCACTTGCTCGTCCTGAGCCTTCTTCAAGTCGCCTCTTCTTTCCTTTGTGGCATTGCTAATCTTCTCTGCCATATATTTCTTCTGGGTTTCCAGATCTTTTTCTTTTGTCTTAACAGCCAGTTCTGCATCCGTAACTGCAGCGTTTTTATCCGCCTCATCAATCAGCTGAACTTTTACCTGCTCCAGTTCCGCTACTCCGCCACCTAAAAAATTGTTTTCCATGGTTTCCTCCTATAATTGTGCAAAAACTTTTCCAATACTATCGTTTATGATTAAATTTGCTAAGTTGTCTCTTGGCGTAGTGCTTTTATTAATCAGCACTAATTTATTGCCTCTATAATAATCGATCAGTCCTGCTGCCGGATAAACTACCAGGCTGGTACCGCCGATAATTAACACATCTGCTTTCGAAATCGCTTTTACAGCGCCTTCGATTACTTCCGAATCCAGTCCTTCCTCATAAAGAACAACATCTGGTTTAATCATGCCACCACAGGCATCACAAGTCGGAACTCCATCCGCTGCTGCCATATATTCCGGACCGAAGAACTTGCCACATTTCGTACAATAGTTGCGATGAACGCTACCATGAAGCTCATAAACAACTTTACTTCCTGCCGCCTGATGAAGACCATCAATGTTCTGGGTCACAACAGCTTTCAGTTTTCCTTTCGCTTCCAATTCCGCCAGTTTTAAATGAGCAGTATTCGGTTTCGCATCTAAAATCAACATCTTATTCTTATAGAACCGATAAAACTCCTGCGGATTTCTTACGAAAAAGGTATGGCTCAAAATCGTTTCCGGCGGATAATCATATTCTTGATTATACAGACCATCTACGCTTCGGAAATCCGGAATATTGCTTTCGGTAGAAACTCCCGCTCCACCGAAGAAAACAATATTATCGCTTTCCTCGACCCATTGTTTCAATAAACTGATATTGTCTTCCATAATAATCTCCTTGTTG
>JAKSRL010000121.1 GCA_024403635.1 Lachnospiraceae bacterium | reverse complement strand
CATGGACCTCTTGGTGAGGAAATAGAATTCTTTTGTGAGAAATAATCCCTGGGTGGAACTGAATGTGAAAAGTGGGGAATATGGAGAATGAAAATAAGTAAATATCCGATCAGTCATGAATTCTTTCCATTTAATCATTTTGCGCCGCCAATGAACGCTAAGTTTTTAAAGTTGGCGACATCTCATATGAATGTTCCAAAAAAGTTTTTGAGAGCGAAGGGCGTTTCTGTCGTTAAACATTCCGCATGTAGTTACGATGGTGCTTCCATTGATTATTATACGATAACGCCGGAATATCTGAAGTCTAATAGCCCATGTCTTTTTTACATTCACGGAGGAGGTTTTGTATTAAAGGCAGCTGGATATCATTATATGAACTGCGTACGTTACGCAATAGAGACGGGCTGCGTTGTTGTTTTCCCGGATTATCGGTTGGCACCAGAATATCCATTCCCTTATTTTTATGAAGATTGTTACGCTGTCTTCCATGAAGTTTATGAAAAAGCAGACGATTACGGAATAAATCGGAATCGGATCGGCGTTGGCGGTGACAGTGCTGGGGCGACCCTTGCAGTAGGACTTTGCATGATGACCCATGAGCGGAAGCATCCTGTTCATTTTGTGTTTCAGATGCTCCCGTATCCATATCTGGATGCGAGGAACAATAGCGAATCCAGTAAAAAATATACGGACACACCAATGTGGAACTCTACACTTTCCACGAGAATAACGTCAATGACCAATGTCAGTAAAGAGCATCCTTCCTATTGCTGGTATTCTCCGGTAGAGGCTAAGGATTTCACATTTTTCCCTCCTGCCTATATCGAGACCGCAGAATTTGATTGTCTGCATGACGATGGCATCCTCTTCGCAGAACAACTGAAACAGGCTGGCATCGACGTATGGCTGAACGAGACGAAAGGAACAATGCATGGCTACGACATCGTGACGAAAGCATCCGTGTCCCAGGATTCCATGAAAAGAAGAAGCGCTTTTATGAAAAAATATTTTGAATATAGTGTATAATAAATACGTAAAACATATTTATGGAGGAGGGAAATATGACAAATACGAAAGTTTATGTAAAACATTTAACAAGCGACTATCAAAAAGAAAGCCGTACAAAGTTTCTGCCTTTGTCGAAAGAAATGAGCAAGGAAATTAAGGATGTCGTATACGATATTCTTGATGATGCTGGCGGCGAGGCCTTATTAAAGGAATCCAAAAATGTTTACATTAAGCCAAACGGAATTGATGGCAAGGCTTACTGCTATACCAGGCCCGAGTTTGTAGAAGCTGTCATCCAGTATTGGAAAGAGCATGGTGCAAATAAAATCTACCTTTTTGAAAATTCCACGCAAAGTAATTATACCCGCCTCGTTTTTGAATTAACCGGCTATGCAGCAATCTGTCGACGCACCGGTGCTATTCCGGTTTATTTGGATGAAGATAAAGGACAGATTTATGAGTTCAAGGGAAGCGATGAGTATCAAAGCAACACCTTTGAAATGGCAAACTTTGTTATTGAAAATCTGATTCGCGATCGCGATAAGAACTTATATATTTCTCTGCCGAAATTAAAAACTCACTCTATGGCAGGCGTAACCCTTGGTGTAAAGAACCAGTGGGCGTTTCCGCGTCAGTCCGACCGAGGTTTCGACCATAACTACATGTTAGGAAGCAAGCTGGTCGATGTACTCAGCTACTTGCGTCCGGACTTTACTATGATTGAAGGCGTGGAAGGTACTATTTACGGACATTACCCGGTAACTGCGCTTGCGGACGAAGCCGTATTACCACTGAAAGTCATCGTTGCTGGAAAGAACGTAGTTGCTACCGATATGGTAGGCGCAAGAATCTTTGGGTTAGGCTTAGAGGACGTACCACATCTGAAGCTGGCAGTAGAAAAAGGATTTTCCGAAGGCGTTCAGTCATTAGACGATATCGAAATTGATGGCGATATCTCGATGTATACGGAGAAGTATCCAACAGATCTGTATGACGCGTTCCCAGAAGATGTAAAATTAATTTACGGAAAAGAGCGGGCTTGCAAAGAAGGCTGCGTCAATAATCCACTGACTTTGCTGCAGATTCTCTATAATGACCATCATGGCAAAGGCGGCTGGACGATGGTTATGGGCAAAGGATTTGACGAGGCAGAAATTGATGCCGTTCAAGGGAAGGTACTGGTCGTTGGTCATTGTGCAATTAATGAAGTAGGCGATAAGCTGGTTCAGCGACTGGGAAAGAAAAATGTCTTCTTTTCCGGAAAATGTAATGAGCTGGCAAAGAGCGCTGCCGCAATGTTTTACCTGATGAAAGTTTCTCCATTGGAATTTGCACCTATTTCCCCATTGGTATCCGTCCGCTGCATTCTTTTAGCAAAACTTCATGGAACGAAAGCACTGGTACCATCCTTGGTATCAAACTATATAAAAACCGTATAAGTAAAAAAATATCCCCTTTTTCACTTTGATGTGATAAAATAAAATGTACGCAAAAAAAACAAAAGCTCTTTAGAGGAGGATAATGGAATGGCAAAATTAACAGAAAAAGAAAATTATTTGATGTGTCTCCGTGGCGAACAGCCTGAATGGATTCCTCATATTGCTATGGATCAGGGAACTCCTGGACCATCCGCAGGAACTGGCCCATCTATCATGGGAAACAAAGTTGATGCTGAAGGACGTATGTGGGATATGTGGGGAGTAGAACTCATCACTAGTGCAGAAGCAGCTGGCGGAAGAATTCCTAAGACATGGGATTTCATTCTTGACGACATCACAAAATGGCATGACGTAATCAAAGCTCCATCACTGGAAGGCGTTGATTGGGAAATGATGGCTAAGAAAGATCTGGAAGCTAGACCTATCGACCGTGAGAACCAGGCAGTTGGATACAGCGCTGGCGGCGGATTCTTCCAGAACTTAATGGCATTCATGGGATTTACAGAAGGTCTTTGCGCATTATCAGAAGAACCAGAAGAATGCGAAGCATTATTCGATTACCTTTGTGACTTCTCATGTGAAGTAATCAAAAATTCCATCGACTACTACAAACCAGATATCTTCAATCTGACAGACGATACAGCAGCTTGGAACAATCCTTTCGTATCTCTGGAAATGATGCAGAAATACTTTATTCCTCGTTACAGCAGATTAACAGATTTCGCAAAAGAAAGAGGTCTTGCTATTACTCTTCATAACTGCGGAAAATGTGAAATCTTCATGGATGACATGGTAAATGTTGTTGGTGTTAACGGATGGAATCCAGCTCAGGACTGCAACGACCTTGCAGCAATCAAGAAGAAATTTGGTAACAGATTAGTTCTTACCGGATGCATCAACTCTTCTCAGACATTTGAGAAACCAGGCATCACAGAAGAAGAAATCCGTGCAATTCTTGAAGACGTTGCTAACAAATATGCTCCTGGCGGCGGATTCGCATTCCAGAGCCACTTCATCATTCCAGATCCAACCGATCAGTTTGTACAGTGGAAGAAAGCTACTGTTAACAAAGTTATGCACGAAATCAGTGTTTCTTTCTACAAATAAGAAGAACTATTTTTCGAATAAGGAAAAGGGGAGAATTTTCTCCCCTTTTTTTTATGAATGTGGTAGAATATCGTGTATACAAATCAAAACAATAATGGGCGTGATTTTATGGACGGTATTTGTAAAGAAAACTATATATTTTTTTGGAGGAGGATAATCTAATGGCAAAATTAACAGAAAAAGAAAACTATTTGATGTGTCTTCGCGGCGAACAGCCGGAATGGATTCCTCATATTTCCATGGACCCAGCAATTCCTGGACCAAGTGCAGGTGTATCACCATCTGTTATTGGCAGAAAGATTGATGCTGAAGGACGTATGTGGGATATTTGGGGAGTAGAACTCATCACCAGCAAAGAAGCAGCTGGCGGAAGAATTCCTAAGACATGGGACTTCCTGTTAGACGACATCACAAAATGGCACGATGTAATCAAGGCTCCATCACTGGAAGGTGTTGACTGGGAAATGATGGCTAAGAAAGACCTGGAAAATGCTCACATCGATTATGAAAATCAGGCAGTTTCCTACGGTGCAAGCGCTGGATACTTCCAGAACTTAATGGCATTCATGGGATTCACAGAGGGCCTTTGTGCATTATCAGAAGAACCAGAAGAGTGCGAAGCATTATTCGATTATCTTTGCGATTTTACATGTGAAGTAGTAAAGAATTCTATCGACTACTACAAACCAGACATCTTTGGTATTGGTGATGATACAGCAGCTTGGGGAAATCCTTTCGTATCTTTAGAGATGATGCAGAAATACTTCGTTCCTCGTTACAGCAGAGTAACTGAGTTCGCAAAAGAAAGAAATATCCCTGTTACCCTTCATAACTGTGGTAAATGCGAAATCTTCATGCCTGACATGATTGAAAAAGTTGGTGTTACTGGATGGAACCCAGCTCAGAACTGCAACGACCTTGCAGCAATCAAGAAGAGATTTGGTAACAAAGTTGTTCTTACCGGATGTATCAACTCTTCACAGACATTTGAGAAACCTGGCATCACAGAAGAAGAAATCCGTGAGATCCTTTGGGATGTTGCGAATAAGTATGCTCCAGGCGGCGGCTTTGCATTCCAGGTACATTTCATCATTCCGGATCCTAATGATCAGGTTGTTCTTTGGAAGAAAGCTACTGTTAACAGAATCATGGATGAAATCAGCCACGAATTCTATCAGAAATAATTCTGAAAACAATAATATGAAATTAAAAAGGACTGCGAGAGCAGTCCTTTTTGTTATGTTTCTGAAGATTAATTATCAGTCACGGAAAATCATCTGTGCGTAGTCATGGAATGCAGCTCTCCATACTCTCCATTCATGCTCGCCTGGATAAATCTTCTGGATGTAGTTGATACCTTTTTCTGCGCACATCTTGCGTTCTTCTTCAAACAGAGGAACCGAAGGCTCGCGGTCACCGATAGCGCCGAAGAATGGATTTACTTCGCGGTTGAAG
>JAKSRL010000120.1 GCA_024403635.1 Lachnospiraceae bacterium | reverse complement strand
CACAGACAGAATCGGTGGCCGGTATGCTATACTCCACAGCCTCTGGGTGATGTTCCTGGATATACTGTTCAAAAGAATCCCGGAGTTCCTTCGTAAAATCCTCTCCTACGTCAAATAACTTATGACGATCGTCAAAGGATATTACGATTCGATGGCTATAGTTGGACGCATAGGTGCCATATTCCAGCTTCTGTGCTTCATAAATATCTTCCAGAACTTCTTCATCCGCAACAACCAGTCCATAAACATTGACGACGGAAACCATCGGGGGCTTAATCGGGAACCGGTCTCCTACTGCTTTTACCTGATACGTCTTTTCATGAATCGTAATAGACGAATATGGATATTTATCTGTAATGTTGAAAGGACAGATTTCCACTTCGTCTTTCTCTAAGTGCAGTGGTTCTCCACCAGATTTTACATAGTCCTCTTCGGTAATGAAAAGAATATTGGCAAGTCCCGCCAGATTATCCGCAATATTCAAATGCTGCGTATCCGCTGACAGCTCATTTCCATCCATTACATAAGCTACTTCCAAATAATCCTGGGCAGCAAATTCGGAAACGGAAAGGTTATGATGTTTCGCTGCCTGTGTTATTGTCTCTTCCACAAAATTCTCTGGTAATTTATAAAATGTATAATCCTGATCACTCTCATATTCCTTTTCAAAAACAGCATATTGATTGGTAATATAGCAATCGTCCGGATAATTGGCGACTAAGGTTTTTTCTGCCTGGGTGTATAAACATAAAGTCGTTGACAGCATAACCAGAACGCCAGTTGCCAGAATTGCAATGCTGGCCATTCCTACCGCATTCTGCTTCATACGGTAAAGAAGTCCCGATACTGCCGGCATATGTTTTTTGTTGTAATAATATTTTTTATTTTTCTTAAGGATTTTCAGCACCCAGATACTTCCGGCGGTTAGCAGAAAATATGTACCAATAATAACTAATATAATCGCTACGAAAAACAAAAGAAGGGCCTTCAAAGGCGACTCTGTGGTTAGAGAAATATAATATCCACCGCCTAGCGTAAGAATACCAATGATCAGAATCGGCCACTTTACTTTCGGCTCCTTTTCTCCCACTTTCGCAGACTTCAAAAGTTCGACAGGTTTCATCCGTCCGATGTTGATCCTGTTGATGAAATAAATAATCAGGTCCAGTACCAAAAACGCCAACCCGGCCGGAAGAATTGTTTTCAGCGTAATAAAGTAAAAACCAACAATCAATTCCGTGCCTAACAGCCTGCAGACCGCAAGGGAACACAATTTATAAAAAAGAATTCCTAAAATAAGTCCTAACAAGATGGCGCAGACATTGCTGTAAAGAGATTCATAAAACAGCACTTTTCATATGTGTCGCTTTTCCATACCCAGTACGCTGTAGAGCCCGAATTCGCGCTCTCTCTGCTTCATCAAAAAGCTATTGGTATAAAACAATAAGATGATGGATAGTAAGCCAATAATGGCCACACCCATAACCATAAACGTTGGAATATAGTCACCGCCTTTGATTTCATGAAGGCGTCCGTCCATGGCCAACGTGAGAATAATATAAAAACTGCCTAACAGCCCAGCGCCCGTCAGAATGTGAGGAATAAAGAACCGGTAATTCTTTCGGATGTTGCTAAAGGCCATTTTTGCATAAAAGCCTTTCTTCATTATTCGTCACCTCCAGTAAGGAGCATGGTCAATGTATCCGATATTTTTTGGTACAGCTGTTCATCTGTGGAAGTTCCACGATAGATCTGATGGAACACCACGCCATCTCGGATAAATAAAACTCTGCCGGCGTGCGAAGCGGCTTTTACGGAATGGGTTACCATTAAGATGGTCTGTCCATCCAGATTAATGCTCTTGAAAATCCGCAATAATTCATCGGAAGACTTTGAATCTAAAGCCCCCGTTGGTTCATCAGCTAACAACAACTGGGGATGATTAATCAGTGCTCTGGCTGCTGCCGCTCTTTGCTTTTGTCCACCGGAAATCTCATAAGGGAATTTATCTAGAATTCCATGAATTCCTAAAGCCAAAGAAAGCGGTTTTATTCTCTCCTCCATCTCCGCAACTGTTTTTCCGCTTAACACCATAGGAAGCAGAATATTATCCTTTACAGAAAAAGTATCCAGCAGATTAAACTCCTGAAATACAAAACCTAAATTATCTCTGCGGAAGGATGCTAGTTCATTTTCTTTTATTTCGGCAAGGTTTTTTCCACCTAAAAAAATCTGGCCAGAAGTAGCCGTATCCAGAGCGGCAAGAATATTTAAAAGAGTAGTTTTTCCAGAACCGGATTCTCCCATAATCGCAACGTATTCACCGGCCTCTACAGAAAATGAAACTCCCTTTAACGCTTCTACTTTGTTTCCGCCAAATCGTGTAGTATAAGTTTTTTTCACACTGTTTACTTCTAAAATTGACATCTTTTTTCCTCCTGTAACTTCTTGTGTTTAAAAGATATCGCTTTTTTGCTGAATACAACATTGATTATAGTGACATTTTTGCTCTTTGTTGTGACATTTTTGTAACCTGAAAATAATCTAACAAATAAGCGGCGATAAACCATCGGCCAGAAAGCAAACGATGACAACTAAACTACTATACTTCACCATTTTTGCTCAAGATTTGCGTTTTCGTTCCAGAACCTGCTCGTCTTTTACGTTTCTGTTCTGAACCAAAACATAATTAAAAGACGTGTGAAAATTCTTTCGTTTTTTTCACACGCCTTTTTTAAAAGCACAATATTATTTAGTCTTCTTTCTCTGTCAAATCCGTTGCTTCGCCAGTTGCGGTCGGCTTGTAAGCATACGTTGAATTTAAAGAAATTGAGAAATGAAGAACTGGTCTTTCCAGACTAATGATGGAAAGTGGAAGATGCTTCATTCCACCAGGAATAAAGATAATCGAGCTCTTTGTTAGTCTATGAAGTTCTCCGTTAATTCCGATTTCAATTTCAGCGCCCAGATCGTATGGATCTTCTGGATTGGAACCGATAAATCCAATCATTTCATCGGTGTCATGACTATGCTCATCATGTTTCCATAATGGACGGCAATCGGATGCAGAATGATACCAAGCCATATTCATCTGGAACGCACCAGGAACTACGTTTCCATCCATCCAAAGCAATCTGTTTGCATATGTTTTATAAAACTCCTTGAAACCATCGCTCATTTTAGGAGCCTGAAGAGTCTGTACAATATATTGGCCATATTCCCCCTCTGTGTTCATTACATAATTTTCACCCATTACGAATTCCTCCTCTGTAAATTTGTCTTTAGAATATCACAATATTTGTTTATTTTCACCTATCCAGGTAACAATTCCTCATAAATCAATATGATATCTTGGCTTTCCAACACTTATCTTCCCATATTCGATTGTCTCCTCTGGGCAATGACAGATGCAGGCCATACAATGAGTACAATCCTTTTCCCATTCTGGCTTCCCCTCTTGAATATGGATATTGTTTAACGGACACAATCTTACACATAACCCACAGCCATTACATGCTTCTCCAACACGAAAGTCTTTTGCTTTCACGCAGAAGCGGTAAAAGAACGGATTAATAATAGCGCTTAGGAACCAATCGGAGAATAATTTCTTTTCCGGAGCCGGGAACGGCTCTCCCTCTAAAATCATTCTTCCTGCCTCATCAATGATTGGATTGGCAGCGTCAATAATGCGCTGCGCCTGTTCCGGATTTGGAGCATTAAACATGGCAATATAATTTTCCGGCATTCGGATTTTCGCTGTACCCATATACTGCAAGCCCTTTTGTCTGCATAATTTCTGATTATAATGATCGGCATTTCCAATGCCGTCCCCACAATTCATTACAAACCATGCTTTTGCGTTTTCCGTCAGTTCCGTTTCCTGAATCCATTTCGTAACCAACTTTGGAATTCGCCATGCATACGTAGGCACAACAAAAACATACTGGTCATCCTCGACTCTATGTTTAATGCTATTTTTAATTCGGTAGTTCAGATGAATAAAGTCTTCGTCCAGAATATCATCTAACCGGTCTGCAATATATTTACTGTTTCCTGTACCTGAAAAATAAATAATCATATTAATCTATAAATTCAATTACAACATTCTGTTCTAATGCAAGTCCAGCTTCCGCTTCAATCGCCTTTACAATGGCATTTAAAACCGGACAGCTTCCATGAACAGGAAATCCATTCTCGTTAATGCTTTCGACGAATGGTCCGTTTCCTGGTTTTGCAAAGCAGATTTCAAATGGATCAAATTCTTCGCCAACCGAAGCCATCAAATCATTGATAGACTTGCAGTCAGTTTCGACTTTAACATTTACACCGCCCTCATCATTTTCTTCTGCGGTAATGAATGCTTCTAATTTACACGGACCTGGACATACTTTTACTTTTGTCATTTTCTAACTCCTTTTCTTCACTATCTGCGTTCTCATGGCATTTTCCTTTATTGCCTTCTTAATTTTTGAAATAATACCGAAAGCAATTACCGAAATCAGAATCTGCAAGCCAACACATACAACCATCGTTACTGCGCTATTTATTCCATGATTCTCGCAAAAGTTTAACATTTTTCCATTTAACAAAACATGGACAATCAATAAAACGATGGATGATTTTCCAATATAATTTAATATTCGGGAAGAAAGTATCAACGACCTCCCAATATATGCAGAGAATCTATAAATCAACAAGATTCCACAAAGTGCACCCACGATTACCAAACCATACGGCGCATACTGTCTTATAGCTAGTTCCATCGCACCTTTATAAATCATATATGCCCATATTGGCGACAACAGGAAATAGAAAAAATGATTGTCTCTGACCAGTTCAAAGATTTTATATTGTTTCGCCAATACTCCCAAATAGTAAAATACCATGGAATAAAGAGCACAATCAATGCTCCATGGCAGCCAAAGGCCGAATTTTCCTAAGAAAGCGCCTGCAGCAGTGAGAATTACAATCAAGACAGCTTTCACGATTTCATTCCTGCACAGCTTATCCAGAGCCATATAAATTA
>JAKSRL010000012.1 GCA_024403635.1 Lachnospiraceae bacterium | reverse complement strand
AGGCTTGGTAAAACCGGTTTTGGTTGGCCATAAAGAAGAAATCTTAAAAGTCTGCAAAGAAGTAGGTTTGGAAGTTCCAGAGGAAGATATTTATGATGAGCCGGACGATGCTACTGCAGCTTGGAAGGCAGTAGATCTGATTCATGAAGGCAAGGCAGAAGTCTTAATGAAAGGAAAACTGGATAGCAACGTATATCTGAAGGCAGTAATAAACAAAGAGCATGGTTTAAGAAAAGAAGATGCGGGAACCATTAGTGTATTTACTGCGCATGAAGTTCCAACTACCGGAAGGATTTATGTGCCGGTAGAAGGCGGAATGATTCCTTATCCAACTTTAGAACAGAAGAGAGACATTATTCAGAATACAGTAAACGCCATGATTTCTCTGGGGTGGACGGACATAAAAGTCGGCGTTCTTGCTTGCAAAGAAAAAATGGATCCCAAAATGCCGGAGACGGTAGATGCAGATGAATTAAAGAAAATGAATGAACGAGGCGAAATTACTGGATGTATCGTAGACGGACCAGTTTCCTTCGATTGCGCTTGCAGTAAAGAAATTGCGGAATTTAAGGGATACGATTCTCCAATTGCCGGAGAATGTGATGTTCTGTTAGCTCCAAACATCCACGCAGGAAATATTATGGGAAAAATGATGTCCGTATTATGTGGAAGTCGGTTTGGAAGTTTTCTGGTAGGAACCACTTATCCGGTAGTTTTCTCCAGCAGAGGATCTACCTCCGATGAAAAATTTGTTTCCATCTGTCTGGCAGCGATTTCTGCCATGAATTCAAAAGGGGAGTAAAACAATGGAAAAATTATTGGTAATGAATCCGGGCTCTACATCGACAAAAATTGCTGTTTATGAAGATGAAAAGCCGTTATTCACAGAAAGTATTTCCCATTCTGCGGAAGAATTAGCTCAGTTTGATGAAATTACGGATCAATTTGAATTCCGGAAAAATACCATCATTAAATCTATGGAAGAGCATGGCATCGCTTTGGAAGATTTAACCGCCATCGTAAGCAGATGTGGTCTTCTTCCACCGATTGAAGCGGGTGCTTATAAGGTAAACGAAGACATGGTTTGGCAGATGAAATATAATCCTCAGAACAACCATGCTTCGAACGTAGGAGCCCCGATTGCGTGGGCCTTAAGCCAGCAGTTGAATATTCCGGCTTTCGTATATGATGGAATTACCGTAGATGAAATGATTCCTCTTACAAAAATCACCGGATTTAAAGGCATGCGCAGAAAAGCCTTAGGTCATAATCTGAACATGAGAGCTGCTGCAAAACGTTGGGAAAAAGAGACTGGAAAACTTTATGACCAGTCGAATCTGGTTATTGCCCATTTAGGCGGCGGTATTACGGAATCGTTACATTCCATGGGAAGAATCATTGACTTCGTCAGCGATGAAGAAGGTCCGTTCTCTCCAGAACGTACCGGTGGCCTGCCTTTATTCAAGGAAGTAGATATGGCTTTTTCCTGAGAATATGACTAGAAATCTATGATGAAAGAGATTAAAGGAAAATGCGGTCTCCTTTCTCATTTAGGAACCACTTCTTCACCGGAAATTGAAAAAAGAATTGAAGAAGGCGATGAATATGCGAAGCTGGTATATGAAGCAATGGCCTTATCGGTTGCTAAGCATATTGCTGCTCTTTCTACAACGGTAAATGGAAAAGTAGACGCGATTATTCTTACTGGTGGACTGGCAAAATCTGATATAATTCCTAAAATGATTGCAGACAGAGTAGAGTTTATTGCTCCTGTTGTTGTATATCCAGGTGAAAACGAGATGGATTCTCTCGCATTCGGCGCATTAAGAGTATTACGAGGCGAAGAAGAAGCAAAAACCTTTGTAAAAGTTGAAGGGAAAATCTGATGCTAGATAAAGCGGAAGACAATATCACACAACTCGTCACAATGTTCGAGGGGCTTTATCAAAGCTAAAAGAAAAAGGGTTTGTGGATATTATTCCTCAATCCGGAACTTTTGTTCGCCTTTTGAATCTTGATCATCTGAAACAGGCCCTGTTTATTCGGGAAGCGGTGGAACAAGAGACTTTTTATGAGATTATTACGAACGTGATCAAAATGAAAAAAAATCTGGAGAGACAAAAGAAGATTTTCGAATTATCAAACGACTTTTCGAGATTTTTCCAGGCGAATGATGAGTTTCATATTTGTCAATTGGAAGCGATTGGAAAAAAAGAAGCGATGTCAATGTTGAAAGATGCTCATATGCATACGCAACGATGGAGAAAAATTGGTTTTGATATGATTAATCAGATCGATTCTCAGATTGCAGATCATGAAGCGATACTAAAAGCTATTGAAACAGAAGACTGGAGAATGGGCAGAGATGCCATCCATAAGCATATAAGTTTTTTAATTCAGTTTAGCGAAAAGATCATGGCGAAATACCCAAAATATTTTGCATAATATTTTAGCAGTTTCTTTGTTGAAAATTGATAAAATGTCAAAGAAAAATTGTTGCAAATATGTAGCTGATTTGATAAAATACGATTTTATTGAGGCAGAGAGTTAAAGTAAGAAAATGGTTAAAGAATTAGGATTTGACAACGAAAAATATTTAAGAATGCAGTCAGAACGGATTCGTGAAAGAATAAACCGTTTTGATAATAAGTTGTACCTGGAATTCGGCGGAAAGCTATTTGATGACTTTCATGCATCAAGAGTCCTTCCGGGCTTTAAAGCGGACAGCAAGCTTCAGATGCTTCTGACCATGGCAGATCAGGCAGAAATTGTTATGGTAGTCAGTGCAGAAGATATCGAGCATAGCAAAGAACGTGAAGATTTAGGCATTACTTACGGAAGCGACGTTTTAAGATTAATTGATGTTTACAGGAGTAAAGGACTGTTTGTAGGAAGCGTAGTTATTACGAAGTATATCAATACCCACTCTGTACAGCGGTTGGAGGACAAGTTGGTTACCAGTGGATTACGGGTATATCATCATTACCTGATTCCAGGCTATCCAACGAATGTCCCGTTCGTTATTAGTGACGAAGGATACGGAAAAAATGATTATATTGAAACGACCAGACCTTTAATTATTGTTACTGCCCCTGGCCCCGGCTCGGGAAAGATGAGTACTTGCCTTTCCCAGTTGTACCATGAACACAAGCGTGGTATTAACGCAGGATATGCAAAGTTCGAAACTTTCCCTATTTGGAACCTGCCATTGGATCATCCAGTAAACCTGGCTTATGAAGCAGCAACAGCAGATTTAAACGATATTAATATGATCGACCCATACCATCTGAAAGCTTATGGTGAAACTACCGTAAACTATAACAGAGACGTGGAAATCTATCCTGTTTTGAATGCCATGTTTGAGGAAATCTATGGCAAAAGCCCATATGCGTCACCAACCGATATGGGAGTTAATATGGCTGGTTATTGCATTATTGATGATGATGTATGTAGAGAAGCCTCACGACAGGAAATCATTCGCAGATATTACAAAGCTTTAGCTGGAGTGGCGGATGGTAAAAAGGAATTAGAAGAAGTCAATAAGATTAAGGTTTTAATGAGTCAGGAGAATATCTCCGTTGAAGACCGAAAGGTTGTGAAAGCGGCTCAGGAACGAGCAAAGGAAACGGGTGATGTGGCTACCGCTATTGAGCTGAAAGATGGCACCATCATTACAGGAAAGACTGGAGCTCTATTAGGACCTTCTGCAGCTTGCTTGATTAATGCCATTAAGTATTTGGCTGGCATTCCAGAAGAAAACGATATTCTTTCCCCGGAAAGTATTGCACCAATCCAGAAGCTGAAGACCCAGTATCTTGGCAGTCGGAATCCGAGACTTCATCCAGATGAGGTATTAGTTGCTCTTTCCAGTAATGCATCGAAAGATTCCAGCGCAGCCCTTGCACTGGACCAGCTTCCAAAACTGAAAGATTGTGAAATCCATACCACAGCAAAACTTTCTGCTATTGACAGAAGGACCTTTAAGAGGCTGGGATGTGATTTAACTTATGAACCGAAGGATTTATAAGTTGATAATAAGACTTGTTGGCGGGCCAGGGAATTTCCCCAGCCCGCTTTAATTTTATAATAATTATAGGTGAGAATTATGAATAATGTTTTTTGGATTATATTAGCTTTTGTTATTTACATTGTCTTTATGATACTGATTGGTGCTTTCTATTCCAGAAAGACCCAGAATGCGGAAGATTATTTCCTTGGCGGCAGAGGACTTGGTGGTTGGGTTGCAGCCATGAGTGCTCAGGCGTCGGATATGAGTGGTTGGTTGTTAATGGGGCTTCCGGGCTCCATCTACATGTTAGGAACGGGTGAACTTTGGGTTTCTATCGGATTATTTTTAGGAACTTTATTAAACTGGATCCTTGTTGCAGGAAGATTAAGAAGATATACCATTCGTGCCAACAATTCCGTTACCTTACCGGAATATTTCGAGAATCGTTTCCACGATACAACCAAATCCCTGATTTTAGTATCCGCTATTGTATTTGTTGTTTTCTTCTTGGTTTATACTGCTTCTGCTTTAAGCTCAGGTGCGAAGCTGTTTAATATTGTGTTTGGCCTGGACTATAAAGTAGCTCTTTTGATTGGTACTCTTGTTATTCTAGTTTATACCTATCTGGGCGGCTTTATGGCAGTTTGTGTAACGGACTTTATTCAGGGAATTTTGATGCTGGCTATGATTCTGGCAGTTCCGATTATCCTTTTATTCGTTATTGATCCATCTTCCATTTCTGCAACGTTAGACGCTTCTGGCGTTGCCGGTGGTGCAGCTTCTTATCTGAATCTGTTTAAGTCCGGAGAAAGTGCAATTAGCTGGACGACCATTGTTTCTGGATTAGCATGGGGCCTTGGATATTGTGGCATGCCTCATATTTTAGTAAGATTCATGGCAATTAAGTCTGAAAAAGAATTAAAGAAATCAAGAGTTATTGCAAACGTATGGAACTTCTTGGCGTTAGGTATTATTTCTGTTTTAGCAATACTTGCAAGAGTATATCTGTTCCCAAGAGTTGGTGTATTAGCAGATAGTGAGAACGTAGTTGTTATGACCGTAAAAGAATTATTTACGAACCAGTATGCCATTCCGTTCCTGGCAGGTATTCTGCTTTGTGCAATTCTGGCGGCAATTATGAGTACGGCAGATTCTCAGCTGTTAGTTACCGCCTCGGCTGTTTCCAAAGACATCTATGCAGATGTTATTAAAAAGGGAAAATCGGTTGATGAGAAGAAAATCTTATGGCTCAGCCGTATCGTTGTTGTTGTCGTAGCAGTGATTGCTTTCTTTATCGCATGGAATCCAAATAGTTCCATTATGAGCCTGGTAAGTGATGCATGGGCTGGCTTAGGCGCAGCTTTTGGTCCGGTTGTTGTTCTTTCCCTGTACTGGAAGAAAACCACGAAGACCGGTGCATTAAGTGGAATTATCGCAGGTGCCTTAACCGTTATTATTTGGGACTATATTCCATTCATTGGTGGACAGACCATCGGAACGGTTACAGGCTTGTATTCCTTGATTGTTGGATTTATAATTGGTTTGGTTGCAGTTATCATTGGTAGCCTGGCAGGAAAACCTGCTACAGAAGAGATGCTGCAAGAATTTGATGATGTTAAATTCAAAAGAGTAAATGGTTAATAGAAAACAAAGACGGGTGCTTGGCACCCGTTTTTGAAGAGTAATTATCGGAGGACACTATGGAAGATAATTTTGCAAAAGAGTACAGCGACTACGACAAAAGTTTTTATGATGCAGAAGGCAATTCGATTCAATGGATTGATCTGGAGACTTGGGAAAGAAAAAGATTGTTTTATAACTATCTGGGAACGGACCTGCCATATATTATTCTGACTGCAAATGTGGATGTAACCCCAATTCGGGCTTTTGCAAAGAGACATCATGTATCCTTCAACAATTGCATGGTTTACATGTGTATGAAAGTTATTGATTCCATCGAGAACTATCGGTATCGTTTCATTGATGGAAAGCCGTTTATCATCGACCACACCAGACCGATTGTTAACCATATTAAACAAGGGGAAGAACTGTTTGTTATGGGGGAAGGTCCATGGCCATGTGATGATATTTTGGAATTTTGCAGAATTTGTCATGAAAATCAGGAAGCTGCTTCTCCAGATGATATGCAGGGAAGAGTTCGCCATAAATTAGATATTATCAACTTCACCAGTATTTACTGGGTTCAGTATACGGGATTCATCCGTACCATTATTGAGGACGGCGTAGATAATGCTCCAAAATTCAGCTTCGGTAAATTCTTTAAAGGACCTTTGTGGGTCGGAGACGCCGGAAATGGAACTGCTTGCAAGGAACTGGGAATCAGTGAAGAGGAACGAATCTGGATGCCGATTTCGAACCAGACCCACCATGGTTTGATGGACGGAAGACATGTTGGACTGTTCTATAATCGTCTGAAAGAGGAAATTGACAAATTTGATTTTACCAAATAAGAAAAGAAACACATAAAATTCATATAAAAAATGAAAAAAGCATTAGCACTCTTCAACGAAGAGTGCTAAAATGTTATCAAAGACTATTATTATATATGACTATAAGGAGTGATTGACATGAGAAAAGAAAAAGGAAGTTTATCCATTAACAGTGAGAATATATTTCCTATTATCAAAAAGTGGTTATATTCCGACCATGATATTTTCATCCGTGAATTAGTTTCGAACGGTTGTGATGCTATTACGAAACTGCGTAAATTAGAGATTATGGGTGAGTATCAGTTTCCGGAAGGAAATCATTTTGAAATTCAGGTTATCGCGAACCCTACAAACAAGACCTTGAAGTTCATTGATAACGGAATTGGTATGACTGCGGATGAAGTAAACGAGTATATTAACCAGATTGCTTTCAGCGGAGCCACAGATTTTCTGGAGAAGTATAAAGACAAAGCGAACGAAGACCAGATTATCGGTCATTTCGGATTGGGCTTTTATTCTGCTTTCATGGTTGCTGATAAAGTAACAATCGAGACTCTTTCCTACAAAGAAGGGGCTAGGGCAGTTTATTGGGAATGCGACGGCGGAACAGAGTATGAAATGTCGGATTCTGACAAAGACAATGTCGGAACCGAAATTACTTTGTATTTGAACAGCGACTGCTATGAATTCAGCAATGAATATCGGGTAAAAGAAGTCCTTCACAAATACTGTAGCTTCATGCCGGAAGAAATCTACTTTGTAAATACAGAAAACATCGGTAAGAAAAAGCAGGAAGGAACTCAGGAAGTTCTGGATGAAAATGGAACTCCGGTAGAACCAGAAGTAGAAGAGCAAAAGCCGATCAATGAAACCCATCCGTTATGGACCAAACATCCGAATAGTTGTACGAAAGAAGAGTATATTAATTTCTACCGTACCGTTTTTAATGATTATAAAGAGCCGTTGTTCTGGATCCATCTGAACATGGATTATCCGTTTAATTTAAAAGGAATCTTATTCTTCCCGCAGATTAATAACCAGTATGACAGCATGGAAGGAACCATTAAGCTATATAACAATCAGGTATTTATTGCCGATAACATTAAAGAGGTTATTCCGGAATTCCTAATGCTGCTGAAAGGCGTTATTGATTGTCCGGATCTTCCTTTGAACGTATCCAGAAGTGCGCTGCAGAATGACGGTTTTGTAACGAAAATTTCCGATTACATCACCAAGAAAGTGGCCGATAAGCTTTCTGGTATGTATAAGACGGAAAAAGAAGAGTATGAAAAATACTGGGATGACATCAGTCCGTTTATTAAATATGGTTGCTTAAGAGATGAAAAATTCTCTGAGAAGATGAAAGATTATGTATTGTTCAAAAATCTGAACGATAAGTATCTGACCTTTAAAGAGGCTCTGGAAGAAAATAAAGAAAAACATGAAAATACGATTTTCTATGTTTCCAATCGTCGGCAGCAGGGGCAGTACATTAATATGTTCAAGAGTGCAAAATTAGATGCCGTTTATTTAGAGCATATTATTGATTCCAGCTTTATTACACAGCTGGAGGCTAAAAATGAAGATGTTCATTTCTTAAGAATTGATACAGATTTGGATAAGGTATTCCAGAAGAGAACGTCCAAGAAAGATCAGGAAGTATTGGATGCGAAGGCGGAAAAGATTCAGGAACGCTTAAGAACTCTTACGGCAAATGAAAAATTAGAAGTAAGACTCCAGAACCTGAAAAATGCAGAAACCTCTTCTATGCTGACCGTTTCAGAAGAAAGTAAACGTATGGAAGACTTGATGATGCAGATGGGCATGATGGGTATGGAGAACTCTTATTTAGAGGACCTGAAACAGCCTGGAACCTTGGTGTTAAACAATAATAATGAACTGGTACAATATGTGCTGACTGCTATGGAAGGAGAGTCAGAAAATGGCAATGCGGACATGGTTTTAGAGCAACTGTACGACCTGGCAAAACTGGGAAATGAACCGCTGACACCGGAAGAAATGACAAAATTCATTGCACGTAGCAACCAGATAATGTTATTATTAACGAAATAAAAAGTACGGAATGGCTGCTGAAAAAGCGATAGCCTCCCGTCAAAATAAATTAAAAGGAGTTCTATTATGGCAGACGAGAAAGATATGTGTGAACAGGAAGGCTGTTCCGAAGAAAGTTGCGCTGGCTGTGCTCATGCAGATACATGCCCAAGTCACAACGGTCCGGAAAGTTTCCTTGAAGAGCAGAATAAATTCAGTAACATTAAAAATGTTATTGGTATTGTAAGTGGAAAAGGCGGCGTAGGTAAATCTTTCGTAACGGGAAGCCTGGCTGTTGAATTATCAAAAAAAGGATACAAAGTAGGTATTTTAGATGCAGATATTACTGGACCTTCTATTCAGAAAATGTTTGGTATTCATGAATCTGCAAAGGGGAGCGAAGAGGGAATCTTCCCGGCAGAAACGCCTAGTGGAATCCGTGTAATTAGCGTTAATATGCTGCTAGATAGCGAAGAGACTCCAGTTATCTGGAGAGGGCCAGTTATTGCAGGTGTTGTAAAACAGTTCTGGACCGACGTTATCTGGGGCGAGTTAGATTACTTATTAGTAGACCTTCCTCCTGGAACTGGTGATGTTCCGCTGACGGTATTCCAGTCTCTTCCTCTTAGCGGTGTTGTTATCGTAACAAGCCCTCAGAGCCTGGTAACCATGATCGTTAAGAAAGCTTATAATATGGCAAATACAATGAATGTCCCTGTCTTGGGAATCATTGAAAATTACAGTTATCTGGAATGCCCAGACTGTGGTAAGAAGATTAACGTTTTTGGTGAAAGCAATATTGATGAAGTTGCTGCTTCCATTCATTTACCAGTGTTAGGAAAGATGCCAATTCAGCCAGAACTAGCAGCTCTTTCTGATGCAGGACGTTTTGAAGAAATAAACAATGACAAGATTCAGGAAGCAGTTCGTGTTATTTCTGAATTATAAGAAGACATTGAAGAATAAAAATTATCGTAAATTAATAGCCCTGTTTTTCATTGCAGTCTTTTGTATGTGCTCCTTATGCGCATGTTCTTTGGGTGGCAGTAAAGCTTCAAAAAAGAACTATATTACCATCGGAAGAATCTGTCCGCTGACTGGCGAATATTCGGAATATGCGGAAGGCACCCTGGAAACGGAGAGGGCTGCAGTAGAAGCGTTAAATGAGTCTGGCGGAATTTATGTAGATACTTTGGATAAAAAGCTGATGGTCCGCTACTTGCTGGAAGACTCTGGCTCTACGAAACTGGGAGCGGAAGCGGCAGCGAATAAGCTTATTAACGAAGAACATGCAGATGTCATTATCGTATCGGATACGAATGCTACCGTAAATGCTGTATCTGGTGTTTGTGAGAAAGCGAAAGTTCCTTGTTTCTGCGTGAATGCAGAAATGGATTCCTGGTTAGCTCAGGGCCCTTATAAGTACTGTTTTAACATCTCCTATGATACAGAAGGACAGCTGGTGGCTGCTGAAGAAGTAATTAAGGAGAACGGTGTAAGTAACTTAGGCCTGATTACGGATTCTTTTGAAGAGGGAAAAGCTTTTGCAGAAAAAGCTCAGAAGTTTTGTACGGACGAAAAGATTAAGGTAGTGGCTTTTTCTTTCGGAGAGGAAATCGTTAAGCAGTTAAAAACTGGAAACGTCGACGGTATTTTATGCTATTTAGGAACCGATGATTATATTTCCTTAAAGGCAGATATTAACCGGGCGGAAATCGGCTTGAAGGCTTCCATTTTGGTAAATGAGCATTGGCCATATACCGAATTAAGTGCCAATAGTCAATCGGCATCCTTTGATGAAACGTATATCCCAGTTTGTTGGGCACCTGTATATGAATATGAATCTTCTCTGACAAAACAGAGCGGTGCGGACCTGGAAGATTGGTGGAAAAAGGAATACGTCAGTCCATGTCCGGAAACTGTTGGATACCGTCATGGAATTATTGAAGTCGTGGTCGATGTTCTGCGTCGCGCGATGGCGGTAGATTCGGAATCTGTTGTAAATGCGGCTCATGATATTTCCCTGGATACGGTTTTGGGACCGATTGCTTATAGTCGAAATAACAGCGTGGTTCTTTCTTGTACTCCTGCTCAATGGCATTACGAAGGAAGCAGTGCTTTGGGAGAAAACAAATGGGTGGAAACCGTAACTGTGAAAAAGAATTCTAAAAAAGTAGAGGAATCGGAAACGGAAAAAGAAACTACGGTGGAAGAAAAAACGGACTCTGATTCAAAAGATAAATAATTTAATTTGGAAAGAAGGAATAAAAATGAAAAGCACTTATCCTATGACAATTGCCGGCTGTAAAAGAGAGCTTCCTCTTTGCAAGGCTTCCGATACGCTGACCATTGGAGCATTTGTTATTTTTGGTGATGTAGAACTTACAGTTGCCAGCGCAGCTGCGTTATTGGAGAAAGCTCCGGAATTTGATTATATGATTGCTCCGGAAGCGAAAGCGATTCCATTAATTCATGAAATGGCAAGACAGAGCGGACGGAATGATTACTTCCTGGTTCGTAAGGCTCCAAAACTTTATATGAATGGAGTATTCTCTACCGAAGTTAAATCCATTACCACGGAGGCTACCCAGAAATTGTATATGGATGGAGCAGATGCAGAAAAGATGAAAGGGAAAAGAATCCTTCTTCTGGATGATGTAATTTCTACCGGCGAGTCGATTGCCCAGCTGGAGTCTTTAGTAAATCAGGCTGGTGGTATCGTTGTTGGACGTATGGCAATTCTGGCAGAAGGTGATGCAGCGAAGAGAGACGATATTATTTTCCTAGAGAAACTTCCGTTATTTGACCCAGAAGGAAATCCATTAGAAGATTAATAAATCTTACAGAATCTGAAAGCACGAAGAATCCTTCGCGTCTATCGAAAACGACATAAAAAAACCAGAGGAAAACCTCTGGTTTTTTAGTTTAAAGATTAATTAATCTTCATAATATTCATCTTCGGAAACTCCGTCCATTGCGTCATTCGCAGCAACGGATTCGGAAGAGTAGTTATGAGAGAAAGCCGAGCCTACGTTGTAGTATATATCCAGGTTGGAAGCGGCATTCCAGGTAATGAATCCACCGTAACCTATGCCTGCATCCCAAAGAGCCTGAACCTGATTCTGAAGGAAAGGTCCGGTTACAGGAATGACAGGATCCCAGTATGGAACTGCGTAGCAGGTAAGCCATGTTCTGGGAGCGGCCGGAGGCGGAGTGATGTCCTGTGCGGCTGCAGCCTTCTTAGCCCAATTGTAAACTGTTGTATATCCATCTTCCCAAGTATAAACATCCTGTCCAAAATGATCGATATAAGGCATGGAACTAATCGCATCTACGATGTTGGAAATCGCTGGCCAATACTGACCATAAGCCGTTATATAACCATCCGAGCATTCACCAAAAACATCCACTGAAAAATACGCGCCAGCGTTATGTAACTGGTCGGTAGCATAGAAACAGAAGTTCTGGATGGCTTCAGATTTCTCTTCTCCATACCTATTTTTAAAATCTGCGGTTCCATCGCTGGAAAGAGAGTAGGCATTTTCTGGGAATCTTACATAGTCAAATTCAATTTCGTCAAAGCCCATTTCTTCTACTGCGGAAAGCGCAAGCTTTACATTATATTCCCATGCACGGCGGGAATAAGCAGAAGGCCATTCTTGATTGATTCCATTATTGAAAATACATTCTTCCGGATTGTCTTGGGCAAACTGAGAATCGTTGAAAACAACAATTCTTCCGATTGTCCAAATACCGGCAGCATTTGCTTTATCAATGGCAGCCTTGTACTGGTCATTGTCATGGAAAGCATCTTCATAAGAGGTTGGAGAATACTCTTTGGCAATCTCTGCATGATATGCCAGATTTCCGTCTTTAATATCAATAACAAAAGCGTTGCAGCCGATTGCTTTTGCGCAGTCGATATAAGAATCAATATAATCAATGCAACCAGCGTTCAGATATAAGGTCTTGCATTCTCCTGGCATTACGTTGTCTGTATCAAAAGACTTATCATATGGAAAGTAGTCTAGTTTTGTTGGAACACCGCCATATAAATCAAATTCAGGATCATAAATTTTATCTTTATTCAGATTATAATATTCCGTATTAACGGCGTCAGCGCTTTCCTGAGAATCTACCAGATATTTGCTGAACACCCAGCCGGAATTTCCAGAGTCATCCGTTACCTGATACATGGAAATGTTGCCGTTTTCATCAATCTCGTCATAACCGGTGATGGTCAGATGGGAGCCTTTTTTTACAAAGCCTGCAATGTCCGGAGCATTTTTCTCAACGTATGTTGTGGAAGGGGTTCGTACAAACTTTTCGGTTTCTCTTACACAAGCATCTTTGGAATCCGCCAAATCAGCTTCGTTAAAGTAATAGGTGTTTTCTTCGTCCGCTGCATAAGCATAGTAGGATACGTTTTCCTCTTCTAAAACGATAGGCTTTGCTTTTACAGAAACTTCCGTTCCTCTGGCCATTATGCCGGCGGCCTCGAAGGAACCATCTTCTGTTTTGGTATAGTAAACAACAGTCGAGCAGTCGGAAGCCAGATACTTATTCATGGGTGGCTCTTGCGGGTCTGAACCACAGCCCGTAAGGAACGCTGCCATTAAGGTAACACTCAGTGCAATAGTAATCAATCTGAATTTTTTCACGATTTTGACCTCGGTTTCTTTTTCTTGATTTATTTAATCACAAATGGATAAAAAGCGTCAATATTGTTTTGTGAAAGCTGAAAGCATCTGTCAAGTAAAAATACTTGACAGATGCTTGGGCAAAGAGTATGATAGTCAAGTGCGAAAAGAGGCGTATTGTATTTATTATGGAAGAATTTGTAAAACAGTCCTGGCTATATGATTTTTATGGAGATCTTCTGACGGATCATCAGAAGGAAATCTATGAAGCCTATGTCATGGAAAATCTTTCCTTAGTCGAAATCGCGCAGGAATATGATATCAGTCGCCAGAGCGTGTTTGATCTGATAAAAAGAGTAGATAATGCTTTAAATGAATACGAAGAAAAGCTGCATCTGGTGGAACGCTTTATTGAAATAAAAGAAAAAGTAAAAGAAATCGAAAATTGTAAGAACCTGGAAGAAGCCAGGAAAATGGCAGAAAACATTATCGAATTATTATAAAAGATGGCATTTGAGAATTTATCCGAAAAACTTCAGAACGTATTTAAAACCCTGCGTGGAAAAGGACGCTTAACAGAAGCTGACGTAGACTCCGCAATGAAAGAAGTTAAAATGGCTCTTTTAGAGGCCGATGTTAACTTTAAAGTTGTAAAACAGTTTACTAATTCGATAAAGGAACGTGCAGTCGGCGAAGACGTTATGAAGAGCCTGACTCCGGGCCAGATGGTTATTAAAATCGTTAATGAAGAACTTACGAACCTGATGGGTGGAGAACCAGTCGAATTAGAACTTCTTCCTGGTATGGCGAAAACCATCATCATGATGGTAGGTCTTCAGGGTTCTGGTAAAACTACCACGGCTGCAAAGCTGGCTGGAAAGTTAAAGGCTCAGGGAAAACGTCCTCTGTTGGTTGCCTGTGATATTTACCGTCCGGCAGCGGTAGAACAGTTAAAAATTAACGGAGAAAAGGTTGGCGTTCCTGTATTTGAAATGGGAACGGATAAAAAAGCCGTAGAGATTGCAAAGGCCGGACTGAAATTTGCAGAAGAAAATAACAAGAACATTATTATCATAGATACCGCTGGACGTCTTCAGATTGATGAGGATATGATGGCGGAGCTGGAAGAAATCAAAGCGAAGATTAACGTTACAAGAACTCTTCTTGTAGTAGACTCCATGACGGGACAGGATGCTGTTAATATTGCAAAAGGTTTCAGCGAGAGAATTGGAATCGATGGAGTAGTTCTTACCAAGTTAGATGGTGACTCCAGAGGCGGTGCAGCTCTTTCTGTAAAAGCGGTAACTGGTGTTCCGATTGTTTACGCCGGTATGGGCGAAAAGTTGAGCGACTTAGAGCAGTTCTATCCGGACCGTATGGCAAGCAGAATCCTGGGCATGGGCGATGTTCTTTCTTTGATCGAAAAAGCGGAAGCTTCCTTTGATGAAGCAGAAGCCAAGGAAATGGCTAATCGTCTGAAAAAGAACGATATGAATTTTGACGATTACCTTATGTCCATGAAGCAGATTCGTCAGATGGGTGGTCTTGCAGAAGTCTTGAAAATGATGCCGGGTATGGGCGGAGATTCTCTGGTAGTGGATGAAAGTAAGCTGGTAAAAATCGAGGCAATTATCTCCTCTATGACTGCTAAGGAAAGAAAGAATCCGAAACTTTTGAATCCTTCCAGAAAGAATCGTATTGCCAGAGGCGCGGGAGTTGATATTGCAGAAGTAAATCGTCTGGTAAAACAGTTTGAAAACGCAAAGAAAGCCATGAAACAGATGGGCGGAATTAACGGCCTGATGGGTGGAAAACATGGCAAGGGCATGTTTGGAAAAGGATTGTTCGGAAAGAAAGGATTATTCTAAAACAGGTATTAAAAGGTTAAAAACTTTTTATATAAACATTAAAAACAATAGCGGGAATCCGCAGAAAGAGGAAAAAAATGGCAGTTAAAATCAGATTAAGAAGAATGGGCAAAAAGAAAGCACCTTTTTACAGAATCATTGTTGCAGATGCAAGATCTCCTCGTGATGGAAGATTCATCGAAGAAATCGGAACATATGATCCAAATCTTGAGCCAAGTGCAGTTTCTTTCAACAAGGAATTAACAGAAAAATGGCTTCAGAACGGTGCTCAGCCTACAGAAGTAGTTGCCAAATTACTCAAAGGAGAAGGTTTCATCAAATAAGTAAGAGAGGTGACTAGATGAAAGAGTTAGTAGAAGTTATTGCTAAGGCTCTTGTTGATTCACCTGATGAAGTTTTCGTTGCCCAAAGAGATGAAGAAGATGGAACAATCGTTCTGGAATTACATGTCGCGAAAGAGGATATGGGCAAAGTAATCGGCAAGAAGGGCCGTATAGCAAAATCCATCAGAACTGTTGTCAAGACTGCAGCTACAAAGAAAGATCTGAAAGTTGTAGTTGATATTGTAGAGTAGGTTTTATGGAACAATTTTTGCGAATCGGTGTAATTGCATCAACTCATGGAATAAAGGGCGAGGTTAAAGTCTATCCGACTACGGACTCGCCCCAAAGATTCTGTGAAGTAAAAGATGTAATTCTGAAAACGAAAAAAGGCGATATCGAAACAGAAATCAAAGGGGTCAGGTTTTTCAAAAATCTGGCCATTGTTCAATTTGCGTGTTTCACCAATCCTGAAGACGCAAAGAAGTACATTGGTACCGATATTATGATTCACCGAAAGGATGCCCAGCCTTTAGAAGAAGGCGAGTATTATATTGCGGACTTAATAGGCTGTTCAGTAATCGATGATCAGGGAAATAATATCGGAATCGTAAAAGACGTCCTTCAGACCGGGGCCAACGATGTCTATGTTGTAGGCTGCGGATACCCAGATGAAAAGGGCATGAAGGAAAAAGAAATTCTTCTTCCGGTAATTAAAGATTGTATAAAAAAAGTGGATATTGAACAGAGCGTAATTACCGTTCATATCCTTCCTGGCTTATTAGATTAATGAATTTTCACATCCTTACACTGTTTCCGGAAATGATTGAATCTGGAATGAATACCAGTATTATCGGCAGGGCTGTAAAAGCCGGCCTAATCGGTGTGAATACAATCAATATCCGGGACTTTACAAAAGAAAAACATGGACATGTAGATGACGCACCATACGGAGGCGGGGCAGGAATGATTATGCAATGCCAGCCAATCTATGATGCGTTTTTGTTTACCTTAGAAAAAATCCGTGACAGGGTTTCCACCGAAATTTTAGCGGGACAGAAACCGGAAGAAATGACGCTGGATATGGTAAAACCGAAAGTAATCTATACGTCTCCCGCAGGAAAAGTTTTTAACCAGGACATGGCGAAAGAACTGGCCGTGAATGATGACCTGATTATTTTATGTGGCCATTATGAAGGCGTGGATGAAAGAGTTTTGGAACTGATTGATGCCGAGCCGGTGTCAATTGGCGATTATGTTCTTACCGGCGGAGAATTGGCAGCTATGGTTATGACGGACGCAGTCAGCCGTATGGTGCCGGGAGTTCTGACCAACGAAGAGTCAGGAGAAGATGAAAGTTTTTCAAAAGTAAGGCCGAAGGAAGAATTTACCAAAAGAGCGAGAAAAGAAGTTTATGGAGAACTGGCAGCAAAGAATGCGAAAGATGAGTTAAAACTGCTGGAGTATCCACAATACACCAGACCAGAAGAATTTATGGGACTGAAAGTGCCGGAAGTTCTGCTTTCCGGGGACCATGGAAAAATTGACCAATGGCGGAGAAGCCAGTCTCTGGAACGGACCAGAAAAATCCGGCCGGACTTATTACAATAAAAAGTGGAGGATAGTTATGAATGTTACAGAAAGATTTCTAAAATACATCAGTTACGATACACAGTCAGACGAAAGCAGCAGCACGATTCCGTCCACGGCAAAACAGAAGATATTAGGTCAGGTTCTGGCAGATGAATTGGCTGAAATGGGCCTTCAGGACGCTAGAATGGACGAATATGGATATGTTTACGCATATCTTCCGGGTAACTGTGAAGGCGTTGCTCCAATAGGACTGATTGCACATATGGATACGGCTCCGGCAGAAAGCGGAACCGACATTAAACCACGAGTAATTCACTACGAAGGAGGAGACATCCAATTAAACGAAACGGTTACAACTACCGTTGAGCAGTTCCCGGCATTAAAGAAATATATTGGGGATGATTTGATTGTTACCGACGGAACAACTCTTCTTGGCGGAGATGACAAAGCAGGTGTAGCAGAGATTATGTGCGCGGTAGAATATTTTCTCCAGCATCCAGAAGTAAAACATGGAAAAATCTGTGTTGGGTTTACACCAGATGAAGAAATCGGCCGAGGCCCGGATAAATTTGATGTTGCCGGTTTTGGCGCAGACTATGGTTACACCGTAGATGGTGGAGAAGTGGGAGGCATTGATTATGAAAACTTTAATGCGGCTTCTGCAAAAGTATCTTTCTATGGGATAAGCTCTCATACTGGCGATGCAAAGGGAAAAATGATTAATGCTGGCAGAATCGCTTGCGAATTTGTTTCTATGCTTCCGGAAAATGAAATTCCAGAACGTACTTCAGGAAGAGAAGGATTTATTCATTTAGACGCCATCAAAGGCTCTGTAACGGAAGCGTTCCTGGGAATGATCATTCGTGACCATGACTGGAATAAATTTATAGAAAAAAAAGAGCTGGTTCAAAAAATTGCAGATCAGTTATGTGAAAAATATGGTGAAGGAACGGTAGTGGCAGAAGTAAAAGATACTTACTTCAACATGAAAGAAAAGATTCTTCCAAATATGTTCATCATAGATAAGGCTATGGAAGCTTACCGAAAGAATGGTGTAGAACCTAAGAGCATGGCAATACGTGGCGGCACGGATGGTGCAACTCTTTCCTTTATGGGACTTCCTTGCCCGAATATTTCTACTGGTGGTATGAACTGCCACGGAATCCATGAACTGGTTTCTATCCAGTCAATGGAAAAAATGATTGATATTATTATTGACATTTGTAAAGCAGAATAAGAGTTGAGAGGTTGCAGACTACTTTGAAAAATAGCGATTTATTGATATATTCAACTCTTTGTTATCTGGAAAAAGACGGAAGCTATTTGATGCTGTTCCGGAATAAAAAAGAGAACGATCCTTGTGAAGGAAAATGGGTCGGTATTGGCGGGAAATTTGAAGCCGGAGAAAATGCTGATGAATGCGTAAAACGAGAGGTTTGGGAAGAAACCGGTTTGGTTCTTACGGATTACCATTTCCATGGCGTAGTTCACTTCTTATCGGATGTGCTTCCAAATGAGGACATGTATCTTTATACCGCCTCTGCCTGGGAAGGAAAGGACGAGTTAAAAGAAGAGGAATTTGACTGCAAGGAAGGAACTTTGCAGTGGATTGAAAAAGAAAAAGTTTTGGACCTGAATTTATGGGAGGGAGATAAATACTTCCTGAAACCGTTAATTGAAGGGGCAGACGAAATTGAACTTACCTGTCAGTATGAAGGCGATAAATTGATAAAATATGAATAGATGATTCGTCATCTAAAGGAGAAAAAATGCTTAGTTTTATTAATGATTATTGCGAAGGCACAACACCGGAAATTTTAAATAGATTAGAAGAAACCAACCTGCTGAAGACGGTTGGTTATGGAGACGATGAATATTGTGCCAGTGCAGCAGAGAAAATCAAACAGGCTTGTGATTGTCCGGAAGCAGAGGTTTACTTCTTAACTGGAGGAACCCAGACGAATATGCTGACCATCGACTGTATGACTCGTCCATATGAAGGCGTTGTTGCAACAGTAGAAGGTCATGTAAACACTCATGAAGCTGGAGCTATTGAATATTCTGGTCATAAGGTACTGACCGTTCCTTCCCATGAAGGAAAAATGTGGGCAGAAGACCTGAGACAGTATATTGTAAATTATTTTGCAGATTCCAGTGCAGAACATATTGTAGAACCGGGCATCGTTTATATTTCTCATCCGACGGAATTGGGAACTCTTTATACCAAGGCAGAACTTGCGGCTCTTCGTGCCGTATGTACGGAATATCACATTCCGCTGTATCTGGATGGAGCTCGTTTAGGCTATGGCCTTATGGCAGAAGGAACGGACGTTACCTTAAAAGATATTGCAGAATTAACCGATGTGTTCTACATCGGCGGAACAAAAGTAGGCGCTCTTTTCGGAGAAGCATTGGTATTCACTAAGAAGAATATGCCTCATCGTTTTAATACGAGAGTAAAACAGCATGGTGCAATGGTTGCCAAAGGAAGATTATTAGGACTGCAGTTCGATACCTTATTTACCGATGATCTTTATCTTAAAATCGGAAAGCATGCCATTGATACCGCTGCCAGATTAAAAGAAGGCTTTAAAGAAAAAGGGTATGAATTTTTCATCGACTCTCCAACCAACCAGATTTTCGTTATCTTAAGTAATGAAAAGAAGAAAGAACTGGAAGAAAAAGTTGTTTTCGGTTCCTGGGCAAATTTAGACGGCAATCGTACGGCAGTGCGTTTCTGTACCAGCTGGGGAACGTCAATGGAAGATGTTGAAAAACTGATTGAGATTTTATAATAGGAGACAGATATGGACTGTGCAACAAAAGAATATTTAGTTGAAGGCGTAACCCTTCCGGAAGCGTACCACAATGCACTGAAAGCACTGGAATCAAATAAGAATATTTATCCATGTGATGACTGGAATACGACCCAGAAAGAAATATCTCTTACCCTCTATGTAGAAGAACCGTTAAAAGAGCCTATGATTAGTAAGCTTTTCATCGGTGGACCTACAGAGTTGGAGCAATACCGTCAGGAAATGTTAGACGGCATTCTGGATTTTGAAGTCGAGCGTGGAAATTGGGCATATACCTATCATCAGAGAATGGAAAAACAGTTTCCGTTCATCGTGAACGAACTGAAAAGAAATCCTTCCAGCCGGAGAGCGGTTATTTTAGTCCGGGACTGGGAGAAAGATGCTCCATCCGATGATCCGGCTTGCTTACAGCACATCCAGTATTTCATCCGTGACGGAAAGCTTCACTGCAAGGTTCTGTTCCGGTCCAATGATGCATGTAAAGCTACCTACATGAACGCATTTGCTCTGATTATGCTTCAGAAACGATTTGCAGATGAGTTGGGCGTTGAAATGGGTACATATAGCCACAGGTCGAACAGCTTCCACTGTTATGAAAAGGACTTCGACATGTTGTCGGGCTATGTGAAGAGAATCAAAGAAGCTACCGACGAGTACGATATCTGCTTTGATTATGAAGACGGCTGGAAAGAAGACATGGAAGCAGCCCAAGCAGAAATCGCACAAAAGGTTGAAGAATTAAAGAATAGATAGTATAATCTATCAGCAAGAGCACCCGGTCTTTTGCACCGGGTGCTTTGTTATTTAAAAAAATTTATGGAGAAATATTATGAAAAAATATGATGTTGTAATTATCGGAGCTGGACCTGGTGGTATTTTTTCAGCCTATGAACTGGCGAAAAAATCAAAATTAAAAGTAGCCGTTTTGGAAGAAGGAATGACTCTGGAGAAACGTCATTGTCCAATTGATGGTAAAAAGATCAAGTCTTGCATTAAATGTAAAACATGTTCGATTATGAATGGTTTTGGAGGAGCAGGAGCTTTCTCTGACGGAAAATATAATATTACAAATGATTTTGGAGGAACTCTTCATGAATATATTGGAAGAGAAAAAGCCTTAGAACTTATGTACTATGTTGATGATATTAATGTATCTCATGGAGGTCAGGGAACAACCATGTATTCCACTGCAGAAACGGCACTTAAGAAAACCTGTATGCAGAATAAGCTGACCCTTTTAGACGCTTCTGTGCGTCATTTGGGAACAGATATTAACTATATCGTGCTGGAAAATCTGTATAACGAGCTGAAAGAAAAGGTGGATTTCTATTTCAATACTCCAGTAAGAAAATTGAAAAAGACCAAAGCCGGCTTCGTTGCAGTTACGGATGAAGAAGAATATTCTAGCAAGAAATGCATCGTTTCCGTAGGAAGAAGTGGAAGCTCCTGGTTAGAAGAGGTATGTAATGAATTAGATATCAAGACCTGCTCCAACCGAGTAGATATTGGTGTAAGGGTAGAACTTCCGGCACCGATTTTCTCCCATATTACGGATGAGCTTTATGAAAGTAAAATTGTTTACCGTACAGAAAAATACGAAGACAACGTAAGAACGTTCTGTATGAATCCTAGAGGAATCGTTGTTAACGAAAATACGAACGGTATTATTACGGTCAATGGTCACAGCTTTGAAGATGAATCAAAGAAAACCGAAAATACCAACTTTGCACTTTTAGTTTCGAAACATTTTTCGGAACCGTTTAAAGACAGTATTCTTTATGCGGAAGGCATCGCGAAACTAAGTAATATGTTAGGTGGCGGTGTTATTATCCAACGGTTTGGAGATCTGGAACGTGGAAGAAGAAGTACGGAAAAGAGAATTCAGGAAGGCACTGTGCATCCGACTCTTTCTGCAACTCCTGGCGATTTAAGTCTGGTTCTTCCAAAACGTATTTTAGATGGAATTATTGAAATGATGTATGCTTTGGATAAAATCGCACCGGGAACGGCCAACGATGATACCTTGCTTTATGGTGTAGAAGTAAAATTCTATAATATGGGCGTAGAAGTGGATAACAATCTTGAAACGAAATACCCAGGCCTTTATGTTATTGGTGATGGAAGTGGTGTAACGCATTCTCTTTCTCATGCATCGGCTAGTGGTATATTCGTAGCAGATAGGATTATCGGAGAATAATGTGAATATTTATATTTTGGATCAAAATACTTTAACCATTGGAGATTTGGATTTTTCTCCAATTGAAAAACTTGGGAAAGTTACCTGCTTGGATTCCATGGGGGCGAAGGAAGTAATTCTTGCGTGCAAGGACGCGGACATTCTGCTGATTAATAAACAAGAGATTTCCAGAGAAATGATGGAGCAGCTTCCCAACCTAAAATATATCGGCGTTTTTGCAACAGGTTATAATAATGTGGATATTAAAGCAGCCAGAGAGCTGGGCATTGATGTTGTAAATGTTCCGGGCTACAGCACAGACGCAGTGGCTCAGTTGGCCTTTTCTTTTATTTTTGCCTATACCACATCATTGCAAGCCTATAATCAGGCGGTCCACGAAGGAAAATGGGTATATTCTCCGACGTTTGCCTTTTTCCCATATCATCTTTCTGAACTTACTGGAAAAGTATTAGGAATTGTGGGATTTGGTAATATTGCAAAAAAGGTGGCGAAAATTGGTGACGCCATTGGAATGCAAATTAAAATTTATTCTAGAAGAAAATATGATGATTGCCCATATGAGCAGGTGGAGAAAGAAGAACTATTTCAGACTTCCGATTTCCTGACCTTGCACTGTCCGTTAAATGAAGGTACTGCAAATCTGGTTAATGAAGAAACTTTAAAACTGATGAAGAAAACAGCTTTTTTGGTAAATACCTCCCGTGGCGGCGTTGTAGATTCGAAAGCCTTGGCAGAAGCCTTGAATGAAGAGCGGATTGCCGGAGCAGGAATTGATGTTTTGGTCAATGAGCCTATGGATAAAGATGAACCATTGTATACGGCAAAGAACTGCATGATTACGCCACATATTGGTTGGGCCTGCAGCGAAACCAGAGCTCGTTTGGTACTTCTGGTAGCGGATAATCTTTCTTCCTGGATGAATGGAACTCCAAAGAATGTTGTAAATTGACGGGACGTAATATGAAAAAACGGATTCAAAAAATAGTCGGCCTTTTCTTAATTCTTTTGCTTCTGATGCCTTTTGCTATAGCAGCAGGAACTGAAAACACAAAGGCGGAAGAAATAATAGAAATACATACCTTCGAAGATTTACTGCAGATGGGCAATCATCCCGAAGGCAGTTATGTTCTGGCTCAGGATATTGACTGCAGGGAACGGGAATGGGTGCCAATAGACTTTTCCGGAATCTTTGATGGAAATGGCCATGCACTTTTAAATTTAAGCATTTCCCGATGCGGAACGACTACAAGGACGTCTTACGATGGAAACATGAAAGAATATGCCTCGTCTTTCGCGGGATTCTTTAGCAGACAAAAAAATGCAGAAGTATCCAACCTGAAACTTTTGGGTGTGAATATTGATATTACTACCGGTAATCCATGCTTTGCAGGAGCAATTGCAGGATATATGGATAACAGTTCCATTACCAATTGTGAAATTGAGGGATTGGTTTCCATTACGACAACCGGAAAAAGTTTTGGTACCGGAGGCATTGTAGGCTTTGGAAATGGAAGGATTTCTTCCTCGAAAGCGGATGTGACGTTAATTTGCATAGACCTGGATGTAGAAGATAAAGACGAGCAGTTTATGGGCGGAGCTTATTCCAATGGATTTATTGACCTGAAGGACAATGAGATCATAATGAAAGGCTACGATTCCGACCATGGCTATGTTCATGATGGCGGCTTGGTAGGAATGTATATCCAGTATCAAGAAGACGAGCATTACGGAGAAATTACCGGAAATACCGTCGAAGGCTTTATTTCCTTCTATGAAGACAATGAAGACCGAAGAGCTTATTGCGAGGCTTATATTGGAGAAATTTTAGGCGGCGGCTTTGAATATGATGACGCTTTTGATTCTGACAATTTCACCAGAGATGAAATTTGGTTTGAAGACCTTTTAGACGCAGCTGGATATTATGAGGAAGATACCAGCATTAATCCGGCGGATTTAATTTTATTGCCTCATAACTGTGTAAATCCGCAATATGATAAAACGGTTGTAGATAGTACGGAAGCTTCTAATGGATATACCTTATATGCTTGCAAAGATTGTGAGTATTCCTATCAGGCAGACTA
>JAKSRL010000119.1 GCA_024403635.1 Lachnospiraceae bacterium | reverse complement strand
CGAGAAATGTTATCCGTGACGTTGGACGTGTTCTGAATATGCCTTACGGCGTTGTGGATCAGATTGCGAAAATGATTCCGGCGGAATTGAATATTACAATTGATAAGGCCATGGGCAAGAACGAAGAGTTCCGGAAGGCGTACGAAAGCGACGGCCAGATTAAGTATCTGATTGATATGGCGAGACGCCTGGAAGGCCTGCCACGGCATTCCTCCATGCATGCTGCCGGCGTCGTTATTTCCCGTGAGCCGATTATGGAATATGTTCCGTTGTCCAGAGGCTCTGATGGCTCCATCGTAACCCAGTACGTTATGACGACGTTGGAGGAACTGGGACTTTTGAAGATGGACTTCTTAGGCCTGCGAACTTTGACCGTAATCCAGAATGCTTTGGTCATGGCACAGAAAAATATCGGCCTTTCCATCGATTTAAATTTAATTGATTATAACGATAAAAACGTTTTAGATATGATTGGTGCAGCAAAAACGGAAGGGGTGTTCCAGTTAGAAAGCGCGGGCATGAAGAACTTCATGCGAGAGCTTCGGCCGCAGAGTCTGGAAGACATTATCGCCGGGATTGCTTTGTACCGTCCGGGCCCGATGGACTTTATTCCGAAGTACATCGCCGGAAAGAATGCAGGCGGCGAAGTCAGCTACGATTGCCCGCAGCTGATTCCGATTTTGGAGCCGACCTATGGTTGTATTGTTTACCAGGAGCAGGTTATGCAGATTGTGCGTGACCTGGCTGGGTATTCTCTGGGTGGCGCCGATGTGCTCCGACGCGCCATGTCCAAGAAAAAAGATTATGTGATGCAGGCCGAGCGGAAGCGCTTCGTTTATGGTGATCCGGAAACCAATGTTCCTGGCTGCGTAAACAATGGCATTAGCGAAGCGGTTGCCAACAAGATTTACGACGACATGATCGACTTTGCAAAATATGCATTTAACAAGAGTCATGCGGCTGCTTACGCCATCGTTGCTTACCAGACGGCGTACTTAAAATTCTACTTCCCGGTAGAATTTATGGCGGCCCTCATGACTTCCGTTATGGATAAAATTTCGAAATTGGCAGAATATATTCAGGAATGTAAAGGCCTCGGCATCGAGCTTCTCCCTCCGGATATTAACGAGGCGGAAAGTGGATTCGCAGCCCGGGGCAAGAACATCCGCTACGGTCTTTCTGCGATTAAAGGCGTTGGACGAAATGTCATCGATGATATCGTTAACGAGCGAAATCAGTTCGGGCCTTACGCAGACATTTATGATTTCTGCCAGCGTTTGGTGAACAAGGACGTAAATAAGAGAGCTGTTGAGAATTTCATTAAAGCGGGAGCTTTCGATTCCTTCGGTATGACGAGAAAACAGCTGATTCATATTTATATGGATGTTATGGATAAAGTTGCCAATGATAAGAAGAGCGACATCAGTGGACAGCTAAGCTTGTTCGATATTGCTGGCGAAGACCAAAAGAGCAGTTTCATGATTCGGGTGCCGGACGTAGGCGAGTTCGAACCATCGGTTCTGTTAGAGTTTGAAAAGGAAGTCTTAGGTGTTTACATCAGCGGTCATCCGTTGAATGAATACAGGGCAATCATGGAAAAGAACGCGAATGCCCGCTCTATTGATTTCCTGGTAGATGACGAAGGCAAGGTTACCGTTACGGATCAGTCCATAGCTACGGTAGGCGGCATCATTTCTGCGATTACCAGAAAGTCTGCCAAGAACGGCCAGCCGATGGCGTTCCTGACTTTAGAAGACCTTTATGGCAGTATGGAAATTATTGTCTTCCCAAGAGATTATGCCAATAACCGAGCGTTAATCGAAGAAGGAAACAAGGTGCTGATTAAGGGCAGAGTTACGGTAGATTCTGACTCCGATGGAAAATTGATTGCCAGCCAGATTATTGATATGAATAATCTGGGACGGGAGCTGTGGATTCAGTTCGCAGATATGGAAGCTTATCAGCAGCATGCGAAATATATTAACGGTCTTAGCGCCGTAGATGAATTGCGGGGCGATACGCCGATTAAGATTTATCTGCGGAAAGAAAAGAAATTAAAGGTGCTGCCAGAGAACTATTCCCTAAACTTAAATGATGAGTTCCTGACTGTGTTAAAGAACCGGTTTGGCAGCGAGAACGTAAAAGTTACGGTAAAAAAATAAAAATGATCGTTTCAAAAAGTAATAAACAATTAAAAGATATAAAGAAACTGATGGATTCCTCCAAAGCACGCAAAGAGCAGAAGCTTTTTGTAGTGGAAGGCTTGCGCATGACCAGAGAAGTTCCGGAACATCTCTTGGAGAAAATCTATTATTCCGAAAGCTTTTTTGCAAGCTCGCTTTCCGTTGCAACATGTGAGAAGAAGGGGGAGGAAGGAAAAGACTACGAAATCGTTAGCGATGAGATTTTCAAAGGCCTTTCCGATACGGTTACACCTCAGGGAATTTTAGGCATTGTAAAGCAACCGGAATATCAGCTGAAGGATGCTTTCGGCGGAAAGATCCTGATATTAGATGATATTCAGGACCCGGGAAATTTAGGAACCATGATCCGGACCAGCGAGGCAGTAGGAGTGACCGGCGTTATTATGAGCACCGGCTGTGCGGTTATTTTTAATCCGAAAGTAATTCGTTCCACGATGGAAAGTATTTTCCGTGTCCCGTTTTTGAAGGCGGATTTGCGGAAGGCAATAGACGCACTGCAAAAAGAAGGCTATACCGTGTATGGGGCCGCGTTAGATGGAGCTGTTTTCTATAATGAGATTACCTATGGTGAGAAGAACGCTGTTGTCATTGGAAACGAAGGAAATGGAATTTCCGAAAAAGTGTTAGATGCTGTAGATTATAAAATAAAAATTCCAATGGCTGGAAAAGTTGAGTCCTTAAATGCCGCCATTAGCGCCGCTGTTATTTTGTACCAGCTGTAATTGTTACAAATATTACGAAATATTCTAAAACATAAATTTGACGAAAAATTAAATATTAAGTAATTATTCAATTAACCGCGAAAAATTATTTTTCGCGGTTTTTCTATATTTAGATACGAAAAATAAAGAAAAATACTAGATATAGGAGAGCGAAAAAAAGTTAAAAAATAGGTGTTGACAGCCGTAAAATGTTACATTATAATCCAGAAAACTTAACAGATTTGTAACAAATGGAAACAATTCTGAAATAAAAAGGATAAATATGAAAAAGAAAATTAACAAAAGAGCAATCACCCTCGGAATACTAACTGCAATCACTGTTTCTTTATTCGCATCTGTTTTAGTAGTATACGGAAAAGATCAGGACCGGAAAGCACAGAATGCTGCTTTACGGAATGAGGTATGCTCTCAGGCGGTTGTTCTTGATAATGTTAATATGGGCGTTCAGAAAACCATTCCAGTTGTTAAGACGATAGATGCTGTTGATATTGTAGCAGTGGCAGCAGAAGAAAAAAATATTGAAGAAGAGCATTTCGATGACGAGGAGTACGTAGAAGGAGCTTTCTACGATGACTATACCGAAACAATGTCGAAGGAATACAACTTAAGCCCTGGAATTTATGGTTTCAGTAGCCGTGATGCTTATATCCTTGCTTGCATCGTAAGCGCAGAAGTTGGAGACCAGGACTATGATTGCCAGTTAGCAGTAGCAAACGTAGTTATCCACAGAGGTTTAAACTTAGGCGGATGCCCGGGTGCTATTGAAGAAGCTGTTTACCAGCCAAGTCAGTTTGAGCCAGCTTACACCACGATGCAGAATTTCTTAGCTTACGGTCCTCAGGAAGATGCAATCCGTGCTTCCCAGGATGCTTTACACGGCATCGATAATGTTCCTGGTTATGAGCATTTCTGCTATTTCACCATCATGGATGGTTATCTGGATTGCGACGGCGGTCAGCAGATTGGCTCTGAATGGTTCTATTATTAAAATAGACCACCCTTTAATACATTGAAATATCCGCTTCCCAGCGATATAATAAGTCAGCGAAAGCTGACTTATCTTATTATAAAAAAGGAAAAAACATGGAAGATAACAAAGTACTTTGCGGAGCGAATTTTTATGAACAGAAATTCTATATGAATCCGGTTTATGAAGTCCTGCCACAGAGCGTAAAAGATGAACTGAAAATTATGTGCGTCTTGTTCGTTCAGGAAGTCAGCGGCATCATAATTTTAGAATTTAATGAGGCAGGCGATCTGAACATCGTAGTTACGGCGAAAGATAGTGACGCCTACTTTGATGAAATCGGCAGCGAATTAAAAGTCCGCCGGCTCCGCAAGGAAAAGGCTGAACTTTTCTCACAGTTAGAAGAATATTACAAAGCTATTAATGAGTAGCGGAGGAACCTTATGCTTTTAGCGATTGATGTTGGTAACACAAATATAAAATTTGCTTTTTTTGAGGGCGAGAAGATTGTCCGGACCTTTCGGTTGACCACTCAGACCGAACGAACTTCGGATGAATTCGGCATGTACATCCAAGGCCTTTCCGAAGACTTTGGAATTAAGAAAGAGGACATTGACGGTGTCGTTATTTCCTCGGTAGTTCCGAATGTAATGCATGCTTTAAATAATTCGATTAAGAAATTCCTGAACTTGACTCCTTTGATTGTAGGTCCTGGTGTAAAGACTGGAATCAAATTAGTAAAGACCAGCCCTAGTGAAGTAGGTTCGGATCGAATTGCAGACGGCGTTGCAGCTTTAAATATGTATGGCGGTCCAGTTATCGTTGTGGATTATGGGACTGCTACAAAATTCGACTATTTTAGTGCAGATGGTGTTTTTGAAAGTGCAGTTACTTGCCCTGGCATTATCATCAGTGCCCGCGCTTTATGGGGCGGAACCGCCCGTCTTCCGGAAATCGAAATTAAGGATCCGGGAACCATTATGGCAAAGGATACCATCACCTCCCTTCAGGCTGGCATTATGTATGGCCACATCGGTGAGGCAGAATATATTATTAACCGACTGAAAGCAGAATCCAAAGAGAAGAACATCAAGGTTGTAGCAACGGGTGGCTTAAGCAACATTATTTCTCAGGGAACGGATGTCATCCAGTATGTAGAGCCAGACCTTCTGATGCATGGACTGCGCATTATCTACGAAAAGAACAAATAATGAACATCGGTGGAATTGAGTGCGGCAGATTAATTCTGGCGCCAATGGCAGGAATAACGGATATGCCTTTCAGGGCGCTCTGCA
>JAKSRL010000118.1 GCA_024403635.1 Lachnospiraceae bacterium | reverse complement strand
ACTATGGTGTAAGACAATACTCAACTGTTATTTTTTCACAATATTTGGAGGTGATTTTTGTGCTAGATGACAACCATGATGAACTTTTTACCATCAATGATTTTGCCAAAGCGTGCAAAACAACCAAAGATACCTTATATCACTATGAGAAAAATGATATCTTGCGGCCTACAATTGATGCGAAAAACCATTACAGATATTACACTACCCTGGATTTTCATAAGTTCCAGTTTATTGCCCATTTACGGAATTTCGGATTTACCATTTCCGAAATCCGTGAATATCAAAACCACCGCACCGTTTCTGGCTATATTGACCTTTTACAAACGGTTCAGGAAAAAACGACAAAAGAAATTGAACAATTAAACAAACGATTAGTCATATGCAATTATACCCGGGAGTCGATGATAGAATTCCAGAATTGCGTTATCGATACTCCTACGATTTTTTCTTTAGGAGAATCTTATTACTTCATGTCTCCATTTAATGGATCTCTAAATTCCTTGCAGGGAATCCAGGAAATGTCGGATCATCTGGAGAGATTATTGCATAATCCTAGAAAAACGGTGCCGGTTGTCGCCATTAAAGTTAACCTTAATGAGAAAAATAGTTCGGGAGCCCCTACCGTGACCTTTACTTCCAAAACCTCGACTCCAGAGCTTTTTGAGAAGGAACGAATTTACCATCGGCCTGCCGGACAGTATATGCATATGTATATAAAGGCAGATTTATTGTCCACCGACCACACACCAATCATAAATGGACTAAAAAAAATGGAAGACTATGCAGAAAAGCATAACTACCATTTTACAACGGATTTATTCTGTATCAACCGAGTAAACCGATTCGTTACCACAGACCCGGATGAGTATCTGGTAGAACTGGTAATCGGAGTGGATTAATCTACTCTTCCATTTGGAACATTAAGACACTGAGCAGCATCAAAGGTGCTGTTTCAGTTCTTAATATCCGGCTTCCTAAAGAGATTTGTACTGCGCCGGATTCTTCTGCATCTTTTACTTCGGATGGCTCAAAACCGCCTTCCGGGCCTACAAAAAAGCCCACTTTCATTCCTGGCTGAATCGAAGCAATCAATTTCTTGGTGGATTTCATGTTTTTAAAATTCTCATAAGGGATCATCATGAGATTCAAATTTTCTTTGGCATATTCCAAAGCTTTTGTCATACTCATAGGAGCCTTTACTTCCGGAATAATCCCTCTTCGGCTCTGTTTTGCTGCGCCTTCTGCAATCTTCTGCCACCGCTCCAGTTTTGCTTTCTGCTTTTTCGCATCATACTTTACGATGCTTCTGGCCATTTCTACCGGAATGATTTCATATACGCCCAGTTCTACAGATTTTTGGATAATATGTTCAAATTTATCCGCCTTTGGAAGCCCCTGAAAGAGATAAAACTGCACGTTTGGCTCAGAACAACTAGTTTCCGTATCCAAAACCTGACAAAAGACTTCCTCATTTTCGAAAGCAGAGATACGGCAATGATAATCCGTACCTTCTCCATCGCTGATTAAAAGTTCTTCTCCTACTTTCATTCTCAGGACGTTTTTAATATGATTTACATCATCGCCGGTTACCCGCACCAGGCCATCTCGTTCTGATATTCCACTTACGAAAAAATGCTTCATAGTTATACTCTTTCTGCCGTTACTCTTACCCATTCTCCGTCCTGGAAAACTTCGGTAAGTTTCAGATTCTTATTTGCTTCAATACCGTCGCGGATCAGCTGTTCTTTCACGTCCAGAATACCGGAAAGAATCAGATAACCACCTTTTTTCAAGTACTGGTCCAAGGTTGGCAACATCAGCTTAATTACATCCGCTAAAATATTAACAACTACTATATCGTAAGGTCCATAGCCTTCTTCCGTGTCATGAAGAGCAATAACCTGATTTTTCAGTTCTTCGTTTTCTACCACATCCCCAAGAAAGAAGGTGCTGACTTCCGGGCAGACATCATTAATTTCAAAATTCTCTTTTGCAACTTTTACTGCCTGTTCGTCAATATCTACAGAGGTGATGGTAGAAGCGCCTAGTTTAATAGAGCCAATTCCTAAAATGCCACTACCGCAGCCTAAATCCAGGACCTTATCTCCTTCTTTCATATACTTACGAAGGCCTCGTAAACAGAGTCTGGTAGTTTCATGGGTACCAGTGCCAAAAGCCATTCCCGGATCTATCCGAATGGTTAATTTCGGTTCCGTTTCTTCTTCCTCCCCAGCGCCGCCTTTATTTTCCAGGCCTTCCATATTTTCTGGAACGCTTTCCCATGTTGGAGCAATTAGAATATCATCTACACGGAATGGCTTAAAGAATTCCTTCCAGTTATTTTCCCAGTCTGCAGAATCTTGTTCTTCTGTCATTAATTCTACCGGGTCAATTCCATAAATGTCCGGAGCCTCTGCTAGTCCAGCTTTGACATCTTCAATCAGCTGATCCGTTTCTTCTACCTTTTCTTCATCGTAATCAATAAAGAAACTTATGGAACAACTACCGTCATCTTCCGGAAGGTCCTTCACCATAGCGGCATACAGCTGGTTTAATTCTTCATCGGTCAGTTGAACATTATTTTCAATCTGAACGTCAACAATATCGTAGTCCATAAGAAGGGCGCAGACCATGTCCGCGTCCTTCGTTGTTGTTTTTATCGTATATTTTGTATATTTCATGAGCCGTCTCTCTTTACTATTTATACATTAAATCTGCAAAAGCTTTTAAGGCTTCTTTTTGTTTGGAATTCATCTTTTCCGGAACCTTTACTACCAAAGTAGTATATTGATCCCCCCTGACGTTTTTATCCCGTAAAGAAGGCACTCCTTTGCCTTTCAGGCGGATTTTCGTATCGGTCTGGGTTCCTGGTTTAATTGGAAACAAAACATCGCCATCAATGGTTTTTACTTTAATGTCTCCACCCAGAGCAGCTTCTGCAAAGGTAATGGAAGCGGTTGAATAAAGATCCATTCCGTCTCTTACGAAGATTGGATGACGACCTGCAACAACTTCTACCAACAAATCACCGCGAGAGCCGCCGTTGGTTCCCGGCTCACCTAAGCCAGAAATACGAATGCTCTGACCGGAGCTAATGCCTGCAGGAATGCTGACGGATATTTTTTTCTTTATGTTCTTATAACCAGTACCCCGGCAAGATGTACATTTGTCTTTAATCATCTTTCCGGTTCCATTACAATCCGGACAAGCTGATACCTCACGCATGGTACCAAAGAAGCTCTGACGGTTTCTTACCACCTGACCAGAACCATTACAGGTCGTACAGGTTTCCGGAGAAGTGCCTGGTTTCGCTCCCGTTCCATGACAGGTGGCGCATTCTTCTTTATAGTTAATTTCAATGTCTTTTTCACAACCAAATACAGCTTCTTCAAAGGTAATACGTACACCAGCGCCTACATTCATTCCCTTCATCGGACCATTGTAAGCTGCTCCACGGCTTCCGTAACTTCTTCCGCCACCGCCGCCGAAAAGATCACTGAAAATATCACCAAAGCCAAAGCCTCTTAGGATATCATCTACGTTCATGTCCTGATAAGCGGCTCCGCCTCCACCCATTCCGCCTTGTTCAAAAGCGGCATGGCCGAACTGGTCATACTGTTTTCTCTTCGTTTCGTCACTTAAAATACCATAAGCTTCGGAAGCTTCTTTAAATTTTGCTTCCGCTTCTTTATCTCCCGGATTCATATCCGGATGATACTGTTTCGCCAGTTTTCTGTATGCTTTTTTTATTTCATCCTGTGTGGCAGTTTTTGCAACGCCCAGGACTTCATAATAATCTCTTTTGTCTGCCATTATTTATCCTTTTAAGGAAACTTAGGTGAAAGGCTTTTTGCCCCTCACCTTTTCACGTTTCCGTCTATTAAAATCGTTAATTATTATTAGATTTCTTTAAAGTCACCATCTACAACATCGCCTTCTGGGTTTGGATTCGGATCCTGCTCTGGCTGTGAATAATTAGCGCCACCATTGAAGCCGCCCATGTCCGGACCAGCCTGACCAGCATTTGCCTGAGCCTGTGCCTGCTCATACATCTTTGTGAATAACTGCTGGGAGCTTGCTAATAATTTTTCCTTCGCTTCCTTAATGGAACTTACCTGTTCTGGTGTTAATTCAACGTTTGCGTCTGTTCCGATTAAAGCTTTCAGAGTACTTAAGTCAGACTCTACTTTTGCTTTGTCCGTAGGATCCAGTTTGTCGCCAGCATCATTCATAGCCTTTTCAACCTGGGTTGCCAGGGCGTCTGCTTCGTTTCTCGTATCAACAGCTTCTTTTCTAACTCTATCCTGTGCCTCGAACTCAGCTGCTTCTTTTACAGCCTTCTCAATATCTGCATCGCTCATGCTGGAACCAGAAGTAATGGTGATATGCTGCTCTCTTCCTGTACCAAGGTCTTTAGCACTTACGTTAACGATACCGTTCGCATCGATGTCGAAAGTAACTTCAATCTGAGGAATTCCACGAGGAGCTGGAGCAATACCGTCTAAGCGGAACTGTCCTAATGTCTTGTTGTCACGCGCGAATTCTCTTTCGCCCTGTACAACGTGGATATCTACTGCACTCTGATTGTCAGCTGCGGTAGAGAATACCTGGCTCTTCTTTGTAGGAATTGTAGTATTTCTTTCAATCAGTCTTGTAGCAACTCCGCCTAAGGTTTCAATAGAAAGAGACAGTGGAGTTACGTCCAGAAGAAGAACATCACCTGCACCAGCATCGCCTGCTAATTTTCCGCCCTGGATAGCAGCACCGATTGCTACGCACTCATCTGGATTCAGAGTCTTGGAAGGCTCCTGTCCGGTCAGCTGTTTTACTTTTTCCTGAACTGCAGGAATACGAGTAAAAGAACTTTGCCTAGTTCACCAGCAGTAAGTCCAGCGTCTCTTAATGCCTGCTGTACTGGAGTAGCAGTTGCTTCAACCAAATCATGAGTCAGTTCATCAAATTTTGCTCTGGTAAGGTCCATATCAAGGTGTTTCGGGCCTTCTGCGGTAGCTGTGATGAATGGAAGGTTAATGTTTGTGCTGGTAGCACTGGAAAGTTCCTTCTTTGCTTTTTCTGCTGCTTCACGGATTCTCTGAAGGGCCATCTTGTCTGTGCTTAACTCAACGCCTTCCTGCGACTTCACCTGTGCACTAAGCTCGTTCGCCCCTCTTTCATCACAGTCGTCGC
>JAKSRL010000117.1 GCA_024403635.1 Lachnospiraceae bacterium | reverse complement strand
TTCAGCAAAGGCGGGAGTGCATTCATAAATGTGTCTGCCAGTTCATCGATCTTATCCTCGGATAATTCGGTGTTATCGGCGATCATGGTACGGAACATCTGGAGCAGCATCTGAAATGCCTGTATCCATGTGATATCTGCCATCTCATCTGAAAAGTATAAAAAGAGTTCACCAAGCGACCGGGTGTCATTTGATTCCCGGTTTTCCAGTGAGAGCATCATGTATCTGGTAAAAACGACTGCTGTATGCGCAGTCATCGCATCATAGGATAAAGAATTGCATTCCCTGCTCAGGTTCAGATAGCTCTTGCATACCTTGAAAAAGACTTCGATATCCCATATGCCGATATTTTAGAAATGCCGATTTTTGACTTTCTGAAATATTGGATTTATAGGACTTTATAAATCTATCGGCATTTCTTACTATAGAGATGTAACCAGTCATCGCTATAGAAAGGAGGCCGTGTATGGTAAAATCCTGCCCGTTACTAAAACCATTAACTGATCAGCTCATGAAGGAGGTGAGAGCCTACGGGATACTGGAAGTGTCTTTAGAACAGTATCAGACTGTTTGTAACTCGATAGTACGCTTTGCACAGTCATCACAGGTTGATTCCTACAGTCCAGAGTTGATGGATTCCTACAAGGACAATCTTGACACAAGGTGCTCTTCCGGTGAGATATGCAAGGAATATCATCGATTCCAACTGCGTGTTATGCGTATGCTGTCTTCATTTGCGGAAAGAGGCGTTGTTGATTTTTCGAGCACTAAATCTCATCCGCTCAAGTACATTGTATCCGACGAGACAAACAGCCTCGTTGAAATGATACTCGACAGTTACCCTATCAGCAACGCAACAAAAAACGATCTCCGAGCTCCCACTAGACATTTTCTGTGGTATGCTGAACAGCTCGGAATAAAGCCACAATTCATTGATGACACGATAGTCATGTCATTTCTAATTGACGAAGTACCGGTTTCGAACGGAGGCAGTACCGGACGTACGTTAAGGTGTGTAAAGTACGCCACGGAATACCTTCGGGCTCATGGGAACTGTTGCCTGCACCGTGATTATACTCTCCTGAAGCTGAAAAATGATCACCGGCGTATTATTCCGGGGTATTCTGAAGAAGAGATTTCGGGAATAGCCCAGGCAGCTGGTACAGATAGCACCATTGGAAAGAGGGATCTTGCGATTATACTTGTTGCATACTGCACAGGGCTTCGCGGAATCGACATCATAGGCATTAAGTTATCAGATATAGACTGGCACAATCACAAAGTGTCAGTAGTACAGTCAAAAACTCATACGCCAATTGTATCTGAACTGAACGGTGCCACCTTGAATGCCCTTGCTGACTATATCCTCGACTGGCGTCCTAAATGCGATATTCCTGAGGTTTTCCTAACAGTAAAGGCTCCGTATCGAAGACTGTCAAAGGGATTTGGCAGCATGATTGACAAGTATTGCGAAAAAGCAGGCGTATCCAAAATCGCATTCAGGGGATTCCATAGTTTACGACGTTCCTTTGAAACGGTTATGGTGTCAAGAGGAGTTCCCATTGAAACTGCGTCTCAGATGATGGGACACAAATCCATTACCGAGGATAAACCGTACCTCACACACGATACACACCAGATATCATTCGTGGCAATGGATTTTTCGGATGTTCCTATTACCAGCGGGTTCTATTTTGGACATACAGGAAGCGCCAGATCCTTGGAGGGAGGTGCTGGAACATGACCCTTGATAAAAAACTCAATGACGCATTTGAGGAGATGATGAAATATCGTCAGTCCATTGGATACGCCACCGCCACATATAGGAGTTCGGTTCCTCCATTTATAAACTTTTGTGTAAAGAACCATCCCCTGTCTGCCCGCATTACCCAGGAAATGGTAAACGAGTGGCTTACTTATTATCCTTATACGGTCAACAGCAAAGCCGCCTTCATCTCTCTCCTGCGGGAGTACACGAAATACCTGAACTTCCTTGGATATGATGATTACATACCGGATGACGACTATATAGTAAAGCGCATAGCCTTCAATCCATATCTGTTTACGGATGATGAACTCTTCGGGTTATTTAAAACGATTGACTCATATGTTGGCAAAACCTGTGGGAAAAGATATCAGCCAGAGGTTGTGCTTCCGGTGTATAGCCGGTTGCTTTACTGCTGTGGTCTTCGCCCGCAGGAACCACCTGCGATACGAACAGAGGATGTAGACCTGATTACAGGAGACGTTTATATACGGCAGTCCAAGAGGCACAAGGATCGGCACATCATTATGTCAGAGGATATGCGCGCTCTCTGTCAGAAATACGATTACGTAGCAGGAAAGAGGCAATGGTTCTTTCAAAAATGGGACGGCACACCATATGAAACATCGTGGTACAACCATGTATGGAGGAACCTGATCTCAAAGAGCGGCATTTCATGGAAGGGGACTCCAAGACCTTATGATCTGCGGCACGCTTTTGCTTCGCGTAATATAATCCGCTGGATAAACAACGGGAAGGACGTGATGGAATTATTGCCGTACCTTTCGGCATATATGGGGCATTCAGAACTCACATCAACGCTTTATTATATCCACCTTCTTCCAGAGAATCTGCGCAAGTCCAAAGCTGTAGATTGGGATCTCCTTTCTCAGGTTTATGGAAAGGGGGTGCCGGAAGATGAGGATTAAATCCAAGGATCCACGCCTTGTATCGCTTATGGGTGAATTTATGAGAACCTACCTTCCATGTGTCAGGAATCGCGATAAAGACACAATCGACTCGTACAGATATAGTATAAATCTGTTCGTGACATACCTTGAATCCGAACAAAAGGTGACTGTCCTAACGATGCAGTCATCTGACTTCAGCCAGAAAAACATAGTAGAATTCATGGCTTGGCTGAAATCTGAACGCAATAACGTGGCACCGACCATAAACCATCGCCTGTCAGACCTGCGGGGGTTCTGCAAGTACCTTTATAAAAAGAACGCTCTCTCCTTTGATGAGTATGAGGCAATCCGCGAGATAAGCGATGTTGATGATGAAAGGGTCATCGATTTTACGTGGCTTTCAGTTAATGATGTGCACCTTGTTCTTAAAAGTACGGACAGCAATCGTGACGCTATAAGAGATCGTTTTCTCCTGTCGCTTCTGTATGAAAGCGGTGCACGGATAAACGAAGTATTGTCACTAAAACTCCTTGATGTTAAAGCGGCATCCAACGGGGAGGCTGATGTCCATTTCTACGGAAAAGGAAAGAAACATAGGATTACACCCTTATCCAAGGAAATATGGAGCCAGTTTGAAGATTACTGCAAAAAATACCATCCAGACAAGATTTCGGAGAATCTAGTGTTTTATTCTTTCCGAAATGGGAGGAGAAACAAAATGTCCAGTGATAATGTCAGCCGTATACTTGCAGGATGTGAAGCAGAGGTTCGCAAAATTAATCCAGATCTGGTCCATCTGCATTCACATCTTTTCAGAAGGACGAGGGCAATGCACCTGTATCAGGCGGGGGTGCCACTTCCTACTATATCTGAATGGCTTGGTCATTCGAATATAGAAACGACTCGTTTCTACGCCAAGGTTACTGAAGAGATGAAGAGGGAAGCACTGCATAAGCTTAGCGATAGTGACAGTTCCGTCTTTAAGGATGATGTGGTATTCAAGTATGCCAATGACGAAGATGCTATCAAGAGGCTTTGTGGATTGAAATAAATGCCGATAGTTTATTACCCATGCCTGACATTTGGTCAGGCATGGGATCTTACAGAAATTTTATCGGCATTTCTAAAATATCGGCATAATATCCCACCGTTTTCCATAAATGCGGATGATCTCCTCTTCGTCCAGAGAAGTATCCGTGGAAATAAGACAGAGATATTCCTTGCGTTTGTTACGGTTGCGGACATAGACAACTTTAGCGGGAATGATCTCCCCGTCCTTTACAACATCAACGATAACAGAAAGCAGGTATCTTGATCTGCCGCGTCTCTTTTTGTTCCTGTTGTAAATGGAGATCAGAGACATGTCCTCTCCGTTATAACGGAAAAACATCTTTGGCGTTTTTTTGACCATGCCGATCACATCGTATCCAATCTTTTTTACGGCATGCAGTGTACTTGGAGAAGAAAACCAGCTGTCAAAAAGAACATATTTAGCCGGGATAGCAGCTTTTTTGGCAGCTTTCAGAAGTTCAAGCATGGCAATTGTTCCTTTCTGCATGGACAATGCCCTGCGTTTGTAGCCTGCTGTTCTTTTATCAAGAGCAGCAGCTTCGTTGACACGGTTGCTCTTTTTCTCTGACGAAAGCAGGACACTGTTGACAGGAAGAAACGTGCTTCCGTCTGACCATCCCAGTGTCAGCATACGGAAACCAAAACTGTATTTATGCTTCGCATGGTCATACACTTTTGCAAGGAGTTCCACCTTTTTGGAACGGCTGCGTTCAAACATGGAGTCGTCCAACATCAGGCCATTTGCGCGGTCCTCTGAATCCAGCGGAAGAACCGCATCTTTAATGATCCGTGAGGAAAGGATTGTCGTAAAACGGATCCAGTTGATCTGAACCATTTTCATAAAACGGTAAACAGTATCCTTTGCAAACCCCGGCGTATTCCTGCCGGTGATCAGATTCATGTACATACTTCTGTTTGAAAAGATCAGCAGAAAAAGGTATTGAAATACCTCGGTTACCGGGATTCCTTTCTTCTTGTATGCATTTGCTGACTTTAGGGCTGAGGAAACATGAAATCTGGTAAAAAATCTTTTGATAGATTTTGAAATCTGCTTATCATTTTGTGTCGTTTGTGTTATAATTTTATTCATAGCATGAACCTCCGGTTATTAATTGTTTTTGGACAACTCAATTATACCAAAACCAGATGGTTTCATGCTATTTTTTTGCCAGTTATTATTGAATTTTCAAGGTGCATAGGCACTTATTCAAGTGCGAAGTTTGAGTTTTTAAGATAAAAAATGTCATATGTAACATTCTGCTGTATAATAAGTTTGCGAACAAAAAATACAAAGGAGTGATGCCATATGACAAAATTATTATACAACAAAAACAGTTTAATTGGTAGACTTTATCAGTACTTTTTTATGTATTCACCACTTTACGTGTTAATGTTCACTCCTCCGTCGTTCGCAGTAATCTCAGGCACGCCGGTTGCTTCCAGACAATAAAGTACAC
>JAKSRL010000116.1 GCA_024403635.1 Lachnospiraceae bacterium | reverse complement strand
CGGGGCAAGGACACTTATTTACCGTTTCCCCAATATTTTCGGCAAATGGTGCAGGCCGAATTACAACAGCATGGTAGCTACCTTCTGCAATAATATTGCCAAGGGCCTGGAGATTACCATTAACGATGAAAACGCCATGGTTCCCCTGCTTTATATTGATGACTTGGTAGATTGTCTGATAGGAATGTTGGAGGGAAAAGAGCCGGAAATATTAAGCGCGGAGAATCTGAACGAATGGGCGCCAAAAGCTGATCCGAATCTTATCGAGGCTTCTTTAAAGGAACATACCTATTATACTGCAGGTCCTGTTTATAAAGAGAGCGTAGGGAATGTAGCCAAATTACTGTATTCCTTCAAAGCCTCCCGGGAGAATCTGATGGTTCCGGACATGACCGAAGGATGTTTTGAGAAGAAACTTTACAGTACGTATTTAAGCTATCTTCCAGAAGAGGAATTTGGTTATGACGTGAAAATGAATGTAGATGCCAGAGGGTCCTTTACCGAACTTTTGAAAAGTCCAGATCGGGGCCAGGTTTCCGTCAATATTGCGAAACCAGGTATCACGAAAGGCAATCATTGGCATCATAGTAAAAACGAGAAATTTATTGTCGTTAGTGGAAAGGCAATGATTCGGTTCCGGAAACTGGGTTCTGACGAAGTAATTGAAGTAGAGGCGGACGGCGAACATATGAAAGTAGTTGATATCCCTCCTGGATATACACATAACATTTCCAATATCGGAGATAGCGATTTAGTAACGGTAATGTGGGCCAACGAGCCATTTGACCCGGATAATCCAGACACCTATTATCTGGAAGTTTGATGAGGGGAGCATATTATGGGAATTTTTACAGGAAAAACTTTAATGATTACCGGAGGAACCGGAAGCTTCGGTAATGCCGTATTGGAACGTTTTTTACAGACGGATATTGGGGAAATCCGTATTTTCTCCAGAGATGAGAAAAAGCAGGATGACATGCGCAGGTTTTACAAAAATGACAAAATTAAATTCTATATTGGAGATGTTCGCGAAAAACAGAGCATTGTAAATGCCATTTCCGGCGTAGACTACATCTTCCATGCAGCAGCACTGAAACAGGTTCCAAGTTGTGAATTCTTCCCAATGGAAGCGGTAAAGACAAACGTTATCGGAACGAACAACGTTCTGGAAGCAGCAGTAGAGGCTGGAGTTAAGAAAATCGTATGTCTTTCTACCGATAAGGCAGCTTATCCGATTAACGCGATGGGAACTTCCAAAGCGATGATGGAAAAAGTAATTATCGCAAAAGCAAGAACCCTCCCGGCAGATAAGACCGTCATTTGTGCTACCCGTTATGGTAACGTTATGTGTAGCAGAGGCAGTGTTATTCCGTTGTTTATTGACCAGATTAAACAGGGACAAGCGATTACCATTACCAATCCAAACATGACTCGTTTCCTCATGAGCTTAGAAGAAGCGGTTGATTTAGTACTATATGCTTTCGAACATGCAAAACCAGGAGATTTATTCATAAAAAAATCTCCTGCCAGCACGATTGGCGATTTGGCAACCGCTGTATGCGAGCTGTTTCATCCGGAAAACGAAATTAAATATATCGGCATTCGCCATGGAGAGAAAATGTTTGAAACCTTAATGACCGCAGAAGAATTTATAAAGGCGGAAGATATGGGGGATTATTTCCGCGTTCCGGTAGATGCCAGAGATTTGAATTATGATAAATACTTTGAAAACGGTGACATGAACATCTGTCTGGACCAGAGCTACACTTCCGATAACACAGAACGTCTGGATGTGGAAGGAATCAAAGAAAAACTTCTCACATTGAAGTACGTAAAGGACGAATTATAGAAAGAAATTGTTCCTATCAGAGGAACAGGCATGAGGTGCCCTATGAGAAAGTTGAAATTAATGACCATTGTAGGTACAAGACCGGAAATCATTCGTTTGGCGGAGACCATTAAGGCCTGCGATAAATATTTTGACCATGTTCTGGTTCATACCGGACAGAATTATGATTATAAATTAAACCAGATTTTCTTCGAAGACTTGGAACTGCGTGAGCCGGATTATTACCTGGAAGTTGCAGGAGCCACTGGTACCTTAGGCGATACGATGGGAGCCATTATCGCGAAAAGCTATAACCTGATGGAAGAAGTAAAACCTGACGCCGTTCTGGTTTTGGGAGATACGAACTCTGCTTTGAGCTCGATTTCTGCAAAACGCTTGAAAATTCCGATTTTTCATATGGAAGCCGGCAATCGCTGCTGGGATTGGAATGTTTCAGAAATGATTAACCGTAAGATTGTGGATCATATCGCCGATATTAATATGCCTTATACCGAAAATTCCAGACGGTATCTGCTGGAAGAAGGTATTGATGGAAAGACTGTTTTCGTAACCGGTTCTCCAATGAGAGAACTTTTGGAAAAATATAAAGACCGTATTGATGCAAGTCAGGCTTTAGAAGAATTAGGCGTAGAACCTGGAAAATACATATTGGTTTCTGCCCACAGAGAAGAGAATATCGATCTGGAAGAAAACTTCTATTCCCTGATGAATGCTTTAAATGATGTGGCGGAAAAATACCAGATGCCGGTTATTTATTCTACGCATCCAAGAAGCCGGAAGTTTATCGAAAAGAGAAACTTTGAATTCCATCCATTGGTAAGAACCATGGAACCTTTCGGATTCTTTGATTATAACAAGTTGCAGAAAAATGCATTCTGTGTACTTTCGGATTCCGGAACCTTATCCGAAGAAAGTGCCATGAGTCGTTTCCCTGGTGTTTTAATTCGTACCTCTACGGAACGTCCAGAAGCTTTAGATATGGGTAGCGTGGTTTTAGGCGGAATTGATACAGAAACTATGGAGCAGGCAATCGAAGTAGCTGTCAGCATTAACAAAGACGGAGACAATTTTGAACTGAACGCCGATTATTGCCAACAGAATGTATCTCTGAAAGTTGTAAAAACCATTCAGAGCTATACCGACATTGTAAACAGAACTGTATGGCTTAAGAAATGAAAATATTAGTGGTATGCCAGCATTACTGGCCCGAAAATTTCAGAATAAACGATTTAGTGGATGGCTTTATCGAGCGAGGACATGAAGTAGATGTCCTTTGTGGCCAACCGAATTATCCTGCTGGCCATTTTTTTAAAGGCTATGACTCCCATTCGGTAAAAGAAGAACAGCATGGGAAAGTTAAGGTGTACCGTACCTTTGAAATAAAAAGGGGAAATAATAGTAATATTCGAATTTTCCTGAATTATATTACCTTCCCCATTGCAAGCCTGTTCCATATAGGAAAACTGAAAAAGAAGGAGTATGACCGAGTTTTTATTTATCAGCTTTCCCCAGTCATGATGGGGGTTGCCGGGCAGAAGTTGGCCAAGAAAAAACATATTCCATGCATTATGTATGTGTTGGATATTTGGCCACAGAATCTGTATTCTGTTATCAATTTTAAAAATAAATTCATCCGGAAGATGCTTTATAAAGAGGCCATGTGGAATTATCGTCAGCCAGATCGTCTGATTACGGTGTCGGATAAAATGAAGCAATACTTCATGGAAAAACTGAATCGTACGGAGGAACAAGTAACATTTATTCCGCAATGTCCGGAAAAAATGTACGAGCAGAGAATGGAAGATGAAGAACTGAAATGCCGTTTTGGCAGCAGTTTCAATATCGTTTATACCGGTAATATTTCTCCGGCCCAGGACATTGATACGATTGTTTCTGTGGCGAAGAAATGTGCCGATGCCGGCATGGAAGATGTGAGATTCCTGATTGTAGGTGATGGCATGAGCCGGAACTATTTCGAAGAACAGGTAGCAAAAAATGGTCTGGAGAGATTGTTCTGTTTTGAGGGATTTCATCCGATGGAAGTTATTCCGAAATATACAGGAATTGCAGACGCCTTGTTGGGTACCTTAAAGTCGGAAGGCTTGGAAGATTTTTCCATTCCGGCGAAAGTTATGAGCTACCTGGCAGCAGGCAGACCCCTTCTTTTGGCTATGGAAGGAGAACCGGAATCTATCGTAAAAGAGGCGGATTGTGGTTTTGCTTCAAAACCAGGAGATGCGGAAGGCTTGTTTGATAATATCTGCAAGCTTTATAACATGACAAAAATGGACAGAGACATTCTTGGAGAGCATGCGTTCTGTTATCAGCAGGAGCATTTCGAACGAGACAAAAATATAGAGAAAATGCTGGAGGTTATCTGCAGGTGAAAAAATTGGTAATCATACCTGCCTATAACGAAGAAAATACCATCCTTAGCGTAGTAAAAGATGTTTCAGACCACGCACCGGATTACGATTATATTGTCATCAATGATGGCTCTAGTGATGGTACCAAAAAAGTCTGTGAAGAAAACGGAATTCATTTTCTGGACCTTGCAAGCAACCTGGGAATTGGGGGAGCTGTGCAGACCGGATATCAGTATGCATGGCTGGAAGGCTATGAGGTAGCTGTGCAGATTGACGGAGACGGTCAGCACAAAGCAGAACATATTAAAGACCTGGAACAAGCTTTAAATATTAACGGTGAAAATCCGGAAAAGGCAGATATGGTCATCGGTTCCCGATTTATTGATAAAAAAGGTTTTCAGTCAACAGGCATTCGAAGATTTGGAATAAAATATATGTCCTGGCTGATTCGGCTTTTGACGAAACAGACTATAACGGATCCTTCTTCCGGCATGAGAATGGTAAACCGGAAAATGATAAAAACCTTTGTAGACCACTATTCCTGGGAATTTCCGGAACCGGAAACCAACGCGTATGTTTTAAAACGTGGCATGAAGGTGGAAGAAGTTCCGGTGGAAATGCGGGAACGGCAGGGAGGAACCTCCTCTTTAGCACGTCCTTTGAAAGCAATCTTTTATATGATTAAAATCAGCGAAGGGATTATTATGGGAACGATGGGAGGAAGAAAACAATGACTCTTAAAATACAGATTGTAATTATAGCGATAGCTCTTCTGGCGATTGTCATGACCTTTGTATTTATTAAAAAAGGAAAACTGGGCCTGAGGATCGTTATGCCATGGCTCATTGTCTTCCTTTTGGTTTTGATTTTCGCTTTGATACCGAAATTCATGAATTGGGCAGCTAGCGTCATCGGCATTTATGCCCCTGTAAACATGGTCTTCTTCCTGGCCATTATTTTCCTGTCTTTTGTTATTTATGGACTGACCATGTCCCTTT
>JAKSRL010000115.1 GCA_024403635.1 Lachnospiraceae bacterium | reverse complement strand
TATCGGCCTTACGGCTATGGACGGCCCGTTCTTTTCTATTATGCCGTTTGGAAAAACGGGGCTTCATTCCCTGACGAGCGTAGCCTTTACTCCTCATGAGACTTGCTACGAAGAGCTGGCAAAATTCCCTTGCCAGGAAAAAACAGAAGGAAAATGCCGGCCGGGTTTCTTATGCAACTGTAATGAATGCCCAGCTCATCCGGAAAGTGCTTGGGATTATATGTCGAAGCTGGCGAAGAAATATATGCTGGATAAATACAAGTTTGAATATGTGAAATCCTTGTATTCTATTAAGCCGATTTTGACTGCATCGGATGTAGATGATTCCAGACCGACCTGTATTAAAGTACATAGTCAGTCTCCAACCTTTGTAAGCGTATTATCCGGAAAAATAACGACCGTTTATGACCTGGAGGAAATATTATGAATTTAGGTAAAGAACAAAATTTTGTTTCGGCAGTAATTTATGTGAGGAATAATTCTTCCACACTCGGGGAGTTTTTAAAACACATTTATTCAAAATTGGACGAGCTGTTTAACCAGTTTGAAATTGTATGTGTAAATGATGCTTCTAAGGATGATTCAGAAGCGGTTATTAAAGAATGCGCGAAAGCATTTCACTGCGCGGTCACCATTGTAAATATGGGCTATGTACAGGGCGTAGAATTAGCCATGAATGCGGGATGTGATATGGCAATCGGCGATTTCGTTTTTGAATTTGATTCTGCCAACCAGACTTGGCCGGAGAATATGATGGAACAACTGTATCGGAAAATGCAGGAGGGCTATGACATTGTCAGCGCCTGCCCGAAAGGGAAAATGAAATTCTCTTCGAAGTTGTTCTATTCCGTATTTAATAAATTCTCCAACATCAAAGAACAGCTTCGCACGGAGGCGTTCCGTCTGACCTCCCGAAGAGCTATTAATCGGGCCTCTTCCATGAATCAGGCACAGATGTATCGGAAAGCAGTAAATGCAAATCTGGCTTTGGCTCAGACCTATGTAGAATTTGAACCGACAGGAGAGAACCGTCTCGATAAACAGTCGGCAAAAGAGAGAACTTCTTTGGCAGTAGATTCTCTGATTCTTTTTACAGACATTGGATACAAAATTGCTTTTGTTATGTCCATTGTCATGTTGGCGTTTGCAGCGATTGTAGGAATTTATACGGTGATTATATACGCAACCGGCCATCCGGTAGAAGGCTGGACACCAATCATGATTTTCCTGGCGATTGGATTTTTCGTTCTGTTTGCCATTTTGACTTTTGTAATTAAGTACTTGTCTCTGATTTTGAATCTAAATTTCCGTCGTCAGAGATACGTAGTAGAGAATACGGAGAGAATATAAGACGCATGAAATCGTTAGTAGGCTATACCGGGTTTGTAGGTGGAAACATTTGTGCCGCAGGCAGTTTTGAAGGCCTGTATAACAGTAAGAATATCGAAGAAGCTTTTGGAACAAATCCGGAACTTTTGATATATGCGGGAATCACGGCAGAAAAGTTCCTTGCCAATAAATTCCCGGAGCAAGATCTCGAAATCATTCAAAATGCAGAGAAAAATATCCTAAAAATTAATCCGGAACGGTTGGTGCTGATTTCCACGATTGATGTTTATGAGGATTCTTTCCATGCGAATGAAGATATGCCGGCTTTGGGACAGGGCGTTTACGGACAACACCGGAGCCTCTTGGAACGCTGGGTGAAAGAAAATATAAAAAATCATTTAATCGTTCGTTTACCGGCGCTTTTTGGGAAAGGCATCAAAAAGAATTTTATTTATGACTACATAAAATTTATTCCAGCTCTGCTGAATGAAGAAAAATTTGCCCAGTTGTCAGAAAAACAGCCGGAACTGAAAAACTATTACAGCTTAAACGACAAAGGGTTTTATGCTTGTAAAGAATTAGAGGAAGAAGAACGGAAGGCACTGAAAAACATTTTTAAGGACTTAGGCTTTTCTGCCCTGAACTTTACCGATTCCAGAGCCGTTTATCAGTTTTATAATTTGGCAAATTTGTATTCCGACATTCAAAAAGCGTTGGAGAAAAATATCAAAGTATGGAACATTACGACAGAACCGTTACGGAGCAGTGATGTGTATCAATACCTGACAGGAGAGACGTTCAAAAACGAAATTGCAGATCAACCAGTGGTATATGATGCGCGTACCCGCTATTTCAAAGAATTGGGGGGATTTGCTGCTGAGGACGGTAACGGTGGTTATTTATACAGAAAAGAAGAAATTTTGAAGGAAATCAAAGAGTTTACAATTGAGGAGAACTGAGTATGAAATACGCTATTTCGAACATTGCATGGAGTCCGGAAGAAGATGAAAGAATGTACAGCTATCTGAGTGAACGGAGAATGGGTCTGGAAATCGCTCCGACCAGAATTTTTCCATGGGAGAAATCGGCGACTCTTGGTCGGATGGTTGGCCCTTATGACAAAATTCGTGAAGCAGCGTTCTGGGCGAAGGATATGTATAACTATTACGGAATCAAGGCCGTTTCCATGCAATCCATATTGAATGGCATTAAAGCAAATATTTTTGGTTCCGAAAAAGAAAAACGGGCTTTAATTCAGTACTTGAAAAAGGCCATTGATTTTGCAGCTGCAGTAAAATGCACGAATTTGGTTTTTGGATGTCCGTTAAACCGGAATATTCCAAACGGATACAGCTTACAGAAGGCTGGCGTGGTTTCCATCGATTTCTTCAGTGAAATTACCATGTATGCAGCCCAGCGAGGTGTATGCATTGCGATTGAAGCAAATCCTGCAAAATACAGCACAAACTTCATCAACTACACGTCTCAAGCCTTTGACCTGGTGAAATGTATCAGTAAGGAAGTGGGAAAAAATGCGTCAAAGGCAATTAAAGTAAACTTCGATTTGGGAACTGTGCTTACCAACGGAGAAAGCATTTATGAACTGCTGACGGAAAAAAATATCGCTTTAATTAACCACGTTCATTACAGCGAGACCGATTTAAAAATGCTGAGAAGAAGAGAAGAACATAAAGAAATAATTCGTCTCCTGGAAGAAGGCGGCTATGAGAATTACATTTCCATAGAAATGCGTATGCCAGAGCGAAGCAAAGACGTATTAACCGTCATCGAGTATTTAAGAAGCTTATAAGAAGGCAACCTATGAACATTAATATTTTATTTCCAGTCTATAACGAAGAAAAAAGGTTGGAACGAGGTATTCGGAGAACCTATGAATTTATTAACAAATACCTGATTCCAAATGAAAACAGTGGAAAAACCTTAGAGTATCAGCTAACCATCGTGGATAACGCCTCCGTGGATAAAACGGAAGAAATCGCAAAACAACTGGAAGCAGAAATCGAACAGGTAAAATATATACGAATCACGGAAAAGGGCGTTGGAGCAGCTTTCCGCGCCGGTGTAGCCGATAATAAAAGAGATATCGTCGGATACATGGACGTAGATCTTTCTACGGATCTAAGACATTTAATGTCGGTCATCGGTATTTTTGAGGAAAATCCGGATATCATGGTGGTGAATGGTTCTAAGCAGGCAAAAGGCGCTAAAACGATTGGAAGAAAATGGTACCGCAACCTTACCTCCAAGGGCCTGACTATGGTGATGAAAGCACGACTGGGCATGAAGCAGGCGGATGCCATCTGTGGCTTTAAGTTCTTCCGGAAGGAATTTGTAGAAGAATTGATTGAACAAGCGGATCGAACAGAAAATGGTTGGTTCTTTATCATAGAATTACTGATCCGTGCAGAACGCAGCGGAAAAGTAGTGATGGAACTTCCGGTACGATATACGGAAGAAGAGGGCGGACATGTAAATGTAATAGCCCAGACCATGGATTATTTAAAAAATATTAAAAAGCTCAGAAAAACCTTAGATGGAATAAACAGGTGAATTTATGGGATTTAGAATTACATCCATGCTGACATTGGAATATGCCAGAAAAAATTACGGAGTGGATATGACGGAATGCCTGTCTTTAGGAAGACAGTTCCGGGCGTTTTCTCTTGCAGAATTTCGGAAATATATGCCGGAGGCCGGCGGAAAAATTCCGGAAGATAAGTTGAAAGAAGCCTTTGAAACGCCTTATGCGGAGAAAGTTTTTGAGGACCTGTATGGCACAAAAATCAAGAGTCTGGACGGCTTTGCTCATGAAGACCCGGATATCGTTCATGACTTGAACCTTCCAATTCCGGAGAAGTATAAAGAAGCCTTTTCCTGCATTATCGATGGCGGCACCATGGAGCATGTCTTTAATGTTCCACAGCTGTTGAAAAACTGCTTTGATATGCTGAAGGTAGGTGGATATTATATTTCTATGGTTCCGACCAATAACTTTAACGGCCATGGCTTGTATCAGTTTTCACCGGACTTTTTCTACAGTACGTTTTCTGAGAGCAATGGCATGGAAATTAAAGATGTTTTCATCGTGAAGTTTTCTGCGAAAAATAAAGTATGGAAAATTAAAAACTCTCCGGCCGAATTTTCGGGAAGAGTACAGTTTGACGTAAATACCCAGACCGAAATATACGTGATTGCGAAAAAAATCGGATCGACGCCGGAACATATAACCGCTCAGCAGACCGATTATGAAAACGGATGGTATGAAGAAGGCAAGAGCGTTACCAATACCGCAAAAAGAGATGCTTTAATTGAGAAGGCTCCTAGAAAGCTGGTTTATTGCTTCCGCCAGTTTCTCTATGAACCTTTGGTAAGAAGAAAGAACCGAACAGTAATTAAACTGTAAAAATAGAGGGGAAAACTATGAAAATTTTAGTTACGGGAGCGAAGGGGTTTGTTGGGAAAAACCTTTGTCAGGAACTGAAAAACCAAAACCAGGAAGTAATGGAAATCGATGTTTCCAATACAGAGGCAGAACTGGTCCAGTTCTGCTCTCAGGCGGACTTTGTCTTTCATTTAGCAGGCATTAACCGTCCAAAAGCGGAAGAGGAATTTGTGAAAGGAAATACCGACTTTACGGCTCATCTTTGTGAGGTCTTAAAGCAGCAGAAGAGTAAGGCGAAGATTGCTTTTTCATCTTCCATTCAGGCGGTTTTTGGAAATGCCTATGGCAACAGTAAGACTGGCGGAGAGCAGGCACTTTTCAATTACGAAAAGGAGTCGGGGAATAAAGTATATGTTTTCCGTTTTCCGAATATTTTTGGAAAATGGTGCAGGCCAAATTATAACTCTGCTGTAGCAACATTTTGTAATGGCAAAGCAAATGAT
>JAKSRL010000114.1 GCA_024403635.1 Lachnospiraceae bacterium | reverse complement strand
AAAAATGAAATACCTTCTCCTTAAAAGAGTCAGCAGGAAGCTGGCTCTTTTAGCGTATAGGGAGAAAGTTGATACAGATTGGAAATAACTATGTTATAATGTGTCTATTCTTGATTGGTTCATGTTTGAAATAATAAAATATATAAATTTTTCATATAAGAGAGGAAATGAAAATGCTGAAAATTGAACACCTCACAAAAATGTACGGAAACACAGCAGCTGTGAATGATTTGTCCTTAAATATTGAGCCGGGAGAAATCTACGGATTCATCGGACACAACGGAGCTGGAAAAACCACAACTCTGAAAAGTGTTGCCGGAATATTAAATTTTGATGATGGAGTAATTACCATTGATGGATTTGACATTAAAAAGAATCCGATAGAAGCAAAGAAAATCATGGCTTATATTCCGGACAACCCGGATATCTATGACTATATGACAGCGATTCAGTATTTGAATTTTGTTGCGGATATTTATGAAGTCAGCCAGGCAGACCGTGAAGCACGAATTAAAAAATATGGTGATATGTTCGATCTGACAAATAAACTGGCAAATCCGACCAATTCTTATTCTCATGGTATGAAGCAAAAATTGGCCATCATGGGCGCGTTAGTTCATGATCCAAAGCTGATTCTGATGGATGAACCTTTCGTAGGCTTAGACCCTTCCGCAGCCTTTCTGGTAAAACAGACCATGCGCGAAATCTGCGATAACGGCGGAGCAATTTTCTTCTCCACCCATGTTCTGGAAGTTGCAGAAAAATTATGTGACAAAGTTGCCATTATCAAAAACGGAACATTAGTGAAGTCTGGAACTATGGAAGAAGTTAAGGGCGATGAGTCCTTAGAGGAAGTATTCCTGGATATGCAGAATTCTGCTCAGATAGAAAAGGACAGCAGCCTGAATATTGAAATTCCAAAATTTGAAGAGAATAAAAGAGGATTCTGGAAACGCTAGTTGTTAGTGAATGGTGAAATAAAATGTTTAAAGCTTTAGTTAAAAAAGAATTATATGAAGTACGGAAAATGTACTTCACCAATAGAAGAAAAGGAACTCAGGCTACCGGAAAAAAAGCCACCGGTATGATTATCCTGTTTGCCTTTTTATATCTGCTTTTAATGGGCTCCTTCTTTGCCTTAAGTTCTTTATTTGGACTTATGGTGCTGGATGGAGAGAACGACTGGATTTATTTTATGATTATGACCATTATGGCTTTTTGCATGGGCTTGATTGGTTGCGTCATGAGTACCACGGCGGTTTTGTTTCGGGCGAAAGATAATGAGTTTTTGTTATCTATGCCGATTCCTCCGTCAAAAATTCTGCTGGCTCGTATGATCAGCGTTTATATTATTGGCTTAATTTATGAACTGATGGTAATTCTTCCGGCGATTCTGTATTATTGGCTTTTCAATAAACCGAGCGTACTGTCTATCATTTTTAGCGTTTTGGGTATTTTTATTTTAGGATTCCTGGTGTTGGCCATTTCCTGTCTCATTGGCTGGGTCATTGCCTTGATTATGTCCAAACTGAAAAATAAAAATTTTATTACGGTTATAGTTTCCGTTGTATTTATTGCTGCATTCATGTATCTGAGATTCCGGATGAATGCGCTGATTCAAAGTCTGGCAGAAAATGCCCTGAGTATCGGCGAATCCATGAAAGGCTGGGGCTATCCGATTTATTGCCTGGGTAAGGGAATGTGCGGAGACGCTATCGGCTTCTTGGCATTCACAGCGATGACCGCCGTAATTTTTGGATTGGTTTATTACTTTATGACCAAGAGTTTCCTGAAGCTTGCTGTTACGAATGATGCAGGCTCTAATAAAAAATATAAAGATTCTCTGATTAAGACGGCAAAGCAAAGTGCTGCCTTAAGAAAAAAAGAAATGAAGAGATTTACCTCCAGCCCGACCTACATGCTGAACTGTGGACTCGGCTTGCTGTTCTTCCTGATTGCAGCGGTTCTAGTCATTGTGAAGATGGAGGACGCCCGGACGATTATGGCTGCATTAATGGAGACAGTTCCGGAACTTGCCAATATGGTTCCGGTATTAGCAGTATTTGCCGTTTGCCTGCTGTCTGCTTTTGTAGATATTGCTGGCCCTTCGATTTCTTTGGAAGGTCCGAATGTCTGGATCCTGCAATCGATGCCGGTTGATCCATGGGAGATTTTAAAGGCGAAAATTTATAATCATTGTATTTTAACACTGCCACCGGCAACGTTTTGTACCATCGTTTTATGTATTGCTATCCGGGCAGACGTACTGAACTTTATTTTATCGATTTTATGCGTAGACCTTTACATCATTATGACCGCAACCTTCCAGGTGTTTTTAGATTTGAAACGGCCGATGCTGGATTGGGTTACGGAGGTGCAGCCGATTAAGCAGAGCGTATCCGTTCTGATTGATATATTTGCTGGAATGCTTCTGTCAGCAACGTTAGGAGCTTTGTTCTTCCTGCTTTATAAATTCATCAGCAGCTCGGTTTATCTGATTCTCTGCCTCGTAATTTTTGCAGTGATTATAGGGGTTCTTCTTCGATGGCTGAAAGGAAAAGGAAGAATCAAATTTGCAGACTTGTAATTTGTAGACATACATGATATTATAAATACAAACATACGTTCGCAATATCGAGTAGGGGGATTTACTCCCCCTACTCGATTCCCTTTTGCACTCAATCATTTTAAGGACTATGGAAGAGAAGCGACAATACATCTGTATCGATCTGAAATCTTTTTATGCTTCGGTAGAATGTGTGGAAAGAGGATTGGATCCTTTTACGACCAACTTAATCGTGGCAGACCCAACCAGAACGGACAAGACCATCTGTCTGGCAGCTTCTCCTGCCATAAAAAAGCTCGGTGTTCCCAACCGTTGCCGAGTCTTTCAGATTCCAAAAAATATCAAATATATTATGGCACCGCCAAGAATGCAGCTGTATTTAGATTACAGCGCGAAGGTTTACGGCATTTATCTGAAGTATTTCGCTCCGGAGGATATCCATGTATATTCCGTAGATGAGGCTTTTATGGATGTGACCCATTACTTGTCTCTTTATAAGAAAAACACGAAGGAATTGGCGATTACGGTCCTGAAAGACATAAAAGACACCTATGGATTAACGGCTACTTGTGGTATTGGTACCAATTTGTATCTGGCGAAGATTGCTTTGGATATTACGGCCAAGCATGCGGCAGATTTTATCGGCGAGCTGGATGAAGAAAGTTTTAAGGCGAATCTGTGGGACCATCTGCCGCTGACGGACTTTTGGATGATTGGAAGAGGTACGGTGAACCGTCTGGCAAAGGTGGGCATTTTCACTATGCGGGACATCGCCATGGCGGACGAATCTCTCCTGTTCCGCCTCTTCGGCGTCAATGCAGAACTGATTATGGACCATGCCTGGGGGCTGGAGCCAACTACCATCGCCGATATAAAAAATTACAAAACAAAGACCACCTCAATTTCAAGTGGACAGGTTCTTACGAGGGATTATAATTATAAAGAATGCAGATTAATCGTAAAAGAAATGTGCGACCTTTTGTGTCTGGACCTTGTAAAGAAACACAAAGTTACGGGCAATATCGGGCTGACGTTAGGATTTTCCTTTGGTGTGGAGCGCAAGCCAATCAGCGCCAGCGAAAAGCTGACCGTAACGACCAGCTCCAACCGGGTACTGGGAGAAGCGGTAATCCGTTTATATGACCGGATTGCGGACCCAAACATTTACTACCGCAGAGTCTACATCTTTTTCAATCATCTGCAGGATGAAGCTTTCGAACAGTTTGATCTGTTTACCAATCCAGAAACTATGGTAAAGGATCGAAAGCTGCAACAGGCGGCCTTGGATATTAAAAGCCGCTATGGCAAGAATGCGATTCTGAAGGGCATGAACCTGGAGGAAAGCGCTACGACGATTGAAAGAAATGGCCAGATTGGAGGGCATAAAGGATGACGGGAAGGCATGATCCGACCCGCTTCCAACGACTGAAAAACGGAAAGCGTCCTTCCATTTTCTGGCTGGATGTGACCATGAGCAAAATCAGAGACAAGAGACCGGAAAATATCCGGTCAAAGATGGATGTGGGAGAACGGGCAGAGCAGTTTGCACCTTTTGCTGCATTAGGCAGAATGGATGAGGTATTATCCGAAGTAGAAAGACGACGGGATGTAGGCGATCCGGAACGGGTGCCTTGGTTAGAAGACCTGTCTTTGGAAGAAATAGATATGCTTTCTGTGGAAGGCGAAATATTTGGAGCCGATGAGTGAATTTAAATTAGTATCAGAATATCAACCGACTGGTGATCAGCCCCGGGCCATCAAGGAACTTGTTGATGGCTTTAAGGAAGGCAACCAGTTTGAGACGTTGCTGGGTGTAACGGGATCCGGTAAAACGTTTACTATGGCCAATATTATCCAGGCACTGAATAAACCGACGTTAGTTATTGCCCATAACAAAACTCTGGCGGCGCAGCTGTACAGCGAATTTAAGGAGTTCTTCCCGGAAAACGCTGTGGAATATTTTATCTCCTACTACGATTATTATCAGCCGGAAGCCTATGTGCCTTCGACAGATACCTATATTGAAAAAGATTCTTCAATTAATGACGAAATCGACCGGTTGCGCCATTCCGCAACTACCTCTTTGGTTGAGCGGAAGGACGTTATCATTATCGCTTCCGTTTCTTGTATTTATGGCATTGGTGACCCGGAGGAGTACGCCCGCATGAGCGTTTCTTTACGGCCGGGCATGCAAAAAGACCGGGACGAAGTCATCCGGGAACTGATTAATATTCAGTATGATCGGAATGATATGGACTTTCAGCGTGGAACCTTCCGGGTAAGAGGCGATGTTATAGAAATTCTGCCAGCTATGACGGAGAAAAATGCCATTCGTGTAGAATTCTTCGGTGATGAAATCGACCGGATTACCCAGATTGATACTTTGACAGGAGAGATTAAGGCCCGTATGGAACATGTGGCCATCTTACCAGCCAGTTACTATGTTGTTCCTCAGGAACAGATGGAGCGGGCGCTGGTCAATATTTCCAAAGAGTTGGATGAGAGAGTGGCTTATTTCCACAGCGAAGATAAGCTATTAGAGGCCCAACGAATCTGGGAGCGGACCAATTTCGATATGGAAATGATGCGGGAGACGGGTGTGTGCTCTGGCATTGAAAACTATTCTAGACATTTAACCGGGCTGGCGCCGGGAGTGGCGCCTGCCTGCTTGATCGATTTTTATAAGAATGATTTTTTGATTATTGTAGACGAGTCCCATATGACGGTGCCTCAGATTGGTGCCATGTATAACGGCGACCGTTCCAGAAAGCAAACGCTGGTAGACTACGGTTTCCGTCTGCCGTCCGCCTTAGCTAACCGTCCACTGCGATT
>JAKSRL010000113.1 GCA_024403635.1 Lachnospiraceae bacterium | reverse complement strand
TCATATCGATACGGACCATATTGCCTTCATCATCAAACAAGGCTGCTGCCAGAGCCTTCGCCAGCTCGGTCTTACCTACACCTGTAGGTCCCAGGAATAAGAAAGAACCTATCGGTCTTCCCGGCTCTTTTATTCCGGCTTTTGAACGCCAGATAGCCTCAACTATCTTTTCGACTGCCTCGTTCTGTCCCACTACCCTTTTATGAAGCAGATCACTTAAGGACAGAATCTTTGCTCTTTCTGTTTCATTTAATTTTGCTACCGGAATACCTGTCCAACGGGAAATGATTCTGGCAATTTCCTCTTCCGTAACATTTTGGCGAACCAGAGACAGATCCTTATCTTTCAGTTTAGCCTCTTCCTCTTCCAGTTCTTTCTGGGCCTTTGGCAATTCTCCGTATTTGATCTCGGAAATTTTCTCCAGATTATAATCTCTTTCTGCTATCTGTATCTGGTTATTCAAGTCTTCGATTCTTTCACGAAGAGTAGAGAGTTTATCTACAGATGCTTTCTCATTTTCCCACTGAGCCGTTCTGTTCGTATATTCTTCTTTATAGTTTGCCAGCTCTTTCTGCAGTTCTTCCAGTCTTTCCTTGCTCAGATTATCCGTTTCTTTTTTCAAAGCAGTTTCTTCAATTTCCAGCTGCATTACTTTTCTTCTGAGTTCGTCCAACTCGGTCGGCATGGAATTCAGCTCGGTCTTGATCAGAGCGCAAGCTTCATCAACCAAGTCGATTGCCTTATCCGGAAGGAATCGGTCCGTAATATAACGGTCCGAAAGCACCGCCGCACTTACTAAGGCAGAGTCCGTAATCTTTACGCCATGGAAAACTTCATATCTTTCCTTAATTCCTCGAAGGATGGATATGGTATCTTCTACCGTCGGTTCTTCTACCAATACCGGCTGAAAACGTCTTTCTAAAGCGGCATCTTTTTCAATGTACTTCCGATATTCATCCAAAGTTGTAGCACCGATACAATGCAGTTCGCCTCTGGCTAGCATTGGTTTCAGCATATTTCCGGCGTCCATGGAGCCTTCTGTTTTACCGGCACCTACGATAGTATGAAGCTCATCGATGAAAAGAAGGATTCTTCCATCGCTTTCTTTTACTTCCTGTAGGACAGCTTTCAGTCTTTCTTCAAATTCGCCCCGGTATTTTGCACCAGCTACTAAGGAGCCCATATCCAAAGAGAAAATGGTTTTATCTTTTAAGCCTTCTGGCACATCGCCTTTTACAATTCGCTGGGCCAAGCCTTCTACTACAGCAGTTTTACCTACACCAGGCTCGCCGATAAGAACCGGATTATTCTTTGTCTTTCTGGAAAGAATACGAACCACATTACGGATTTCCGCATCTCGTCCAATCACTGGATCCATCTTCTGGCTTTTCGCCTTTTCTACTAAATCTACACCATATTTTTCCAATGCTTCATAAGTAGCTTCCGGATTATCGCTGGTAATCTTCTGGTTACCACGAACCGATGATAAGGCACGAAGGAATGTATCCCGATCTATATTATACGTGCGGAACAGTTCTTTTATTTTCTTATTACCCTTTCGGATGATAGACAAGAATAAATGTTCCACGGAAACATAATCATCACCCATAGCCTTGGCTTCATCTTCTCCGCTTAAGAGAACATCGTTTAAGGAAGGACTAATCTGCATCTGTCCACCCTGTACTTTTACATTCATTTTAATTTCATCTAGGACAGCATTCGTAAACTGGTTTGAATCAATTCCCATCTTTTCTATCAGTTTTGCAATCAAGCTGTCTTCCTGAGTCAGCAAACAATATAACAGATGTTCACAGTCCACCAGCTGATTTCCGTAGTCAATGGCTACCTTTTGGGTAGCATCAATAGCTTCTAACGATTTTTTTGTGAATTTTTGAATGTTCATATAATCACCCCTATACTATATCCGGGCTTTTTTGCCACGGTCGTTTGTCATATTTGTTCTATTCGTAATATAACACTAGTCACTTACTTTTTCAATAGTTTTTTTCTTTTTTTTCATAAAAAGAAAGGACCACGAATATATTATTCATAGTCCTTTTTTATTATTCACTATTTAAAATTACGCCTGTGCAGAAAGTTTTGCTGCCTGGTCCGCTGCGATACAGTTGTCAATAATCTCATAAATATCGCCATCCATAATATTGTCCAAACGATAAGAAGTAAAACCGATTCTATGGTCCGTACAACGTCCCTGTGGGAAGTTGTACGTTCTAATTTTCTCAGAACGATCACCGGAACCAATCTGACTTCTACGTTCTGCTGCTTCTGCCTGCTGTTTTTTCTGAAGTTCCAGGTCATATAAACGAGCCTTTAAAACTTTCAGCGCCTTGTCTTTATTCTTTAACTGGCTCTTTTCATCCTGACAGGAAATAACGATACCGGTTGGAATATGCGTCAGACGAACAGCGGAGTCGGTCGTATTTACGCACTGTCCGCCATTACCAGATGCACGGAAAACATCGAACTTACAGTCGTTCATATCGATTTCAATATCTACATCTTCTGCTTCCGGCATAACTGCTACCGTAGCTGCAGAAGTATGGATTCTACCACCACTTTCAGTAACAGGTACTCTCTGTACACGATGGCCACCGCTTTCGTATTTCAGCTTAGAATACGCTCCCTGACCATTTATCATGAAAACTACTTCCTTCATGCCGCCGAGTCCCATTTCATTCACAGAAACCAGCTCGGTCTTCCAGCCATTTCTTTCTGCGAAACGGTTGTACATTCTATATAATTCTGCTGCAAATAAAGCTGCTTCATCACCACCGGTGCCAGCACGGATTTCCATAACAACATTCTTGTCGTCATTTTCATCTTTTGGCAGAAGAAGGATTTTCAGTTCTTCTTCGATGGTTTCTACATCTTTTTTGGCCTCATTTAATTCTTCTTTAGCTAATTCTTTCAGTTCCTCATCGCTTTCCATGTCCAGAATTTCCAGGCTATCTTCGATGGTTTCTTTTGCTTTCCGGTATCTGCGGTAAGCTTCTACAATCGGAGCCAGGTCACTCTGCTCTTTCATCAGTTTGCGGAACTTGTTCTGGTCATTGGCAGCTTCTGGATGTCCCAGTTCTTCCAGAACCTCTTCATACCTTTTTTCAATTGATTCCAGTCTGTCAAACATATCTTTTCCTCAATTTTTTCTATCAATTTCTATGCTATTTCAGCCAGCCCATAACCACTCGGTCTAATCCGGCTAAATCTTTTACTACGTTAATATCCGTAAAGCCCGCCTGCTCCATCAACTTTGACACATCTTCTGCCTGGGAGCAACCGATTTCCAACGCGATAAGGCCTCCTTCGTTCAGATATTCCGGAGCTTGTCCAATCAATCTCTCGTAAATATCCAGGCCTTTTTCCCCGGCTTTTAACGCTAAGGCTGGTTCATAATCCTTTACTTCCGGCATCAGTTCCTCATACTCGCTGTCACTGACATAAGGTGGATTCGACACAATCAGATCGAATTTCTCCGCCGGATTCAAAGCCTCGAACAAATCGCTTTTCACAAAATCAATCAAGCAATGTCTGGCTTTCCCATTGGCCCTGGCAACATCCAATGCATCTTCCGATATATCCACTGCCGTAGGATGAATGTCCGGACGAAATCGCTGAAGCGCAATGGCAATGGCTCCGCTTCCGGTGCACATATCCAGCACCTTGGAATTTCCCGGAAGGACTTTTAAAACTTCTTCTACCAATGTTTCCGTGTCCTGTCTGGGAATCAGCACCGAAGGATTCACCATCAGCTCATACCCCATAAACTCGCAGGTACCCGTTATATACTGGCAAGGAATATGTTGCACTCTTTGCTCGATCAGCTTTTTATACTTGTTAAACTGAGCATCATTTACTTCCCGCTCTTGATATAAAAGGTAGGTGGTACGGTTCACGCCAGAAGCCAGTTCCAGTAAGGTAAAAGCATCGATTTTTGCATCAGCGATATCTGCTGCTGCCAGCTGGTCTTCGCCATACTTCAGAACATCCCGTAAATTCATTGACATCTCCCGCCATTACAGCCATGAAATGGTTTCATCGTCTGCTTTTTCTTTTGCTTTTGGAGCTTCTTTTTCCGGTTCGTAAGAATCTGAAATAACTTCTTCTATCGATTTCTTCTTTTCATGGATCACGATTTCTTCTGTTTCAAACAAATCATCGATTCCTTCCTGATAAGCTTTCCAATCAAATACGGCCTCAACAGAAGCGATTCCGACTTCTACCATATCTCTGGTAGGTTCTTTCGTGGTTAAAGCCTGCATTAACATGCCTGGCTTAGAAAGAATGCTCGCCGCTTTACTATCTGAATTTCCTGCCCATTTAATAAATTCATAAGAAACTCCTGCAATTACAGGAACTAACAGTAAACGGATCACCAATCGTAACCAGAAAGTCTCCACGCGGATAAAGATAAAGAAAATAATACTGATTACCAAAACCAAAACGATAAAGCTGGTTCCACAACGACGGTGTTCCTTGGAAGACGCCATAACATTGTCTACGGTCAGAGGCTTTCCGCTTTCAATACAGTTAATGCATTTATGTTCTGCACCATGGTACATAAAAGTGCGCTTAATGTCTTTCATTTTTGAAATCAAAGCAATATAGCCAACAAAAATTGCCAGCTTAATAATGCCCTCAATCACTGCCAGTAAGGTACTGGAAGTAATATTGGTGAATTTCAAAATCAGCATGGAAATAATATAAGGAAGGACAATGAAAAGGGCGATTGCAATCACTAAAGCAAAGGCTACCGTAAAGACCATAACAGCGCTTTCTCCCTTTGATTTAAAGGTAGAGTCGATGGCCTTATCCGTAACGCCATGCTCCTTCTCAATATCGTCCTCATAAAAGCTTGCAGAATATGTAAGCGTTTTAATACCGACAACCAAAGAGCTGATAAAGGAAACAACTCCACGGATAATCGGCACTCCAAACACCTTATATTTCTTTGCGATGTTCGCGTATTTACTTTTACCAACTTCAATCTGACCATCCGGTCTGCGTACAGCAACAGCAATGTCTTCGTCGTGACGCATCATAACGCCCTCGATTACCGCCTGTCCGCCAATGTTGGAAGATTTCATTCGCAAAACTCCTATTTCATTACACTAAAAATTATAGATAAAAAAATAGGGCGAGCTATTAAGCTCCGCAAAGCGAAGATAATTACTCAACCCTAAATTAATTAAGCTACTTTGTCAGATTATATTTCTTGTTGAACATTTCAACACGTCCACGAGCCTTGATAGCCTTCTGCTGTCCTGTATAGAAAGGATGACATTTTGAGCATACTTCAACGTGGATTTCTGATTTTGTGGAACCTACTGTGAAAGTATTTCCGCAGTTGCAGGTTACAGTTGCTTCATAATATTTTGGATGGATTCCGTCTTTCATAATTTTACCTCTTCTCTAATATCCGAAAAACTTTTAACTCTTCGGACGTATTCTTTGCCATAATCAGCCTTACTAATATAGCATGTAGC
>JAKSRL010000112.1 GCA_024403635.1 Lachnospiraceae bacterium | reverse complement strand
AATTACTAATAGCTTTAGACAAACGTTTTTAAATGCCTATGCAATAAAAAGCCCCCGCCATATGGCAGGGGCTTTTCTTTAATAATAATTGATGATTGAGTCGAAACCTGCTGCTTTTAATCTTTTCTGTACTTCTTTTGCAGATTCTTCCTGTTTGCATGCTGCGACCTGTACGCGGTAAAGCTTTTCTTTTGTCTTTTCCGCTGTTGCCGTTGTTGTTGCTGTTGCCGTTGTTGTTGCTGTTGGTTCTTTTATTCCAAGAGTTTTCAAAATTCCCTTCGCATATGCAATGCCGAAGGCTTCCTGCTCTTCCTTCTCATCGATTTTTTGGGCATCTTCTTTGTTGTCCACGAACGCCCCTTCGACGATGACCGCCGGGCAGATCGTGGATCTGATGAATCCGAAGTAATCAGATCCTGAAGCATTTTTCTTTGTCTTTAAACCTCTGGACTTCTGACCGAGTTTGAGCCCTTCGGCTTCGATATTTGCTGCAAGTTCCGTTCCGTTTCCACCCTTTACGGTGTGGAACACCTCGAATCCTTCGCCGCCCCCAGCGTTATTGTGCACATCTACCGCAAGATCTGGGGAATATGCGTTACACTCCATGATTTCCTTTTTCAAGTCATCATTTTCGTCGTGTGTCCTTGAAAGTTTCACATCTACGCCTGCTTTTTTCAGGTATTCGGCGCATGCAAGCGCCATTGCAAGATTGATATCTGCTTCTTTTACATATCCTACGGCTCCCGGATCTACTCCTCCGTGTCCGACACCAAGAAATACTTTTTTCATGCTTCCGCCTCCTGTTTTTCTTTTAAGCTTTTTGAACTCTCGGTGATATTTGTTGCAATCTGTCTGATCGTCTCTTCCTGGGTCAAATCTGTGCTCGGAAGCTCATCTGTATAATTGTGCAAGAATTTATCAGCCCAGAGCCAGATTTTTTTTACTGGCAAATTGCACATATACATATTTTTCAATACGGACATGCTTTCATATGCTAAAAAAAGTAATCCGAATGTTTCAGTCAATCCCATGTGTTTCAATGGGATATATTCAAATGTCTTTTCCGGAAGGATCTTGTATATGAATTCTGTCAAATTCAGATTCAGCATATAATCAATTAATACCATGAACGTCAATCCTGCGATCACGCAGATTTTTCTTATGACTCCATCGATACCGATGGAACTATTTGTTTTCTTTGTTTTAAATGCTCTGACGCATCCAAAAAAGCTATCCATGATGATCGCCGTTAAGATTAACTTAATAATCAGATGCCCTCCGAAAATGTTTCTGATAATCTGTAATGTCATTTCAAAACCTTTCATACTTTTTTCTCTCTTTCTTTTTTTATTTTTCCATCTTTCGTTTTTTTCACGAAAAAGAGAGCTTTTGCAAGCTCTCTATAAAAACAACGGTATTATTTGCAGTATCCAAATAGGAATCCTTTTCTTTTTATCAAAATTTATGTGCTCGTTCCAGTTCCTTGTATCTCTCTTTTGTTGGTTCTGGTATTGGAAGTCTGTTTTCTTCCATATATTCGTAAATCCATTTCGCATGCTGCATTTCGTCCTTTGCGGTAGCTGTTAAATATGCATACAGCATTTCTTCTCCGGCTTCTTTTGCTGCTAAAGCTGCTTCGTGGTAGTCCGCCGCTCCTTGGATCTCTTCCGGGAGTTCTGCTGATAATTTCTGCTGAATGTCTTCTAACTTCACTTTATATTCCTCCTGTTATTTTTCTGTATAACGTGTCTACGTCTGAAGGATGGAAGGTAATTTCGCCCAGCATTGGAACCGGTACTTTTAAGCCCTCTGGTGGCATTTTGGCTTTGAATTCCTGGGATAAGATATCGATATCTATATTCCCGTCTTTATCTACCACACCAATCATGCTGAGCGCTGTATTGTCTTTTAAGGCATCTATTGCGCTGCCTGTTCTTTTTATCGCTATAGATGCGAAAGTTCCAAGAAGAGCCTGTTTCCATGGTTCTATATGGATCTGTGGCATTAATTCTGTGTCGAGATATGCTGCAATTCCGTTTTGGATCTGTTCTTTATTTGCCATAGCTTCCCTTTCTTACTCTACGATAAACACAGCGTTCGAAACGGTACATGCACCGTCCAGCTGAATGGATATTGTAGCGCGGCCATCCTCTGCCGGAAGCGCTTTTACTGCGTTTACGAGGTTTAATGTGTGCTTTTCTGTTGTTCCTCCGCTGGTTGCAGATGCTGCAACCTCGATCAGCGGTAAATCATCTCCGAGCATTCTTGCAGTGATGTTTCCTGCCGTAATATTTGTAAGATTTAGCATGGCGCTAATCTTATAAATTTTGCCAGGTGTTATCAGCTCCGGCTTTCCGGGTTCTTCTATGTCTGTTCCTTTTCCGTCATTGAAAAAGGTTACAAACGGAATATCTGTATTTGGCTGCATTGCCATATTGGCTGTGATTGCTCCTTTATACATCGTCGTACCTCCTTTTAAAAGAGGGAATGCTTTTACATTCCCTCTCCTGTCTTTAGCCTACTACTGTACCGGTTGGCTGTGGTGTAACTGTTACCTGTCCCCAGCCTGGACAAATAGCGCTGTTTGGTACTACAAGGCGAGTGATTGCTTTGCAAGATTCTTTCAGATCGTTGATGTTTTCCGCATTGCGTGCGATTGCTCCAGACATATTGGCGTTATTCACCATTTGCTGCGCATTCCATGCCTGCTGGTGGTCTCGGTCCTCGTTCACTCTCTTCATGACTCTTTCATAGACTTCGGCAATCTTAATCTCTGTGTTCTGCTCAGATTTTAAGATTGCGATCTCCTGATCTTTCGTCATGAGTTTCTGGATATACTCCAGATCGTAACGGGTGGCTGGTGTGTTTTCGCTGCAACGGTTCATGTTTGCGCCTGCTGCCATACCGGCCATGCCTGCCATTCCTGCCATGGTGTCCATTGTTCTCGCTGCTGCGTAGCCTGCGCCATAATCGCCCATGCCATAGCCGCCAAAACCTCTTCCATATCCCGCCATGTTTCCGAGCATGTTTCCAGCTCCTCCAAGTGCATTCAGTGCTCCAAGAGTGGTTCCGATGATTCCGGTTGTAAGTCCTGCGGTTCCTACCGCTTTACTTGCGTAATTCAGTTCCATAAATGATACCTGCTTTCTTTTTTTATTCTAAAGATCCGGCTCTTTATGGTTTTATCTTAGCAAGTAATGGTTTGCGTTTTTTCTTTATTTTTTTGTGATTTTATGGTGATTTCTGCGTTTTCTCGTGTTTGTACCCTATCAAGGCAAGTCTCATAAGCTCTCCCAGAACTGTTTCTGCCACTTTCTCGTATACTCTACCGAATTTTCTTTTATCTAATCCGGTATTGTCCGCGTGAAAATCTGCATTTCCTGTTTTCTGAGTCACCGAATCGAAGACCTTCAGATGATCATCTTTAAAATTCAGATCGTTTCTCAGGTGCTCCAGTAATCCTCTGTCTATTGGCGCGGTCCATGCGATCTCTACAAATCTTTTCATTTTGCCCTCCTTTTACATTTAACCCAAAGTCTCCTTTGTTGGCGTTATTCTGTATTTGCATATAAGTCAATAACTTTATTTAAAGCTTTTTAAAGCTTCCATAAACATCAAACGATGTCCCTCTGCGTTTGGATGCAGACCTCTTCCAGTAGAACCTTCCCCACTAACTCCATCCTCGTCCACCGCATCATCGCCAGTATAGAAAGGAATGTTTGATGCATTTATGCCACATTTTTCGAAATCTATGATATGGCAATGGAAAAGGTTTGCTAACTCACGAATAACCTCGTTCCAGTCTTTTTTCATCTCGTTATTTTCATTGTAATCTACTGGTCTAAAATCTGTTGATTTTGAAGCCGTATGCTGTAAAGTACAACAGTGAATTTCAGCCATTGGATACGTCTGTTGTATTCTCGAAATCATAACGGAATACGCTTCCCTGAATGTTGCGGGATCTCCACTTGGGAAAGAACCAGAACCGTCAAATGTGCCTTTGCCAACAGCACTCAGATAGTCATTTGTGCCAAGGTAAACGATAATAACGTCTGGCTTTGTTCCATCACTTTTCGCAAGCTTATCAATCCTTTCCTGCTTGCACCCTGACACTCTGTCCTGCCTTGCTCCCGTTGAGCAGCAAGACCCACTAATAGATACATTAGCGCAGAGTTTCATGCCTGTTTCATTTATGAGTCTCATCCACCACGTTTCATCAACCGAAGATACACCGCAATTTGTTCCGGTATAGTAAGTTGCGTAGCCATCACCAGTTGGTACATAGCCTATGTATGTACTTATGGAATCACCATAAAACGACACATACTTTCCATAATAAGGCGAGCTGTCTGATACGACATATTCCCACCTGTGCCATACGTTGCTAGCAAGCGTTCTATATGCCATTTTTTGCTTTTTGTCAGAGCCATACCCAACACACAACTGTACTTTCTGTGTAGATGTTTCATTTGACCCGAATACGAACATAACATTACCATATTCAAACGGGGAATTAATAGGTTTGTTTGCGTCAGAAAAATAATATAAACCGTTTGTCGTTATATTATTAAGGTCATCAGCTGCTGATAACAATCTGATAAAACCAACTTTTTTATCGAGTAACTCATTTACTGTATTTAATAATGCCGTTTCTGTCCAATTTCTGTAAACAGTGTGATTTTTAGCATGAACGATTCGTTCGAAGCATTTTCCTGTCCCTACATTTATGAATCTCTGAATATTGTAGTTATCAGAATACCTCTGATTTATAAATGCACCGCCATTTCCGGTTGGTGTATCTGTCCATGCACTTGCATCAGCATTTATTACAATTGATTCTTCAACATTTGCAAGAAGCTTACCGTATTTAGTACTCAATACACTTGGTATATTAGAGAAATGAGCTGTTGTGTTGTTCTCTGCAAAAGTGATCTGTTTTACATACGGAACACATAGATCTTTGCTTGGTTCGGTTTTGTTAGCCAGATAATACACTGCTAAGTACTTGTAATCCGCTACATTTGGGAAAAGAGTAAGGTCATACTCCCCTGCCTGAGTGTTTTCATAATATTTAAATTCATAAAGAGCAACACCTTCAGCAAATTCATTTTTTGCATATGCAACTCGTTTAAAATTGCACTCTGCATCAAAATGAATTGTATAACTTCTATATGGTTCAATCGGAATCCAAAGAAGTCTTTCTGTGCCAGAACCTTTTAAAATTTTGCTCTGAGTATTAAAGTAGTATCCGCTTTTCTTATCTCCATTTATTCTGACAAGAGCATTATTCGCCAACTCCAACAAATCTTCCTGTGTCTCACTTATTGCTTCTGTTGCTTTTTCCATAGACTCTGTTGTTTCTCGGAGGTTTTGCCTTGTTGCTACTATGGCTCTTTCCGCTGCTCCGAGTCTTCTTTCCGTTTCTGTGAAGTCAGCTGGAAGTGACTTTAAGATGTCATTTACCCTCCGATTTACTCTTAACAGTATGCCTTCGATTACGTCTGCGGTCTGTTCCTCGTACTGGCTACCGTTTACTT
>JAKSRL010000111.1 GCA_024403635.1 Lachnospiraceae bacterium | reverse complement strand
GAATTATTTATCCAAATGGAAATGCCTTTGGTTTATTCTCTGTATTATATGGAACAAGAGGGCATTCGGGTAAATAAAGAGGCTTTAAAGCAGTTTTCGGTTCAATTATCTGAAATGATTTCTGATTTTGAAAAAGAAATCTATGAAGAAGCAGGGGAAGAATTTAATATTAATTCCCCGAAACAGTTAGGCGTCATTTTATTTGAAAAGCTGAAATTACCAGCTGGAAAGAAAACAAAAACGGGATATTCTACCTCTGCAGATGTTTTAGAGAAACTAGCCGATGAATTCCCGATTGTGAATAAGATTTTAAAATATCGTCAGTTAACAAAGTTGAAATCCACTTATGCGGATGGTTTGGTTAATTATATATCAGAAGATAATCGGATTCATGGAACCTTTAACCAGACTATTACCTCTACGGGACGAATCAGTTCCACCGAGCCGAATCTTCAGAATATTCCAATCCGGAATGAGTTGGGTCAGGAAATCCGAAAATCTTTCGAAGCCAAAGAAGGCTGTATTTTCCTGGATGCAGACTATTCTCAAATTGAATTGCGACTTTTGGCTCATTTATCTGCAGATGAAAATCTGATTGAAAGTTATAAACGGGATGTTGATATTCATAAAGTTACCGCGTCCAAGGTATTTAACACTCCTTTGGACGAAGTAACAAAAGAGCAAAGAAGCAATGCGAAAGCCGTTAACTTTGGTATTGTTTATGGAATCAGTTCCTTTGGATTAAGCCAGGGATTAAGTATTTCTAAAAAGGAAGCTAACGAATATATCAAACAATATTTTTCCACCTATCCACAGGTAAAGGAATTCCTGGATAATACGGTAAAGAGAGCAAAAATTGACGGATATACAACTACGATGTTTGGACGAATCCGTCCGATTCCGGAATTAAATTCCAGCAACTTTATGCAAAGAGCTTTTGGGGAAAGAGCTGCAATGAATGCGCCAATTCAAGGAACTGCTGCGGATATCATAAAAATTGCCATGGTAAATGTTGATAGGACTCTTCGTAAAAATGGTTATCGGGCTAGAATTGTTCTGCAGATTCATGATGAATTGCTGATTGAAGCTCCTATAGATGAGGCAGAATCTGTAAAAGAACTTTTGTATAATGAAATGAAGCAGGCGGTTTCTTTGAAAGTTCCTTTAGAGGTAGAAGTAAACACAGGAAAAGACTGGTTTGAGGCACATTAAATGATTATAGGTGTTACAGGCGGTGTCGGTGCCGGAAAATCGACAATTTTAGATTATTTAAAATCAGAATATCATGCATATATCATTATGGCAGACGATGTGGCCAAAGACTTAATGAATCTGGGCCAGACAGGATATGATGCTGTTGTTTCTGAGTTTGGATCGGAAATATTAGACGCAGATAAAATGATTGACCGTCCGAAGCTTTCCTCCATTGTTTTTAATAATGATGAAAAACTGGAAAGACTCAACAATCTGATTCATCCGCTCGTTAAGGATTATATTCTGGAAAAATTTGATTTTTATCGTACTTATATTCCAGACCGTATTGTTGTTCTGGAAGCAGCTCTGTTAATTGAAGAAGGTTATAAAGAGTTTGTAGACGAATTATGGGCGGTCATTACGAATACGGACGTAAGAATCCAACGTTTAAAAGAGACCAGAGGCTATTCCGAAGAAAAAGCGCGCAGTATTATTGATAATCAGCTTTCTAACGAAGAATTTGCTGCCAACAGTGATTTTGTTATCAATAATTCCTATGGATTAGAAGCGACACAGAAACAGATAAAGGATCATCTTGATAGAATTATTAATCAGCAATAAAAATTCCGGTGGCAGACTGGATAAAATAATATTTAAATATCTGGATAAAGCTCCTTCAAGCTTTGTCTATAAGATGTTACGCAAAAAAAATATTGTTTTAAATGATAAAAAGGCTTCCGGTAATGAAATTTTGAATGATGGTGATTCGATTAAAATATATCTAGCGGATGAAACCCTAGCAAAATTCAAATCCATTCCGATAGAAAAAGGAAAACAAGGGGATTTATCTCCTTATATCTTTTTTGAAGATGACAACATAATTGCTTTAAATAAACCGTCTGGAATGCTTACCCAAAAATCTTCCGGGAAGGATATTTCCTTAAACGACTTATTAATTGATTATTTCGATCAAGCCGATGAGTTGTTTAAACCAGGGATTTCCAATCGCTTAGACCGAAATACCAGTGGGTTAGTTCTTGCAGGAAAGAATCTCGCCTCAACAAGAGATTTAAATGAAATTATTAAGAATCGATGGCTGAATAAAAAGTATATCTGTTTGGTAAAAGGCCGTGTGGAACATGAACAGAGAGCTATTGCCTACCTTTCAAAAAATGAAATCAACAATCAAGTAAAAATCAGTTTGCAGCCATCGGAGGCTTATCCGCATAAAATTATTACTCAATTTCAGCCGCTAAAAGCAAATGATGATTATACTGTTTTGGAAGTTGATCTCATCACGGGAAAAAGTCATCAAATCCGTGCCCATTTAGCATATTTGGGCCACCCTCTGGTGGGAGACAGTAAATACGGCGACAAAGTAACCAATGCTTATTTTCGTAGGAATTATGGCTTAAATTCCCAATTCTTACATGCATATAAAATAGATTTTCAAGATATAACAAATACTCTGGAATACTTGAATGGAGTAACAATCACTGCTCCAGTTCCGGAAAATTTAATAAAAATACTCAAAGGAGAAAAACTATGTCTACCTGGGATAGCAGAGGACTGAGAGGTTCTCAATTTGAAAATATAATTAACCAATCCAACGAAAAATACAGAGAATTACGACTAGGCTTAGTTCAGAAAATTCCTACCCCAATTAAACCAGTAGAAATAGACGATAACCGCCATATCACCTTAGCTTATTTTGAAAAGAAAAGTACGGTAGATTATATTGGCGTTGTTCAGTCTTTTCCAATCTGTTTTGATGCAAAGGAATGCAAAGAAAATACGTTTCAGCTTTCAAATGTTCATGAGCATCAGTTTGCTTTTATGACAGATTTTGAAGCCCAGGGGGGTATTTCATTTCTGCTTATTTATTTTACTGGTGCAGACAAATATTACTATATGCGGTATTTTGAATTAAAACAGCTCCTTGCGAAAGCAGAGAATGGTGGAAAAAAGAGTGTAAATATTGAAGAGTTAGACAATAATTATTTCATTACAGAAAAACTTGGAGTGCCTCTGCATTATCTGGAAGGCATTAATATGGACCTGCAGGAGAGAGATTAATGGAAAGAAAAATGGCGCTTCCAGAGCGTATTTTATTAAGTGTTGAAAAACCAGCTAGATATACTGGCGGAGAAGTGAATTCCTGTATGAAAAATCTGGATAATATCGATATTCGTTTTGCTATGTGTTTTCCGGATTTATATGAAATTGGCATGAGCCATTTGGGCATGCAGATTATTTACTCTATGCTGAATGAACGGGAAGATATTTGGTGTGAACGTGTTTTTTCTGTTTGGCCGGATCTTCAAAAAATTATGTTAGAGGAAAAGATTCCATTATTTGCCTTGGAGAGTCAGGATCCGATAAAGAATTTTGATTTCCTTGGTATTACGTTACAGTATGAAATGGCTTATACCAATGTGCTTCAGATTTTGGAGTTATCTCAGATTCCGTTCCATACCTGTGACCGGAAAGAAAGCGACCCGATTGTCATTGGCGGAGGTCCTTGTGTTGCAAATCCAGAGCCTTTAGCAGCCTTTTTCGACCTTTTCTATATTGGAGAAGGAGAAACTGTGTATTATCAGTTGATGGACGTATATAAGGATAATAAAGCTGCGGGTGGCAGTCGAAAAGACTTTCTCTTAAAAGCTGCTGCTATTGAAGGAATCTATGTTCCAAGTCTTTACGAAGCGACTTATAAGGAAGATGGCACAATTCAATCGTTTGGTCCGAAACCATGGTGTATTCGTGTTGCTCCAAAGACTGTGCTTAAACAGGTAGAATCGTATTTAAGTAATTCATTCTATCCGGAAAAACCGGTTATTCCATATGTGCAGGCGACTCAGGACCGCGCTGTATTAGAGGTACAAAGAGGTTGCATCCGTGGATGTCGTTTTTGCCAGGCGGGAATGATTTATCGTCCGTTTCGCATTCGTTCTTTAGATTTTTTAAAGAAATATGCAAAATTCTTAATTGAAAATACCGGATATGAAGAATTATCTCTTACGTCCTTAAGTACTAGTGATTATCCATACTTTGCGGAATTAATGGAATTTCTTTTCGAGGAATTCCGGGATCGGAAAGTTAATATTTCTCTTCCATCTCTTCGGATTGATGAATTTTCTTTGGATGTCATGAGCAAAGTTCAGGACATTAAAAAAAGCTCCTTGACTTTTGCACCCGAGGCAGGAACTCAGAGAATGAGAGATGTCATTAATAAAGGTATTTCACTGGAAGATATTGTCTCTGGATCCACTTTAGCGTTTAAAGGTGGCTGGAATAAAGTAAAGTTGTACTTTATGTTAGGACTTCCTACAGAAACGGAAGAAGATATTCTTGGTATTTCGAATCTGGCAGAACAAATTGCCGAAATCTATTACGATACAGTTCCAAAAGAAGAACGTATTGGTAAAGTACAGATTACCGTTAGTACATCCTTCTTTATTCCAAAACCATTTACACCGTTTCAGTGGGAGCCGATGTACGAACCAGAAGTTTATTTGGAAAAAGCTTGCACTTTGAATGATTCTATTAAGGGTCAGTTGAATAAAAAAAGCATTCGTTATAATTGGCACGATGCAAAAACTTCTGTCATTGAAGGTTTACTGGCAAGAGGTGACCGTAGAGTAGGTGAAGTGATTGAAAAAGCATATCGGAACGGAGCTGTATTTGATGCCTGGACAGATTTCTTTGAATATGAGAAATGGATGGATGCATTAGAAGGCATGGAATATGGTATGGATTTCTTTGTATATCGTAGAAGAAATCTGGATGAAATTCTTCCATGGGATTTCATAAATATCGGTGCAACCAAAGACTTTATGAAGCGAGAGTACGAGAAAGCTCTTAATGCAGAAGTAACGCTGAACTGTAAAGAAAAATGTGCCGGTTGTGGCGCCGGCATTTTCAAAGGAGGAATCTGCTTTGAAAATAAGAATTAAGTTTACAAAAGAAGAATCTGTAAAATATATTGGTCATTTGGATATCATGCGCTTTTTTCAGAGATGTTTTAATCGTGCCGGCGTAAAAATGGCTTATTCGGAAGGTTTCAATCCTCATCAGAAGATGAGCTTTGCCATGCCTTTAGGCTTAGGAATTACCAGTATCGGTGAATATGTAGATTGTGAAATTGCAGATGGTCAGGATTTAGCAGTAATTGCTGAAAATATGAATAAGGTGGCCGGAGATGGATTTAAGATTCTTCAAATTAAGAAGATTAAGCCAAATTCGTCAAAGGCAATGGCGTCCGTAAAATATGCAGGATATCAAGTCATTTTTTGTGATGGCGTGATTACTCCGAAATTATTAAACAACACGATAAATATACTTCTTGC
>JAKSRL010000110.1 GCA_024403635.1 Lachnospiraceae bacterium | reverse complement strand
CGACAGAAGAATCCGTATCGGAGCCACCAGAGCCAGTACAACCAAAAAAGAATGGTTCCCCAATTGTACTAATTGTGATTATTGCTGCCATAGCAATCATTATAATTATCACTACAATTGTTATAAAAAGAGTAAAAAAATAACATTGATATTTATTCAACAATATGATATCGTATGTTGCGTATTTAATACAGAGTAGGTTATTGAGCGTCAAGTGCCGACCGGAACGGGGAGATGTCCGGTGGACGAAGAATATGAGGATCACCAAAACGTATCATCATTTGCGGCTCATTAATCGCATCCCGCTGGCCGTAGATTGGAATTAACTCCTTTTTATTGCCGGCGGGCAAAGCAAGGAGTTTTTTTATGCAAAAAATGACAGTCCTTAGTCTGTGCCTTTGTGCTGCGTGTATTGCACTTCATATTATTTTGGAAGTATTTTGCGCAATTCGAATTGGCAACGATCTAAAAATTTCATTTGCAACTTTACCGTTTGTAATAGTTGCTCTTCTGTGTGGACCGGTAGAAGGTCTTGTAACAGGACTTCTCGGAACCTTCTTAAGCCAGTTAATTACTTATGGCGTAACCATTACCACACCATTCTGGATTATTCCAGGAGCTCTTCAGGGCTTAACCGCTGGTTTAATTTTCTTGGCATTCAAGAGAAGAACAAAACTGGTTCCAATTGGTGTTACTTGTTTCGCATCTGGTTTTGTACTGGTTATCTTTAACTGGATCGCAAGTTATTTCGATGGAGTTGTATTCTTCAAGTATTGGACTATGGAAGTTTTAATCGGATTAATTCCATTACGTTTACTTGTTTGGGTTGGTCTTGCTGTAGTTTATACAATCGTATGCGTTCCAATCACAAAGGCTCTTTTGAAATCCTGCCCAGGCGGATTCCGTCAGAGAAAGAAAGCGAATGCTTAATTAAAACAAGCATTGACCTTCTGGAAAAAATAAAAAATGAAAATAAAAAAGCAGCTGTCTTTGTGCAGCTGCTTTTCTCTTGATTCATTTATCTATGCTAAGAATTTATGTTCCGAAGTAAACTGGATAAATCTCTTTGCTGCCGGAGAAGCATTTTCGTCGGACTGCATTGCGATGCCGATGTTAATTATCTGAGGCTGGCTTAATGGCAGCATTACTACGTTGGTACCAACGGACTGAGACCAGATTTTATTCATCAAGGTTACGCCTAAGCCCGCTTCTACCATTGAGTATGCTGAATATGGGTCATGAGTTCTGTATTTTACATTTGGCTTAATTCTTTTCTCATCAAAGAAGATAGAGTTATCTGTTTCCTGACCGGTATATACATCGATGAAAGGCTCTTTTTCAAAATCCTTGATGTTGAATACTTCCCTTTGTGCCAGCGGAGAGTTTTTGGAAACCCATGCTACCAGTTCATCTTCTAAAAGATGAACCCAATGATACTGGCCTTTTCTCTTGCTGACTACACAGAAATCTGCAGCATTGTTTTCAACCATTTTTACTAATTGGCTGGAAGTACCTTCCACAATACTTACGTTTATATCCGGATATTTTCTTGTGAAGTCAAAAATGAGTTTGGACAGCTGTGGATAGAAGTTGTTGTAGGCAGTACCAATAACGATTTCTCCTTTTTCCAGACCTTTCAGCTGAGAAGCCATTTGGTTGAATTCTTCTTCCTGACGGACGATTTTAATAATGGCAGGAAGGAGTTCCTCACATTCTTTTGTAGGAGTTACACCAGAATGTGTACGGTTTAACAGTATAATGTCGGATTCTTCTTCCAAAGAAGAAATAGCACGGCTGACACCAGATGGAGTATATCCAAGAGCGTCTGCAGCATCGCTTAAACTTCCGGTTTCAATGGTTTTCAGCAGGATTTTGTATTTCTCGGTATCCATAGTTTCTCCTTTTTTATCACCGTATAAGGTTTGACATATTTGCAAAACACGAAGCATAACGTTTCGATAAAATCAAACTAACACCGTTTTGAGGATTTGTCAACACCCGAAAGAAAACCTATGGAAAAGAAAGTGCAAATGGGTGTATACTTTATTTATTGTATCACTTCAATAAAGCCTAGGAATAGAGAGGTAATGAAATGAGTAAGAGAATTGAAACAACCTGTGTACAGTCTGGTTACTTTGCAAAAAACGGCGAACCTAGACAGATGCCAATCGTCCAGAGTACTACTTTTAAATATGACAATAGCGACTATATGGGAAAACTGTTTGATTTGGAAGCCGATGGATATTTTTATTCCAGACTTTCCAATCCAACTTGTGATAATGTTGCTAAGAAAATCTGTGAGCTGGAAGGTGGAGCGGGCGCTATCCTGACAGCCAGCGGACAGGCTGCAAACTTCTTTGCGGTATTTAATATCTGTGAGGCAGGAGATCATTTTATTGCCAGCAGCAGTATTTATGGAGGAACCTTCAACTTGTTTGGAACTACAATGAAGAAAATGGGTATTGAGTGTACTTTTGTTGATCAGACTCTTCCATACGAAGAACTGGCAAAATATTTTAAACCAAATACCAAATGCCTTTTCGGTGAAACTTTGACAAACCCAACCGTTAATGTTCTGGATTTTGAGAAATTTGCAAAATTGGCTCATGACCATGGAGTACCTTTCATTGTAGATAATACCTTTGCTACGCCAATTAACTGCAGACCATTTGAATATGGTGCAGATATTGTGGTTCATTCCACAACCAAATATATGGATGGACATGCAGGATCTATCGGTGGAGTAGTTGTTGATAGTGGAAACTTTGACTGGTTAGCACATGCTGAAAAATTTCCAGGTTTAACCACTCCGGATGAGTCTTATCACGGAATCATTTATGCGGAGAAGTTTGGAAAGGATGCGTATATCCAGAAGGCAGTTTGCCAGCTGATGAGAGATTTAGGACCAGTGCAGTCTCCGCAGAATGCGTTCTATCTGAATTTAGGTTTGGAGTCCTTATATGTAAGAATGAAACAGCATTGTGAAAATGCTTATAAAGTTGCAAAATACTTAAAGAATCATGAAAAAATTGCTTGGGTAAAATATCCAGGGCTGGAAGATGATGCAGAGTATGCAATGGCTCAGAAATATATGCCAAACGGAACTTGCGGAGTTCTTTGCTTCGGCGTTAAGGGAAGTCGGGAAGATGCCGAGAAATTTATGGATTCTTTGAAATTAACAACCATTGAAACACATGTTGCAGATTCCCATACCTGTCTGTTACATCCAGCAAGCCATACTCACAGACAAATGACAGAAGAACAGCTAAAAGAAGCTGGTGTAGCTTCAGACTTGATCCGGTTTTCCGTAGGTCTGGAAAGCGCAGAGGATATTATTGAAGATTTAAGTCAAGCTTTAGATATTATTTAAGGATTTGAAAAGGAAAAGACAATGGATGCTGTAGAAAAAAAGCAGATCAAAGCTGCAAAGGGAGATTTAACCCAGGGAAGCGTGGGAAAGAAACTAGTTTTATTCGCAATTCCTTTAGCTGTTGCCAGTTTGATACAGGCGTTGTACAACTTAGCTGATATGGCTATTGTAGGGCATTTCATTGGCTCTGCAGGTATGTCGGCAGTTACCATGGGAGGCCTGATTATTAACGTAGTTTTAGCTATTGCGAATGGTCTGTCCAATGGTGGTTCTGTATTTATGGGACAACTTTTTGGTGCCAAGAAAGCCGATAAAATTAAAGAGGTAGCTGGAACGATGTTGACTGGTTTTGCAGCATTGGCCGTTATTGTTACCATTATCATTCTTTGCTTTGGAAAAATGATTCTGACCGCCATGAAAGCTCCGGCAGAATCCTTTGATGATGCGGTTACGTATTTGTTGATTTACGTAGCCGGAACGATTTTTGTATATATGTATAACGTTTTGGCAGGCGTTTTACGGTCCGTCGGAAAGACAACACCTAGTATGATTGCTGTTCTTGTTACTGCAATCTTAAATGTAATTTTGGACTTTTTATTCGTAGGTCCTTTCAAAATGGGTGTTGCCGGTGCTGCTCTTGCAACAATTATTTCCCAGTGTGGAAGTATGTTAATTATGGTTTACTTCGTTAAGAAGGAAGGCTTATTTGATTTCAAATTTAAATCCTTTGGCATTGACTGGAGCTTAATGAAGGTTGTATTAAAAATCGGTTTCCCTCAGGCGCTTCAGTTTGGACTTACGGTTGTTTCTTACGTATTCATCAGCGGATTCGTAAATCAATACGGCGTATTTGCCAGTGCTGCTTCCGGAGCAACTTCCAAAATCTGGAGTTTTGAAGTCCTTCCGGCACAGGCAATTCAGATGGCGACCATGACCCTAACCGCACAGAACCTTCCTCGTGGAAACATCGACAGAATCAAAAAAGGTCTGATTATTGGTATGGTCATTGCGTTCTGTATGTCTGGTATTTTCTGGGCAGCCGCTCAGATCTTCCCAGAGGCTATGCTTTCTGTTTTTACAACGGATGCAAACGTTCTTGCTATCGGCACCAGATATTTCCAGATTCTGTTGACCAGTGGAATCTTTGAAAGCTTGATGTTCTGTATGTTCGGCGTTATTCAGGGATCTGGTCATACGGTATATACGTTCTTCTGTGCGATTCTTTCCGCCATCATTGTACGTATTTCTCTGGTAGCAATCTTTGATGCTTTCACAACTCTGGGCTTCAACGGAATCGCCATTGCATATGTTTGTGCACCAGCAGCCAGCGGATTAGCAGCTTTGATTTTCATCCTTACCGGAAAGTGGAAAAAGAGCAGAGTTCGTGTATAAGCAATTTGATTTAAGAAATTATGCAGAGGGCTGGTCTTCCAGTCCTCTTAATTTATAAAAAAAGAAAATATGAAAAACACAGATTATACATAAAATCATTATAAATTTAGTTCGTAAAAAAGAATACCGTGGAGGTTAATATGAAAAAAATAGCATTATTTTTAGTAGCAGCAGTAATGGTTGTTGGATGTCTTGCTGCATGTGGCGGAACTAAGCCAGAACAGCCAGAGCAGGGAAGTTCACACGAAACAGAATCCATTGATACTACCGAATTCGGACCGGGCCCGGTTCTTGCAGGATGGGAAATAAATATGGATGAAACAAAAGCATTCTTACCAGAAGGTTTTGAAGCTGTCTTTAATAAAGCGTTAGAAGGTTATGCCGGAATGGGCTTTGAACCAGTTGCTTATTTAGGAAGCCAGGTAGTAGCAGGTACAAACCATATGGTTTTATGTAAAGGAACTACAGTAACTGCAGAACCAATCTCAGAGTTAAAAGTTGTTGTCATCTACCAGGATCTGGAAGGTAATGCAGAAATTACAAAAGTATCTGATTTCGATTTAGGCGCAATTTCAGAAATGGATTCCAGCAAAACAGAAGCTGGTTTAGCAGGCGGATGGAATGTAACCGATACTTTTGGCGTTCCAAATATGCCAGCAGACGTACAGGAAACTTTTGATAAAGCAATGGAAGGCTTAGTTGGCGTAAATTACCAGCCAATGGCATTTTTAGGAAGTCAGGTAGTAGCAGGCACAAACTATGCAGTTCTTTGCCATGGAACAACAGTAACTGCGGAACCTACAAATAATATTTATGTAGTATATGTTCATGCAGGACTGGAC
>JAKSRL010000011.1 GCA_024403635.1 Lachnospiraceae bacterium | reverse complement strand
AGGGCAAACCCAAGGAAAAACACAAAACGAAAGTGGTCAAAGAACCATAGGTATATGAAAAATTCGGGAAGAATTTTACATATATAGATAAAAGTTCGGAAAGACCTACCCAACCCCCGGCAGCTAAAACTGCTCCAGGGAACATTTTTAGGAAATGATTATTTTTAGCAGGGAAGAAGGTGTAAATCAGCATAAAAATTATTGTCAGTAAGCCTAAGGAAATAACGACACGTTTTCGAAGAATGAAAAGGATTACACCGAATATTTTCTCTAATTGACCGCTTTGGACAATCAATGCGGTATAAATCATTTTACCGAATACCAAAAGGATTAAAGTAAGGACGATTGAAATGAAAAAGACAAAAGTATATAGGCAGGAAAGTAATCTTACTCGAAGCCAGTTCCTTTTGTCCTGAATATTAAAGCAGACATTGATTCCTCGAACCATTGCCATAACTCCTTTGGAGGATGACCAAAGGACAGTTACAGCAGAAACAAGAATCAAGGTAGTAGCCCATGTATTAGAATAAATTTCTTCTATTATCTGTGCAAATAATGGAAAGAGAGCGGAAGGAAGAAGAAACTCTAGCCGCTCCAGAAGGAATTCTTCCGTCAGTGGAGTGTACTTTACAACAGAAAGCATCAAAATCAAAAACGGAAAAATAGAGAGTATAATAAAGAAAGCAGAGGAAGCGGAATAGTTATAAACTTTATCTCTGCCGATCTTTTGGATAAAACTCTTTATTAATAAGCGTATGTTTGTTAACATGGCTGAAATTATAGTAAATTTTCGTAGTAAAATCAATACGAATGTGGTATAAAGTACTATGTATATTTATGTATATAATTTTGCAAAAGGAACAAGACAATGAAAGAAAAATTAGCAAAAATTAAACAGGAAGCGATTGACAGAATTAAGAATGCCACTTCCATGGAAAACCTGAATGAATTAAAGGTTGCATATCTTGGTAAAAAAGGCCAGATGACAGAAGTCTTGAAAGGAATGAAGGACGTAGAAGCTGCCGACAGACCGATGATTGGTCAGATGGTGAACGATACCAGAAATGAAATCGAAAACTGTTTTGAAGAAATGCGTGCCTCCTTGGAAGCAGCACTGCTTGAGAAGAAGTTTAAAGCAGAAGTTATTGATGTTACTCTTCCGGGTAAGAAAAAGGATTTAGGACATGAACATCCAAACAACCTGATTCTTCGCGAAGTAGAGGATATTTTTGTTGGTATGGGATACGAAGTTGTATCTGGTCCAGAAGTAGAATATGACCACTATAACTTTGAAGCATTAAATATTCCTGCAAATCATCCGGCAAAAGATGAGCAAGATACATTCTATATCAATAGTGACATCTTATTAAGAACTCAGACTTCTTCTGTTCAGATTCATGAAATGGAAAAAGGAATTCTTCCAATCCGTATGATTGCTCCGGGAAGAGTATTCCGTGCAGACGAAGTAGATGCTACACATTCTCCATGCTTCCATCAGATTGAAGGTCTTGTTGTAGATAAAGGAATCACCTTTGCAGATCTTAAGGGTACTTTAGATGAATTTGCAAAGAGATTTTTTGGACCGGATACAAAGACAAAATTCCGTCCACATCATTTCCCATTTACTGAGCCAAGTGCTGAAGTAGATGTTTCTTGCTTCAAATGTGGCGGTAAAGGCTGCAGATTCTGTAAAGGAGAAGGCTGGATTGAAATCTTAGGTTGTGGCATGGTTCATCCACACGTACTTGAGATGATCGGCATTGATCCGAATGAATATTCCGGATTTGCCTTTGGTATGGGTTTGGAACGTCTTACCTTACTGAAATGCGAAATTGATGACATGAGATTATTATATGAAAACGATTACCGTTTCCTGAAACAGTTTTAAGAAAGGAGAGAAAAAATGAACGCATCATTATCATGGATTAAAGCATATGTACCAGATCTGGATGTAGATTATCAGGCATTTCGCGATGCTATGACTCTCTCCGGAACGAAAGTTGAAGGATTTACCGTATTTGATAAAGACCTCGAAAATATAGTTATTGGCCAGATTTTAAAAATCGAACAGCATCCGGATGCTGACAAATTAGTTGTTTGCCAGGTAAACGTTGGCGATGAAACGATTCAGATTGTAACTGGCGCTTCAAATGTTTTTGAAGGTGCAAAAATTCCAGTTGTAAAAGTTGGTGGTAAAGTTGCCGGCGGTCATGATGGAAAGATGACCGAAGGTGGAATTAAGATAAAAGAAGGAAAATTAAGAGGCATAGATTCTTATGGCATGATGTGCTCTATCGAAGAGTTAGGCTCTACCAGAGAGATGTACCCGGACGCAGCAGAGAACGGAATCTATATCCTTCCGGATGATGCAGAAGTAGGCTCTGATGTTATCGAATATTTAGGACTTCATGATGCAAATTATGAGTTTGAAATTACTTCAAATCGTGTTGATTGCTACAGTGTTTTAGGTATTGCCAGAGAGGCTGCAGCTACCTTCCGCCTTCCATTCCATAATGTGGAACCTAAGATTGAAAAGACCGTCGATGATATTAACAACTATTTATCTGTTGAAATCGCGGATAATGAATTATGCAAGAGATATGCTTGTATGATGGTTAAGAATATTCGTCTTGCTCCATCGCCAAAATGGTTACAGAGAAGACTTTCCAGTAATGGAATCCGTCCAATTAATAACGTAGTCGATATTACAAACTACGTTATGGAAGAGTTTGGTCAGCCGATGCATGCGTTTGACTATGACAAAATTCGTGGACAGAAGATTATCGTTAAGAGAGCTAATGACGGCGATAAGTTCGTTACGTTAGATGGACAGGAAAGACAACTGGATAAAGATATCCTGATGATTAATGATGCAGAAGGCCCGATTGCCATTGCAGGTATTATGGGTGGAGAAGAGTCAAAGATTACAGACGATGTTCAGACATTAGTATTTGAAAGCGCTTGCTTCGATGGTACGAATAACCGTCTTTCTGCTAAGAGATTAGGTATGCGTACCGATGCTTCTGGAAAATATGAAAAAGGCCTTGACCCAAATAACGCAGAAGCAGCTTTAATCCGTGCTTGTCAGTTGATTGAAGAACTGGATGCCGGCGATGTTGTTGGTGGAATGATTGATATCTATCCAGAAAAAGTTCTTCCAAAACAGATTAAATTTGAGCCAGAAAGAATAAACGCTTATTTGGGAACAGATCTTCGTAAAGAAACGATGCTTTCATACTTCCCAGTTCTTGAAATTGAATATGACGAAGCTACAGAAATGCTTACCGTTCCTACCTTCCGTCAGGACCTTTTAAGAGGTGCGGATATTGCGGAAGAAGTTGCAAGATTCTACGGTTATGATAATATTCCAACCTCTCTCCCAGATACAGAGAGTATTAATGGAAAATTGTCCTATAACTTTGTAGTACAGAATAGAATACGAGAAACCATGTTAGCTTATGGCTATTCTGAGTCCATGACTTATTCCTTTGAAAGCCCGAAGGTTTTAGACAAACTTCTGCTCGCAGAGGATGATTACCGCAGAAGGACGGTTACTATTTCCAATCCTTTAGGCGAAGACTTTAGTATTATGAGAACTTCCCTGATGAACGGAATGTTGAACAGCTTAGCTACAAACTATAACCGTAGAAATAAAGATGTTGCTTTATTTGAATTAGCCAACATTTATCTTCCAATGTCCATGCCGCTGACTGAACTTCCGGACGAAAGAATGACTTTAAGTTTCGGCTTCTTCGGAACAGGTGATTTCTTTGATCTGAAGGGAACTTTAGAAGAGGTATTTGCCAAACTTGGAATTAAGATGCCGAGAGATTATGTTTGCGATGGGTCGATTTCTTTCCTGCATCCGGGCCGTCAGGCAAAAGTTATGATTAAGGGTGGTCGTGAAGAAATCGCTTACTTAGGCGAAGTTCATCCACAGGTTGCAAAAGCTTATGGAATCGGTGGAAAGGCTTATATCGCTCAAGTTGATGTTCAGGCTCTTTACGACTATGCAAACTTCGATAAGAAGTACAAAGGTATTCCGAAGTATCCGGCAGTAACCAGAGATTTATCCATGATTATGTCAAAATCCATTCCTGCTGGAGAGGTTGAATCTGTTATTTCCAAGTGTGGTGGAAAACTGATTGAAAACTTCGAACTTTTCGACATTTATGAAGGAGAAAGAATCGGAGAAGGCATGAAGAGTTTGGCATATAGCTTAGCATTCCGTGCAAACGACCGTACTTTGGAAGATAAAGACGTTAATCCAATCATCGAAAAGATTATTGCTAAATTAAAGGAAAAAGGAATTGAACTCAGATCATAAAAATGAGGTATTGTGTTTATTCCGTCTGATAATTAATAAACTGCTTTACGCAGAAAGAGGTTATGATGAGTAAGAAAAAAAGCATTGTATTTTTTATCATTTCAATTGTGGTGATTCTGCTTTGTTGCTTCACATCCATTTTCGGATTTGGTAAAGGTAAAGTTGGCTCCGCAGAAAATATTACCTTAGGTTTGGATCTTCGTGGTGGTGTAAGTATTACCTATCAGGTTCAGGATGAAGAATTCACCCAGACCGATATGGATGATACTATCTACAAATTACAGTTAAGAGTTCAGGAATACAGTTCCGACGCAACGGTATATCAGGAAGGCACAGACCGTATTACAGTAGAAATTCCAGGTGTTTATGATACACAGACAGTTATTGAAGAATTAGGACGTCCTGGATCATTACAGTTCATCACTTTTGATTCTTTGGATGCGGATGGAAATATTGATTATTCCCAGCCAACGGTATGGGTAACGGGTGCAGATGTAACGGATGCACAGGCTGGTACACAGCAGAATCAGACCACTGGAAGTTCCGATTTTGTAGTAAAACTGACTCTGGCAGAAAGTGGAGCAGAGAAATTTGCAGAAGCTACAGCTTCCCATATTGGCGATGTAATCTATATTGTATATGATAATGAAATCGTAAGTTATCCAAGAGTTGAGTCCGCAATCACTGGTGGTAGTTGTGTAATTGAAGGAATGGGTACTTTCGAAGCGGCAGATCGTTTAGCTTCTACTATTCGTATCGGTTCTCTGAACCTAAGTCTGGATGAAATTTCTTCTAAGGTTGTTAGTGCAAAGTTAGGAGATAATGCAGTATCCACATCTCTTATTGCTGGTGCCATTGGTATCTTGTTAATCATGATTTTCTTGATTATCTTCTACAGGGTTCCTGGTGTTGCTGCTGCGATTTCTTTGATTTTCTATATAGCTGCTACTTTGCTTTTACTGAATGCATTCGACCTTACCTTAACCATTTCTGGTATCGCAGGTATTATTCTGTCTATTGGTATGGCTGTCGACGGAAACGTTATTATTAATGCCAGAATTAAAGAAGAACTGGAAGCTGGAAGAAGCGCTTCTGAAGCTATCAAGTATGGTTTCAAACGTTCTACTTCTGCAATCCTGGATGGTAACATTACGACACTTATTGTTGCTATCGTTCTTTTGGTTTTCGGTTCCGGTTCTGTTAAGGGATTTGGTATGACCCTGGCAATTGGTATTGTTCTCAGTGTTATTACATCACTCCTTGTTTCCAGACTTATTGTGGAATGCTTATATGGAATGGGACTGAAGAATTCTAAGTTCTATGCTCATGTAAGTCGTAAGAAAAAGAAAGTATTCGATTATGTTGGAAAGAAAGTTATCTGGTTCGTTATTGCTGCAGTTCTGATTGTAGCTGGAGCTGTTACAATGGTTGTTAACGGAGCAACTGGAAAGAAGGCTTTGAATTTTAATATTGAATTCGTTGGTGGTGTTTCTACACAGGTTGATTTCCAAAAAGAATATTCTATTGATGAATTTAACAATGAAATTAAAGGCGAAATCGCTAAGATTATTGATTCCAATGATATTGAAGGACAGAAGGTTACTGGTACCACTCAGTACGTAATAAAGACTCCGGATATTGAGGCGGATGTTCGTCAAGATCTTCAGGATATGCTGGTTAATAAATTTGGTGCAGCGGAAGATAGTTTTGAAACGACTTATATTAGTTCTACAGTAAGTTCCGAACTCCAAAGAGATGCTTTTATTTCTCTGGCAATTGCAGCTGCATGTATGCTTCTTTACATTTGGATTCGATTCCGTAAGTTTAAATTTGCGATTTCCTCAGTTATCGCTTTGATTCACGATGTTTTTATCGTAGTTACCTTCTTTGCCATCTTTCGGTTATCCGTTGGTAACTCCTTCATCGCTTGTATCCTTACTATCGTAGGTTACTCTATTAACGCAACCATCGTTATTTTCGATAGAATCCGTGAGAACATGAAGAATAATGACATCAACTTTGATTTAAAGAATGTTGTTAATACAAGTATTCAGCAGACTCTTACTAGAAGTATTTATACTTCTGCAACAACCTTTGTAATGGTATTATTCCTTTACATTTTAGGCGTTGAATCCATGAGAGCGTTCGCAATGCCTCTGGCTGCTGGTATTGTAGCTGGTGCTTTCTCATCAATTTTCATTTCTGGATGTCTGTACTTTGTTATGACAAAGAAGAACGAACGTTTGGATGAAGCAAGAGTTGCGAAAAACGCAAAGGCTATTGCACAGACAGTTGCGGATGGTAGCGAAGTAGTAGTGGAAGCTTCTGGTGAAACAGGAGTAGTAGTGGAAGAACTTCCTAAGAAAATCACTGCCAATCCAAATAGAAAGAAAAATAAAAAACGCAAACAGTAAACCGCTGATGTAAAACAACTCATTTATAATAAGGCGCACAAAAAATGCTTTTAGCAATTGTATTATTTATAGTCGGACTTGCATGTCTGATATTTGGTGGAGACTGGTTCGTCGATGGGGCAACCGGTCTCGCTTACCGTTTTAAAATACCGGAAATTATTGTCGGAGCGACAGTGGTTTCTATTGGAACGACTCTTCCGGAAGTAATGGTTTCTGCGACTAGTGCAGCTCAGGGGTTTGGAGATATGGCATATGGTAATGCTATAGGCTCTATTGTCTGCAATACTGCTTTAATTTTGGCACTAACGGTTGCAATCCGTCCTTCCAAGGTGGATAAAAAGTCTTTATTGACACCAACCATCTTTTTCTTCGTTGCAGCGATATTTTATATGGTTGTGTCCTATACAACAGGAAAATTTGACCTTTGGGTAGGAATTATTCTTCTTTGTATGTTTATCGTATACATGATTGTAACCGTACGACAGGGATTTAAAAATCCGGTAAAAGAGGAAGAGGAAGAAAAAAAAGATTGGCCATTATGGAAAGAAGTACTTTTTCTGATTCTCGGTGCTGCTTTAATCGCAGTTGGTGCGAGACTCTTAGTAGATAACGGAACCTTAATTGCAGAAAAATTAGGTGTCCCACAGACTGTAATTGCTTTAACTTTTGTTGCATTGGGAACATCTCTTCCAGAACTTGTTACAGCAGTTACTTCTTTGATAAAAGGCCATGGAGCGTTATCTCTTGGTAATATTGTTGGGGCAAATTTATTTAATTTAGTTTTGGTTGGTGGTGTATCCATCACAATCAATCCTTTTTCTGTTCCGACAGCTAAAACTATTGCAGGATTAAATGCTTCCTTCCTTATTGATTTGCCGCTGATGTTTTTGGTAATGGCGATTGTTACTATTCCAGCTTTAATTCGCGGAAAATTATCCAGAGTTCAGGGAATCCTTCTCCTTGCGCTTTACGCTGCCTATATGGTATTTCAGTTTTGTTTTTAATTAGTTTTGGGTGAACATTCATGAGCAGGTATTACTTATATTGTAAAAAGGCAGATTTTTTATCTATAGCTCAAAAATACAATATATCTCCAATAACGGCACGAATTCTTAGGAATCGTGACCTTATTTCGGATGATGAAATTGACTTGTTTTTGAATGGCGGTATGGATGATTTATATGACCCGTTTTTGATGAAAGGGGTAGAAGAAGCTATACCGATTATATTAAAAACGATATCTGAAAAAACAAAGATTCGTATTATTGGTGATTATGATGTGGATGGAATATGTTCTAGCTATATCTTAAAATCCTTTATTTCTTTCCTTGGGGGAGATGTTGACGTTCGCCTTCCAAACCGAATGTTAGAAGGTTATGGACTTAATTCTAATATGATCGTTGAAGCGAAAGATGATGATGTCTGTCTGATTATTACTTGCGACAATGGAGTATCTTCTTATGATGCCGTAAATTTAGCAAATGAATATGGCATTGATATTATTGTCACAGATCATCATGAAGTACCTTCTCCATTAGTAAACGCAGATGTAGTTATTGATCCAAAGCAAGAGGGCTGTGAATATCCATATAAGGACCTTTGCGGTGCTGGTGTTGCTTATAAATTAGTATCTGCTTTAGCGGAAAAGACGAAAAAGAGGGGTTATCGTGAGGTACTGTTTGATTTAATTCAGTTTGCGGGAATGGCGACGATTGCAGATATCGTACCACTTACCGGGGAAAATAGAATTATTGCCAGAGAAGGTGTCAAAAAATTACAAGTTACAGAAAATACTGGTCTTATGGCTTTAATGGACGCCAGAAGTCTTAAGCCAAAAGATGTGGGCCCTTGGTCTGTAGGTTTTATTTTGGGACCGTGTATCAATTCTGCCGGCAGATTAAGAAATGCGGAAATTGCTTATAATTTACTGGAAGAGGAAGACCCGGAAAAAGCAAAGGAACGAGCAGATTTCCTTTCTAAACTGAACGATGAAAGAAAACTTCTAACAATCAGTCAGGCGAAGTATGCTATTGATATCATTAATGATACTTATATAAAAAAAGATCTGGAGTTACCAAAGGTTCTGGTTATTTATTTACCAGAAGCTCATGAAAGCATTGCCGGTATTATTGCCGGAAGATTAAAAGATATCTATTCCAGACCGGCGTTAGTTTTAACGAATTCGGAAGAGGGCATCAAAGGATCCGGAAGATCCGTAGAAGCTTACGATATGATAGAAGAACTTGGTAAGCATCCAGAATTCTTCTTGAAATTTGGCGGCCATAAAAAAGCTGCAGGCTTTTCTCTAAATGAAGGGGTTACTCCAAAGGATTTGGAAAGAGTTTTAAATGAGGATTGCACCTTTTCCGAAGAAGAACTTGCGGAAAAGGTATGGATTGATATGCAGTTGCCGTTTAAATATGTAACGGAAAGTTTTATCAATGAGTTATCTTTATTAGAACCTTTTGGCTTAAAGAACGAAAGACCGTTATTTGCCCAGAAAAATGTAAAAATCCGTTTTGCTTCTGTTTTAGGAAAAGGAAGCAATGTTTTGAAAGCATCCTTAGAAGATGAAGAAGGAACTGTGCTAGAAGCGATTAAATTCGGCAATGAGAACGACATAAGAAAGGAAGCGGAGCGCTTATTTAAAGGCATGGAAGAAGCGGGCGATGACTTCCGAATATCTATTTTGTTCTATCCAGAAATGAATGTTTTTCGAGATAAAAAGAATCCACAGGCGAGAATCATTGATTTTATATAATTTTTGATATAAAAAGTGCAGTAAAATACCAATGGCGCATATGGGAGCATTTGCGCTTTTTTTCAATAAATAGTTTCTTTTCTCTTGGCTAATTCGGATTGGTTATTCTGAAAGTTTATGCAATGTATCTCCGGTAATTCGATAGACCGTCCAATCATTCATAGGCTCTGCACCCAGTGATAAATAGAAATCAATACTTGGCTTGTTCCAGTCCAAACACCACCACTCGAGTCTGCCGCATCCACGTTCGACAGCAATCTGGGCCAATTTCTTCAGAATGCCTTTTCCGTAACCCTTTCCACGATAGGTTGGTTTGACATATAAATCTTCCAAATATATGCCTGCTCGGCCAAGAAATGTTGAAAAATTATGAAAGAATAAAGCAAAACCGACTTCACAGTAGTCTTCCATGACAAAAAGAACCTCTGCTTTCTTTTTATCAAAAATCCATTCCTTCAAAAGTGCTTCTGTTGCGACAACTTGATCCAACATCTTTTCATATTCCGCTAATTCCTTGATAAATTGAAGAATCAGCGGAATATCCTTTTCTTCGGCGTATCTGAATTCCATTTTTTCCATGATGTTACCTCTCGTCACATTCAGCACTTTTTATTTTGATTCATTTCTTAAATCGAATTTAAGTGAGCTAAAAGTTCAGCGAATACAGTTTCACGTTCTGTGTCATTAAAAATCTCATGACGTTGTCCCTTGTATAATTTGCAAGAGACATTTTTGTATCCGGCTTTTTTAAACATTTCTACAGATTTCATAAACATTTCGTCATTGGTTCTGCAAGGGTCATCTCCGCCGGAAATCAAACGTATCGGAGTTTCTGCATTTTCTAGTTTCCACGGGGCATCATATGCGTTGCCCATCAATTCCATCAGAGTGTAAAAACCATTTAAGGTAAAAACATAGCCGCATTGAGGATCTTCTTCATATTTCTTCACATTGTCTTTATTAACGGAAAGCCATGCAAATTCAGATCCTTCGGATGCAAAGGCTTTGGAAAAAGGTCCATTACATAAATTGTTAATAAAAGGACTTCGATATTCCCAACCTTTAAATTTTGCAATGGCTTTAATCATTATTTTTGCAATGCCTTTTGCACTGTTGTTACTAGGCATTCCGGAAAGAATCAGACCATCCAGTTCTTTTTCATGAAGTTTGAAGTAGGTTGTTGCAATCAAAGTCCCCATACTGTGACCTAAAAGAATTTGTTTCTTTTCCGGATATTCTTCTTTTAAATAACTGAAAATAGCTTCTACATCAGATAAAAGACCGGTTACCGCATTATCACCAAAGTATCCCAACTTCTCCTGAGATGGCACATTTTCTCCATGACCTCGTAAGTCGCTGGTTACTACAACATAGCCATCTTTTGCTAAAATTTTAGCAAGAGGGGCATAGCGCAGCTGATGTTCTGCCATTCCATGAATGATCTGAATACATCCTTTAATATCTGTTCCTTCTTGTGGCAAATAAATTATTGCATTTTCTGGTAATTTTCTCATAATCTTTACCTTTCCAATAGAATCCTGACACTCAACTATTTTCTCTGTTTCAGCCTAATATTTCGAACAGTTTATATTAAATTATCTAATACAGTTTCTGGTATAAAAAGATTGTTGTTGATTCCTCTTCCTAAGTGGATATCAGGTTTGGCAGTGCCATGATAATCGGATCCGCCAGTTATGAAAAGTCCACGCTCTTTCGCCATAGCAGTGAATCGTTCTTGGTCACCATCCAGGTTTTCCGAGTATATTGCTTCAACACCTTCAATACCTAAGGCGGTTAAATTATCAAACAGCAGGTTATATTCCGTTTCAGATAAAGATTTACCTTCTGGAGTCTTATACTGAACAGGGTGAGCTAGCACTGGGATACCACCATAGTATTTAATTAAAGCGATAGCGCCTTCGTCCGTCATTTTTTTCTTATGGACATAATATATGCAATCTTCCCCAATTAAATTATCAAAAGCTTCTTTGACGCTATCAACAATCTTAAGCTTTTGCAAATACACGGCTAGATTAGAACGGGTCAGAGTAGCACCAGGGAACATGGAACGGATTTCCTTCATTGAAACTTCAGGGAAATCTTTCGCTAAAGCCTCCGCCATTAGACTGATTCGGTCATTACGGAGAAGGCTTAAATAATCCAAAATATGGATTAGTTCCAGGTCTTTATAATCCATGTTGTAACCTAGAATGTGAACTTGAGTTAAATCCGGCCTTTTTAAGACCATAAAACGTTGGTCTGGATCAATGGAAGAAAGAGTAGAGGTTTCCCATCTGTCGTATACGCTATGATAAATGTCTGACATAGTAGTAAGCTCTACACCTGGAATAATACGAATGTCTTTATCGGCAGCATATTCCATAGCAGATTCCAGCCCATGAATGGAATCATGGTCCGTAATAGCAATGGCTCTTAAACCTAAAGCCATTGCTTCGTCAACTACCTCCATTGGGGAACAAGTCCCGCCCGAGGCCGTCGTATGAACATGTAAATCAATAATATTTTTCATTCTTCTTCTGACTCAGGTTCATCATCAGCCTGAGCAACATATACAGCACGTTTTCTGGCGGTAACATCTGCAGCAAGATATTCATCATAAGTTGTAACCTTATCTACAAGTTTTCCGTCAACAATTTCCATAATACGGTTTGCAGTAGTCTGCACAAACTGGTGATCTCTGCAGGAGAAGAGAATAACACCAGGGAATTTTATCAGACCGTTATTAAGAGCCGTAATAGATTCCATATCCAGATGATCTGTAGGCTCGTTGAGAATCAGAACGTTAGAACCGGAAATCATCATTTTGGATAACATACAACGTACTTTTTCACCACCGGAAAGAACGCGGAGAACTTTGATTCCGTCTTCACCCTGGAAGAGCATACGGCCTAAGAAACCACGTACATAAGTGGCGTCTTTAATCTCAGAAAAACCGGTAAGCCAATCAGCAATCGTGAGGTCCGATTCGAATTCCTTGGAATAGTCCCGAGGGAAATAAGCCTGGGTAGTGGTTACGCCCCATTTGAATGTACCGGAATCCGGAGCCATTTCATCCATGAGAATTTTAAAGAGCGTATCTTTTGCCAGTTCATTAGAACCTACAAAAGCAACTTTATCATCATGACCTAAAGTGAATGAAACGTTATCTAATACTTTTACTCCATCAATAGTTTTGCATAAGTTTTCAACTTGAAGAACTTCGTTACCGATAGTACGGTTTGGACGGAAGTCGATAAAAGGATATTTACGGCTGCTTGGACGGATTTCATCCAACTCGATTTTTTCCAGAGCTCTTTTACGGCTGGTAGCCTGCTTGGCTTTAGAAGCGTTGGCTGAGAACTTCTGAATGAATTCCTGTAATTCTTTAATCTTTTCTTCTTTTTTCTTGTTGGCTTCCTTCATCTGTTTGATAATCAGAGCAGATGACTCAACCCAGAAGTCATAGTTGCCGGCATAGAGCTGGATCTTTGCATAGTCTATATCGGCAATCTGCGTGCAGACTTTATTCAAGAAATAACGATCGTGGGATACGACAATAACAGTATTCTCAAAGTTAATCAGGAACTCTTCCAGCCATGCAATTGCATCTAAGTCTAAATGGTTAGTAGGCTCGTCAAGGAGAAGAATGTCTGGATTACCAAACAGAGCTCTTGCTAACAGAACTTTTACCTTTAAAGGTCCAGGAAGATTTTTCATCAATTCATAATGAAGCTCTGTTTCGACACCAAGGCCGTTTAGAAGAGTGGCAGCATCGCTTTCTGCTTCCCATCCATCCATATCTGCAAATTCGATTTCCAACTCACTGGCTTTAATACCATCTTCTTCGGTGAAATCTTCTTTTGCATAAAGAGCATCTTTTTCTTTCATGATTTCGTAAAGACGGGCATTTCCCTGGATAACGGTATCCAAAACAGGCTGTTCATCGTATTTGAAGTGGTCCTGCTCCAAAAAAGAAAGACGTTGACCAGGAGTAATCGTAACATCACCTTTGGAAGGCTCTAACTGACCGGTTAAAATCTTAAGAAAAGTAGATTTTCCAGCTCCGTTCGCACCGATAAGACCATAGCACTGGCCCTCAACAAATTTGATGTTAACATCTTCAAATAAGGCTTTTTTACCTATACGCAAAGTAACATTGTTTGCACTGATCATGAAAGTATCTCCTTAATAATTAAAATTGTCTTTTATGAAAGAAAGGGCTTTAATGGCTCCCTCTTTTAACTTGCCGTTTTTTGCAAGTTCTGAGCCATTTTCACCTAAAAATTGCAGTTCGAATTTGGATGGGGCTTTAAATCCGCATTCAAAAAATTCATGGGGCATTCCTTCTGCTAAGTAGTTCTTTGCAGAAACGCCCACATCTTTTAACATTTTACCATATTTTTCAGCTTCATGCCTTAAATTATCATTTTCACTATATACAATAATTGTTGCCGGATGACATTTTAGCATCTCTTCGGTTGCAACAATTGGTGAAACTAGAGGACTGTAGATGTTTTCGTCGTTACAATGGAGGTCATTGGAAACATAGCAGATGATTCCACTATAACTTCCTGGGCCTTTATCGTCTGGCGCTGTAATCTGATCTAACATTGGATAAACTAATATTACGTTGTCATAATTTATGGAACCTATTTTTTTATTATTTAATAGGGAAGCGTCAAACTTTTCGTCTAATGAGATGTTGTTTTTTACGAGATTTATAGCTAAAGAGGAAGTTGTAGCAATGCTGGCTCCAGCGCTTTGACCCATAAGGGAAATGTGATTACTGTCAAAGCCGAATTCCTCTGCATGGTCTATGAGATAAAGCGTACTATCCAGACAATCTGTTATGGAATCATCCCATTTATAATCTGGACACAAACGGTAGTCAATGGAGGCAATATTGACACAAAGGGCTTTGGAAACTGCTACCCACATAGCATCATCTAAAGCAGCACCTCCAAAAATAAAACCGCCTCCGTGGAGACCGACAATTAAAGGCCTTTTTTCTGAGATAGGGAATTCGTTTCCATCCAAGGCTGGATAGTAAACCATATCAAGTTCTCTTTCTTTTAAGGGAAGAGTTCTACGTTCTCCAGAAACTTTTACAATCTTATTAGCAATTCGTATTTTGTGAGCGTCTTTTATCATCGCCGTACGAACTGCGTTATAATCACCATACTCGTTATATTTCATACAATCCTCATTTAAAGCAGAATTGACGTATACTTGTTATCAATAATATAATAACACCTGACGAAGTAAAAAACCACAGACAGAGGTAAGGAAATGAGCAAAATAATTCTGGCTTCCGCGTCTCCCAGAAGGCGGGAAATCCTACAGCTGGTAGATTTGGAATTCGACGTAATCATTAGTGATTGCGATGAAAATATAGAATATGACGGACCGGCAGACATGGTGGAAAAATTGTCCTATCGGAAGGCAAAAAATGTAGCGGATAAATTACCGAAATCAGAAGAACATCTGGTAATTGGGTCAGATACTATTGTGTATTTTAATGGAAAAGTATTAGGTAAGCCGAAAGAGGAAACGGAGGCCTTCCAGATGTTACATGAAATGGTCGGAAATACCCACGTGGTTTACACCGGTGTAAGCGTTATTGATACGAAAACCGGAAAAACAGAAATATTCCATGAGAAAACAGAAGTAGAGTTCTATGATGTTTCTGACGAAGAAATCCGCCAGTATATTGCGACGAAGGATCCTTTAGATAAGGCAGGCGCTTATGGAGTTCAAGGAAAGGGCGCCTTTCTGGTAAAAGGAATTAGAGGAGATTATTTTACCGTTGTTGGTCTTCCAATTGCCCATCTAATTCGGGTGTTGAAAAACTTTTAATTACATTAAAGGTAATAGTAATATTTTTTGATTTTTTGGAAAAAACAGAAAAAATTATTTTTTTCTGTTTTTTTTTTTTTTTTATGGAGACATCAAAATATTAGACGGCGATGACATACCGGAATCCTGTGAAAATCAGGAACTGTGTCTCAGCAACCGTGAAATCCACGAACGAGGTTGAGTCTAAAAGGCTAAGTCACTGGAGAAATCTGGGAAGGTACCTTTAGTAGGTTTTAAAGATTCAGTCGGTAGACCTGTCTAGCTGCAAAAATAATTAGTCTTCTGAGGTAGGACTAAGTTAATTTTTTGGTTAAAAATACAGCACCATTGATGGCCTTTTTATTGGTTATTATATGGCTTGTTGTGTATTTCCAATTGATTAAGCTTGGCACTTCGGGAAGGGAGTGCCTTTTTTGTTCATACCTATTTTGTATTTAAGTACACATTGAGGAGAAAATTATGAAAAAAAGACTATTAGCAGTATTTATGTCAGTCCTAATGGTAGTGTTATTGATTCCATCTTTTGCTTTTGCAACGGAAAATAATGATGGAACAGCTACGCTTACCATTATTCACGGTGTTGACAGTTGGTCCGGACCAGCTGTTGTAGTGAATGTTAAGTATGAATTTGAAAACGGTGCAACCTTAAAAGACCTTTTTGAGGCAGCAAAACAAGCTGGAGATCTTGGAGATTATCATTTCTCCTACGGCTATATTGATTCCATAACTCCAGCTGGAGGAACAGCTATTGCAAATTACAGTGATTATTCTTATTACTGGGCAAATTATAAAAATGGTCTCTATGCATCCGGCTATACGGATTGCACCGATGCAGATGTATTGAAAGATGGCGATTGCTTCCAGTTTGCTTATGAAGGATATCCATTAAACATTGCTCCAGATTGGACAACGATTACAACCTCAGAAAAATCCACTGTTGTTGCAGGAAGAACGGCGGAAGAGCCAGTTGTAGGAAGCACAACTTTGAAAATTGTTAAAGGCGTTGATCCATACTATGGTTCTAATGTGCTGGTTTGCAAAGAGTTTGATTTCATTGAAGGTGCTGATTTAGGAGACCTTCTGGCTGCGGCAAAATCAGACGGAGCGATTGATGGTTATAATTTTTCATATGGATATTTGGATTCCATTACACCAGCTGACGGAGCAGCGGTAGCAAACAAAGCAGATTATTCTTCATATTGGGCCGTTTATAAGAATGGTGGTTATTGTTCCGGAGTGACGGATGGTACTGAAGAAGATTCTCTTATAGATGGTGGAAGTTTTGAATACGCCTGGGAAGATTATCCAACCATGACTGGTTTATCAGAAACTGATTGGAATGCATTAAGCGCTGATGCAACGATTGGCTCTGTAGTAATTGAATATGAAGTTCCAGAGGAAAATACAGAAGATGCATCCGGAAAAGAATTAAGCGTTGATAATGAAAAATTATTCAAATCCTTATACGAAGGATTATTAAAATATGCAGAAGGCGATAATGGGTGGTTTGCTCTTGCGGCCATTGCAGCAGATAAAACAGATTCTGTAGACAAAGAAGCGATTCTTACAAATGCTCTTGCAACTTATGAACGCCCTTCTTATGCGGAAATTCAGAAGTCGATTCTGCTTCTGGCAGCTTTAGGAGAAGACCCATCCAATCTTGATGGAAGCGGAAAAGATTTAATAGATTTAATGTCAAAGGATGCTAACGTAGTTCCATCTTGGGCAGAAGGTCCTGCTTACACCTTATATGCCTACGGCGCTATATCAGATTATAGTGTTTCAAACTTAGCTCCAAATGCTCCTGGAAAGCTGATCAAGAATCTGAAAGCAGCACAGTGTGAAGATGGCGGATTTGGATTTATGGGAGCTTCCAGTCCTGACACAACCGGAGCAGTTCTTGCAGGACTTTCCTGCTTTATGAATAATGAGGATGCTCAAGAAATGATTCCAAAGGCTGTAAATTCTCTTCGTGCGATGCAGAATTCAGATGGTGGATTTGGTTATGCAATGGGTGCAGCAACGAATGCAGATTCAACTGCTCAGGCGATTATTGGACTTTGCGCAGTGGGAATTGATCCTACCGGAGAAGACTTTACAACTCCAGATGGAAAAAATCCAATTACTGCACTGTTATCCTTTGCAAATGCTAAAGGTGACGATGTTGCGGAATTACCAGGAACTGATATGAATGTCGTTCGTTCGGATGTTTTAAGAGCTCTAGCTGCTTATTCTGGATTAAGAAATAACAAGAAAGCATTCAACGTTTACCCAATGGCATCCACACATCAGGCAAAATATATTGCTCCAGAAAACAAGAATGTTCCACAGACTGGAGATCCACAAGACATGATGCTTTGGCTTGTAGTGATTAGTTTACTTGCAGGTGGAATGGTAACTGCTTCTGCAGTATTAGAAAAGAGGAAATAGGATGAGAAAAATAAGTAAAAAATTCATTTTTCTCCTATCGGCAATTCTTCTTATATCATTTTGCTGCGGATGTGGTGCGAAAACCATAGGCACTCATGCAGAAGAACCGGTAGTAAAAGAAATCACTACCCCTTCAGAAACGAAGAAATCAGAAGAAACGACAGAGCAGCAGGAAAGTACTACACTAGCTACTGGTAAAGATACTCCGGAAGTTGGAAAAGAAGAGTATTATCCAAAACAGGAAGAGAATACTTATGAGGAAACTCCTCAGCCTCAGCCAGCACCAGAGCCAGAGACAAATCCTTCCTATGATATTTCTATCACGGTTGATGCTGGAGCATATGGAGGAATTCAATCGTCCTGTTATTTATCTTTTAGTTATCAACCAACGGTTTATGATGCATTATGTAACTGTGGAGTAGGTTTTGAAGGAAGTTCTTATTATATTAAATCCATTAACGGACTTGCAGAAAAACAACATGGTGCGATGTCTGGATGGCTTTATAGTGTGAATGGTTATTCCCCGATGGAAACCTGTGGATCGTATTATTTAAATAGCGGAGATTCCGTATATTGGTGGTATCAGGCAGAATAGTTTTCTTATTCTGAAACATACATATATTATCCTATCCTAATTATGATGGGCGGCTGCATTATTGCAGCCGCTTGTCATATAAAAATATAGTTATTTTCTTCATTTGCCTATGTATTTTTAAATTAAAAATGATAGAATAACTTTGTATGAAAAAAAATCAATTGCGCGGAAAGAGAATCATAAGCTCAAAAGTTGTTTTAATCGGAATTGTTGTTCTGGTTCTTCTTGTGCTGACTGGCTTTAAAGTATATGTGGATAATGGTTATAAGGCTATTCATGAACTGGATTATTTTAAGCTAACGGAACCGGTTACTGTTTCCGAGACCGATAATTTAATCTCGGTGCTTCCGGTTAGTAAATCGGATAAAAATGTTGGCTTGATTTTTTATGGAGGAGAACGAATTAACAAGGAATGCTATTATCCGCTGATGATGGAATTAGCGGCAAAAGGGTATTATTGTTATCTTCCTACAACCTTTGGTAATCTTCCAATTTTAAACATAGAAGGTGCGGAGTTTGTCATAAGGAAATACCCGGATATAAAAGAATGGTATATTATTGCTCATTCCCAGTCCTGTGAAATTGCAGCGAAATATGCGAAAGGACATACCAAATCTTTGACCGGTTTGGTATATTTGGGAGGATATTCCTTAAAGCATGATTTGTCTCCGTTTGATTTAAAGCTTTTATCTATTCATGGTTCTAGAGATACCGTTTTTAATCTAGAATTGTTTAAAAAAGCGAAACAGAATGATCCGAAGAATTCTACATACCAAGTGATAAACGGCGGAAATAATACTGGTTTTGCAGATTGCAGAATTTTGAAAAAGGATACGGAAGCAACGATCAATATTCGGGAGCAGGTACAAGAAACTGCGAAAATGATTGATGAATTTATAAATAATTCAAAGGAAGAGAAATAAATGGAAAAGTTTTATCGTTGTAGTGCAGATATAAATCTGGACGCTATAAGAAATAATATTCAGTCTGCACAGAAATTGTTGAATGATGGCGTAAAAACATGTGCGATTATAAAGGCCGATGGCTATGGCCACGGTGCAGTTCCTATCGCTAAGAATCTTGTGGATTTAGTTGATTTTTATGCCGTTGCTTCTTTTGAAGAGGCTATGGAATTGGTGAATAATGGAATTAAGACACCAATTTTGATTCTTGGCTATATTCATTATAGTCTCAATGAAGAGGCGATTCAAAATGACATTCGTTTGACTGTTTATGATTTGGATATGGCGAAAAAGGTTTCCAGAAGTGCAGTAAAAGTTGGAAAAACAGCAAAAATTCATTTAAAAATTAATACTGGTATGAATCGTATTGGATTTAAACCGACTCCGGAAAATCTGGAAGTAATCAAAAAAATCAGCAAATTAAAAAATATAGAGATTGAAGGAGTTTTCACCCATTTCCATAGTGCCGATGAAAAGAGCCTGTCTTCTTCTTATGATCAGGAAGTACTGTTCAAAGAGTATACGGATGCGATTGAAGCTATGGGAATTCATATTCCGATTAAGCATTGTTCCAATAGTGCTGCAACCATAAGAATGAAAAATGCAAATTACAATATGGTACGTATGGGCATTATTATTTATGGCCTCTATCCTTCCAAATATGTAAAACAGATGAAATTACAGCCTGCAATGACTTTAAAGAGCCATATTACGGCCTTAAAGACCCTTCAGAAGGGCGATACCGTTGGTTATGGAGCAACTTTTACAGCACAGCATAAAATGCAGCTGGCAACGGTTTCCGTTGGATATGCAGACGGCTATATGCGTAATTTGAAAAATAAAGGAAAGGTTCTGGTTCGTGGACAAATCTGCAAAATCGTCGGCAGTGTATGCATGGACCAGATTATGATTGATGTTTCAAAGGTCTCGAATGTAAAGGTTCATGACGAAGTAATTCTCGTTGGTAAGGTAAAAGATAAAGAAATTTCGATGGAAGAAGTTGCAGAACTGGCAGGAACCATTAATTATGAATTTGCCTGTGGAATCACCAAAAGAGTTTCCAGAAGATATTTATCAAAAGGTAAGGTTGTGTATATTAAAGAATACTGTTAAAATATATAAGTAAAATTTTGATTTGAGAAAGGATTATATTATGGACGAGCACCCGCGAGCGGGATTCTTTGGTAAAATTTTCAAGAAAAAAGATGAAAATGAAATAGAAAACGAAATTGTTTCTATGTTGAATGAAGGTCAGGTGCAAGGAGAAATCTTAGAGAGCGAAGCTGAGATGATCACTAATATCTTTGATCTGGATGAAACTAGTTGTTCGGAGATTATGACTCACCGCAAAAACATCTGTGCTCTTGATGGAGAGATTACACTGTTAGATGCGTTGAATATGATTCTGGAAGAAAATTTCTCTCGGTTTCCGGTTTTTGTGGATAATATCGACAACATCATAGGAATTCTTCATATCAAAGATGCTATGAAATTTTATATGCTTGAGGAAAACAGGTCGAAACTGATAAAGGATATTCCGGGGTTGTTGCAAAAAGTTTATTACACTCCGGAAACCAGTAAAATCAACAGCATATTTAAGAGTATGCAGTCCAATAAAATACATATGCAGGTCGTTGTGGATGAGTACGGTCAAACTTCTGGTATTGTATGCATGGAAGATATTTTAGAGGAAATCGTAGGAAATATCTTTGATGAACATGACGAAGTGGAAATCAACATTAACAAGATCGGTGAAAATATCTATGTTGTTAACGGCCTTACTCCATTGGAGGAAATTACGGAAGAGTTGGGAATTGAATTTGAAGATGATGACTTTGAGACTTTAAATGGTTATCTGATTTCAAAAATCGACCGAATTCCGGAAAATGATGAAGGAACTGAAATTGTGGATAACGGCGTAACCTATAAGATACTTGCCGTTGAAGATAAAACAATTTCTCTTGTACAGTTGGAATTAAAACCTGGACAAGAGATCAAAGAAGAATAAAGGAAGAGGTAATTTATGTCAGGACATTCAAAGTTTGCGAACATTAAACACAAAAAGGAAAAAAACGATGCAGCAAAAGGTAAAATGTTTACCATCATCGGTAAGGAAATTGCCATTGCAGTTAAAGAGGGCGGACCAGACCCTGCAAATAACTCCAAGCTTCGTGACGTTATCGCTAAGGCGAAAGCAAACAACATGCCAAATGATACCATTGACCGTGGCATCAAAAAAGCTGCTGGCGATGCAAACTCTGTAAATTACGAAGTAATCACATATGAAGGATATGGACCTTCTGGTATTGCCATTATCGTTGATACGTTAACAGATAATAAGAATCGTACCGCTGCAAATGTTAAACATGCTTTCTCCAAGGGCAATGGTAACGTTGGTACTCCTGGGTGCGTTTCTTACATGTTTGATAAAAAAGGTCAGATTATCATCGATAAAGAAGAAGTTGAAATGGATGCGGACGAGTTAATGATGCTGGCTCTTGACGCTGGTGCAGAAGACTTCGCTGAAGAAGAAGATTCTTTTACCATCTTAACTGCTCCAGATGATTTTAGTGCAGTACGTGAAGCTCTGGAAGCTGAAAATATCCCTATGATGGAGGCTCAGGTTGAAATGATTCCTCAGAATTATGTAGATCTTACAAACGAGGAAGATATCAAGAACCTTAACAAGATTTTAGAGCTTTTGGATGATGATGACGATGTTCAGGAAGTTTACCATAACTGGAACGAATAATTACTTAACAAACTACGAAACTTCGGATGAATAAAAAGCATATCATAGTGGGCGTTGACCCTGATTCCATCGCCCACGAATTATCTATTGAAAAAGGTGATTATCTCCTGACAGTTAACGGCGAAACTGTCAGGGATATTTTTGATTATCAGTTTTATGCGACGGATGAATTTGTAACCATTGAAATTGAAAAAGCAAATGGTGATATTGAAGAATTCGAAATCGAAAAAGACTATGGTGATGACTTAGGATTGGTGTTTGAATCCAGTCTGATGGATGACTATAAATCTTGTACGAATAAATGCATTTTTTGCTTTATTGATCAAATGCCGAAGGGAATGCGTGATACCTTATATTTCAAGGATGATGATTCCCGCCTCTCTTTTCTCCAGGGAAATTATATTACTCTGACAAATATGAAAGAAGAGGATATTGAACGTATTATCCACTTCCATATGGAGCCCATTAATATCTCCATTCATACTACGAACAAGGAACTGCGTTGCAAAATGTTAAATAACCGTTTTGCAGGTGATAGTCTGCGCTTTCTTGATCGTTTTAATGAAGCTGGAATTGTAATGAATGGACAGATTGTACTTTGTAAAGGAATCAATGATGGAACAGAGTTGGAAAAAACTTTGGAAGACCTTTCAAAGTATGCAGAGAATATGGAGTCTGTTTCCATCGTTCCTGTTGGTCTTACGAAATATCGGGAAGGCCTGTATCCGATTGAGCCTTTCACTAAAAATGATGCAGAAAATGTCATAAATCTGGTAGAAAAATTCCAGAAAAAACTATATAATAATACGTCAAGACATTTCGTTCATGCCAGTGATGAATTTTACCTTCTGGCAGAACGAGAATTGCCTGAAGATGAGCGTTATGATGGCTATCCTCAGCTGGAAAATGGCGTAGGAATGTTAAGGCTTTTGGAAGTAGAATTCCATGAAGCTTTATCTTCTGTAGATTCGGAATGTTTGCCAAAAAGAAAGGTTTCTATTGCTACGGGAAAACTGGCTTATCCGTATGTGGATACTTTGATTCAGGACTTAAAGAAACTTTATGTTCCAGAAAGTGCAGACTTCGAATATAACTGTTACGAAATTAAAAACACGTTCTTTGGAGAAAATATCACAGTTTCTGGTTTGATTTGTGGTTGTGATATTTTGAGCCAGTTACAAGGAAAAGAATTGGGAGAAGAACTGCTTCTTCCGATTAATATGTTCCGTGCTGGGGAAGAGTGTTTCTTGGACGATGTAACAGTAAAAGAGTTAGAAGAAAAACTTCAGGTAAAAGTGACCGTAGTCCCAAGAGATGGAGCAGATTTATTAAATGCTCTGTTGGGAATTGAAAATACAGATTTTAGGAGACAAGTATATGAGCAAGCCGATTGTGGCGATTGTTGGTAGACCGAATGTAGGTAAGTCCACCCTATTTAATGCCTTAGCCGGCAGTAACATTGCTATCGTAAAGGATACACCAGGTGTTACGAGAGATCGTATCTATGCAGATGTATCCTGGCTTGACATGGACTTTACTTTAATTGATACAGGGGGCATTGAGCCGGATAGTAGCGATATTATTCTATCTCAGATGAGAGCTCAGGCTCAGTTGGCAATTGATTCTGCGGATGTTATTATTTTCTTGACCGATGTACGTCAAGGACTGGTAGATGCAGACGATAAGGTCGCCGATATGCTTCGCCGTAGTGGCAAACCAATCGTTCTTGCGGTAAATAAAGTAGATAATTTTGCAAAATTAGAAGCGGATGTTTATGAGTTCTACAATTTAGGCTTGGGAGATCCAGTCCCGATTTCCGCTACAGGAAAATTGGGATTTGGCGATATGCTGGATGAAGTAACCAAATACTTTGATCGGGCTACGATGGAAGAGGAAGAGGATGATACACCAAAGATTGCTGTAATAGGTAAGCCTAAC
>JAKSRL010000109.1 GCA_024403635.1 Lachnospiraceae bacterium | reverse complement strand
TTCGCTCGGGCTTCGCAAGCGAAGCTTCTCCTCGCTCAACAGGCTAAAGCCGTATGTAAAAAGCAAAACGACGCCCGTTTTGTTCTCGAGTGCCGTTATCGCTTTGATGTATTTCTCTACTATCTTATTTTTCCGCGAACTGTTTTTTCCTTCTATCTTTTAAAACAATCCATCCGCAGCAAGTTCCCAATACTGCGGCAATGGCTGCCATCAACATTCCTAGTTCCAAAGAAACGCTGTTCTTAACAGCTGCGATAATCAAAGGAATGGCTACTCGTCCAATACCGAAAGCAAAGGACATCATTGAGGTTGTCAGTGTTGTATTCCCCTGGTAGCCTTCTGCCGCAATCATCATAATTCCCGGCATCAAATGGCCACTGAACAAACCGCAGAAGCCTACCATAACGCACATCACGATAATATTCGGAACAAAAATTCCGATGGCCATGGCAATTCCCATAAACAGACAACCGAAAATAATCATCTTGAGCATGTCCATTTTGATTTTCGGCATCAGGAAGCGGTTCACCGTGGCTGCCAGCCAGAAAATCGTAACACAAAGAGCTCCCGTCGCTTCCGCGTTGTATTTTAAAGTAACAAATCTTACAACCCAGCTTACGATACCTGCCTGCGCCATCGCTGCAAGAATCGCATAGAAGAACATGACAATATTGTTTTTCTTGCAGAAATAATTCTTAATGACCGCAAACTTCAGTTTCTGCTCTTCCGTTTCTTTTAAGCCACCGGCTTTTTCAATTTTTCCGTTTAATACAATAATCAAAACCGTAACAATAATAAAGAGAACAGCCACTACATAATAAGCCCCTCTCCAAACAAGCCAAAGAAGAAGTGCCTGTAAAATTAAAGGCATTACCAAACTTCCAATACCGTAGAATCCATGCAGCAGTCCCATAGGTTTAGTGCTATCCTCCGGGTATAAATCAATCAAAGTAGAATTCATATAGCCATCCAAAAAGCCAGAGCCAATGCCTAAAACTATGCTTCCAATTCCAAAAATAATCGCAGTTCCTGCAAACCCGCAGATCAACAAAGCCACTGTGAGAATAATGGTAGAAACCATAATCATTCTCAGTTTTTTGATTCTTCCCTGAAGGGCAGGAGAAACCAAAAAGGTTACCATTAAGCCCACATTCATCAGACTGCTCATGATTCCCTCTCCGGTACCCGTAAGATGAAACTCGTCAATAATATGATTTAACAACGTGCTGATTAACGCTCCGGAAAAAGCGTACACTACCGCCGCTGCAATAATTACGATTGTTATTTTTTTCACTAAAGAATTTGATTTGCTCATAAACCCACCTTCAAACTAGGCTATCTGCAACAGCGTCATCGTTATCGAAATTGATACGCTTTTACAAATAGCCATTCTCGTTTGGTATATGTTAATGATTCTTCAAGGTTCCTTTATCCCGTCAGTATATGGAGGCTTTTAATTCTTAATATCCTACCGAAGTAACTCCATAAACCGCCTGGTCATAGGTGAATCCTTCGTATTCCAACTGCTCCATTAATTCTTCTTTGGAAAGGGCCAGACTATCCAAATAACTTTTGGCACATTTTGCTGCCTGCTCATACCAGTCTGCGCCACAATTGTCAGCTGCATAGGTTGCATCTTGTTCCGAAAAGCCTTCCCACTCCAACTGCTCAATCAATCCCGTGTAGGAAAAAGCTAAATAGGTAATATAATCATGTGCAGATTCTAGAGCCTCCTTCTGGCTGGTGGTCGATGAACCAGAATTATTGGAAGAGCCTTTTGTCGGATCTTCTTCCATTCCATTTGGGGAGACATCTTCAAAAATTACAATCAGGTAAACATCATTTAATTCTGGATCCTGAACCACACCGTCTAATTCAATCGCATACAGTTCAAAGTCATAATCATCCACAATAAACTGTGCCAGGAAGTCCGTTTCTTCTCCATCATAGAGACATCCACCCTCAAACTGAACCATATGGTCACCATCGGAGGCTTGGAAGTATTTCCACTCTGGATTGGTGAAGAAATCCTCAAAAGCATCTCCTACCGTTTGATATCCATATTCGAACATATATCCGTCGCGCACAACGTCGATATATTCTTCTCCGGATTTGTTCTCAATAATATGCTGTTCCTTTATTTTATTGAAAAAGCTTTTTACGCCAAAAACAACGCCAAAAACCAGGAGAATAAAAACTGCGATTGCGATTCCGACGATAATCCAAACTTTCTTTTTTTTGCTTTTCTCCGGTGCTGCAGGAGCATCCGAAGCAGACGGTTGATAGGATACCGTCTTTGGCTGTTGAACGGTGCTTTCCGAAATCTCTTCTACCGGTTCTAGGACTTCTTCGGTAGGAATTTCCAATGTCGGTACTTCTTCTAACGGAGCGCCGCAATTACTGCAAAAACGAGCGCCTTCTTCTAATGGTTTTCCGCACTTGGTACAAAACATAAGTTACCTCCCATTTATTTCTTATCAATTTTAACAGATGATGCATAGCTTCCAATATAGTGACCGTCTGCGTCAAATTCCTCTGGAGAAGAATAGGAAAAGGCCTTCAACACAAGATTCTCAACGTCTCTGCTTTGTGGAGTCGGTCTCAGTTTAATCGAAGTTAAAAGGGTCTCCTCCGTAACTTCTGCCTGGGTAATATGGATATAAAATCCTCCATCCTGATGCATGTCATCATAAACCCATACGCCAAGATATCCGGTAATCTCGCTATAATCGCCATCTTCCGGATAATCGCCATTATAAAGGTCTGGATTCTTTTCAATATCTCCTGGCTTTAAAATAGTAATCACCTTTGGCTCTCCATGTAGGTCAAAGCTCAGCTCGTAACCAATCTTATACTCTTTCTCTGTAGGAATGCTGTTCCAGATTTCTTTATGAGCTTCGGTTTCGGAAGAAAACTCAAAAGATTCTACCGTGGTTGCAAAAGCGCCAAAAGCTTCCAGGTCTTCGTACTCACTCCATTCCCTGCTGATTCCTGTTACTTTATTACAAGTCATGTTGTCATAATCCATGATATAAAGGGATACCGGTTTCTCATTTAGAATGGTTTTTGGAGCCTGAGTTTCCGGTTCCGTCTCGGTAATTTCTGTTGGTACTACAATGTCCACAGGTTTTTCCTTTTTTCTACCACAGCTGATGGTCAGAACAATAACTACAGCAATCAGAACCACCAAAAGGATGATTGTAAGAATCAGATTTCTTATGGCTTTCTTTCTTGCTTTTTTCTTTCTCGCAATTTGATTTCTATTCACAGGTCTATTTGGTTTTTGTTCTCTACTCTCCGGCATCTTTTTACCACCTTGTTTTCTTTCTTTGTATTAATGATACCATACATTTTTATAATTCAAAACTGAAAAAGAATGTGTTTTTCTAAGGTAAAAATAACCAAATTCCGACCTTGTTTTTTTCATAGTACTTTTTTTCAATTCATGGTAAAATTATTCCATCTAATAATGTACATAGAAAGTACAAATATGAATGGGAGGGTTTTATTTATGATTTACACAAATCACAAAATAGAGTTTGACGCTGAGAAATGTGTCGGCTGTCAGCTCTGTTACAAAGCTTGCTTCGTAGATGTTATCCGTTGGGATGCTGAAGCAAAGAAGCCTATTTTCAAGTATGTAGAAGATTGCGAGCATTGCTTCTACTGCCAGAGCGTTTGCAAGAGAGATGCTATTAAGGTTCTTCCGGATCCATCAAGCGAGCGTCTGCACCAGCACTTTGAGCGTTATGAATAAGGAGGGAATAGATATGGATTTAAACAAGAAAAATCTTAGCTGTGATCTTCTGATTGCAGGCGGCGGTATCGGTGGTCTGGTTGCAGCTGTTGAAGCAAAAGAAAACAACCCAGATCTGGATGTTATTATCGTAGAAAAACAGTTCACAGGATATGGCGGAAAAGCTAACAAAGGTGGCGGCGTTCTGCAGTATTTCCAGCTGGACAAAATTACTCCTATGGATTTCCTTCAGTTCCACGTAAATGAAATCGGTGGATACTTAGGTGACCAGGAATTAATGCTGAAATATGTTGAAATGAACCATGAACTTCTTCAGAAGATGGATAACTGGGGAATCGTTATGCCAAGAAATGAAGAAGGTAATTACTTCATGATGCCAACTGGTCCTTTCACTTGCATGATCAGTGTTGACTTAGACCTTTGCCTGAAAATGAGAAGACAGGCAGAAAAACTGGGTGTACGTATCATTGATAAAGTTACCGTAACCGATTTCGTTGTAAAAGACGACAAAATCTGCGGAGCTTTTGCTTACAGTATTCTTGAAGAAGATAATACTTTCTATACCATTTCTGCATCTCAGGTTGTAATCGCAACCGGCAGCCAGAACTACCGCGTAGGTGCTATGTGGTCTTCCGGCCGTGGTGACGGTATTGCTGCAGCATACAGAGCAGGTGTTGAAATGCGTAACCCTGAATTCGGTAACTTCTCACAGTTAATTCGTGTTGGAAGCCATGGCGAAGTTGTATTCGGTGAAAACTTCATGTACAACGCTAAAAATGAGCATGTTACAAAGAACTTCACAGATCATCGCCAGACAGATATCTGCAGTCTCGCTATCCGTGAGTGGTATGTAAACATGATTAATGGCACAGGCCCTATCCATCTGGACTACGGCCCAGCAAAGAAAGACGTTAAGGCAGTTAATCAGGATTGGCAACGTCCTTACGGCCAGAGATTCCGTGAATGCAGACAAGAGTTTACAAATCAGTTCGACAATGACTTGGAAGTAGTTCCACTGTTGATCGGCGAGCAGTCCTGTATCAAGGTTAACCATGATATGGAGACAAGCGTAAAAGGTCTCTATGCAATCGGTGATGCAAGCTACTGTGGTTCTTGTGCTCCTGGCGCTGTTCCAGCTCCTCCTGCAAGAAACCGTGGTTCAGGAATCCTGAACGCAGTATTCGCAGGCGTTCTTTGCGGACGTGCAGCAGCTGCAGCTAAAATTGGTGCTCCGGAAGCTATTACGGAAGCAGAAACTGAAGCATGCATCGAAGCAACTTATGCTCCTCTGAAACGTGCAGAAGGCCATAATGCAAAAGAAGTTATTGAACTGATTCAGCAGGCTATGTGCCCATCTGAGTATTCTGTATTCATGAAAGCAGATCGTATGGACGAAGCTGAGAAACTGGTAAAACAGGCAAAAGAACTTGCAGCTGACCTTAAGGCAGTTGACCTTCATGACCTGTTAGCATGCCACGAAGCAGAAGCTATGGTTCTTTCCGCAGAAATGCACTTCTTCGCATCCAGAGCAAGAAAAGAATCTCGTGGTTGGTTCCTTCGTGAAGATTACCCAGAAATGGATAATGAAAACTGGCTGAAATGGATCATCCTTAAGAATGTTGATGGCGTTATGACATTAAGCACAGAGGACGTTCCAATTGAGAAATACCCAATCCAGCTTCCAAAAAAAGACTGATTTATTCGTACATTAACATAAAAATGCTCCTGCTACTAGCAGGAGCATTTTTTATTGTATGGCGACGCCATTACAAAAAAACCGCCAAAGAAGGAAATTTCTCTCTGGCGTTTTTTTCATCTCTACATACTGAGATTTGTCGAAATTTTAGATAAAAAGGGTCCATTCTAAAAAAACAGCATGAAATTTTCGATTACGTATCATAGAA
>JAKSRL010000108.1 GCA_024403635.1 Lachnospiraceae bacterium | reverse complement strand
CCCACTCTTCCAATATGAATCGAATAGCAAGCAGATGGATCTGTCTTTCCTCGGAGAAAAGCTGATGAATCCCACTGAGGGAAAAAGCGCATCCGGTGATGAAGAGGAACTCGAAAAGTATCTCACCATGAGCTTCCCGATGCTCGCGGTATACAAGGTTGGCGCTGATGAAACACCAATGACGACAGGGATCTATGACAGTGTAGAAGAGGTCGGCAGCTGGAATGGCAGCAGATACTTCATCCTCTATAACAAAAGCATTGATGAAAATATCTATTCCGGTCTGACAGGAAAAGATAAGCAGAACATCCGCAACATTATAGAAGCTGTTCCTGAAATAAAAAAGAATATGTTCGTTTTCCCGGAAGAAGTGATCGCGGATAACACGGATGAACTGAAGGCCACGTCCGCATTCTCGTCTTTCAGTGCGCAGGATGTTTTCGGTAATGAAATCACGGATGAGATCATCAAGAAAAATGATATTACGATGATCAATATATGGGCAACCTGGTGCGGTCCCTGTGTGATGGAGATGAAAGACCTTGGCGAGCTTTATTTCAATCTTCCGGACGGTGTAGGGCTTATCAGCATATGTATCGACAGCGACACAGAGGCAGAGTTTGCAAAAGAGATTCTTGAAAAAAACGGATGCGAATTCACAACGCTTGTTCCGACCGGAGATATCAAAGACTTTGTAGATGAAGTGTATTCTTTCCCAACGACGATATTTGTTGATCGTAGCGGAACCGTCATAGAGACCTCAGCGGATGCAAATGACATGGAGGGATATCTGTCTATTATTAACGCCCTCAAATGACAATTCTGCTTTTATAGATTGCAGAGGAGGTACGTATTTTGATAAAAAGAAATTTTGCCGGTTTAATTGCTTCTCTTTTGATGGTATGTAGTTTCGCAACGTTTTGCTTATGCGGCTGCGGGGCGGACGTAATCGAACTCAGCCCCGAGGAAGAAGCCCAGTGGGAAGCACGTCAAATCGATTTATACAGAGATGTTGTGCTTTCGGATTTTTCGGCAGAGACATTGGACGGAAAAACAGTCGGCTTTGAAGACTGTTTTTCCGGAAATACAATTACCATGATCAATATTTGGGGAACCTTTTGCAGCAGCTGCATTGAAGAGATGCCGGAGATTGTAAAAGCATACAACGAACTTCCGGATAAGACGAATATTATTACGATATGCACAGATGCCGGAGACAATGATAAGAATTTGAAATTCGCCAGAGAGGTAATGGATAAGGTCGATGCACAGTTTTTGACCATTATTCCAGATGAACATTTAAAAATAGATCTGACGGACAGAACGGACTGCTTCCCAACGACAATATTCGTAGATGAAACAGGTAAAACTGTTGGGACTCCTTATATGGGAAACTGCGAAAAAGAAGGCTATTTAGAAGCAATTCGCGAATGTATGAAGGCAATCGAGCATCAATAGAATAGGAAGTGCTCAATATATGAAAAAGGAAAACAGCAAATTGATTCTGTATTTTAGAATGATTTGTCTTGTGATTGCCATTACGTTCATCGTTATCGGCATTGCAAACGGAGAAATTAACACGGTTGCCACTAAAGCTACAAATATTTGCTTGGAGTGTATAGGTATCGGATGAAAAACAAAGTAAGATATATGATACAAGCTGCGGCAGCAGTTTTCTTCAACGGCTTCGCGACAGGCTTCATAAAGGGCAGAATTTTCAGAGGAAAAACAAAAGGGATATGCATCCCGGTGCTGAACTGTTATTCCTGCCCCGGTGCAGTCGCTGCCTGCCCAATCGGTTCTCTTCAGGCAGTCCTGGGAAGCAGAAATAGCAAATTCAGTTTTTATGTTCTCGGAACGATGATGCTCTTTGGCGTCATTCTCGGGCGGGCAATTTGTGGCTTTCTGTGTCCATTTGGTTTTATTCAGGAGCTGATTTATAAAATCAAGACGCCGAAGATCAAGATTCCCCAAAAGATCGACAGGCCGTTGCGCTATTTGAAGTATGTCGTTTTGATTGTGCTTGTCATCGTGTTGCCGCTCTTTCTGACAAATGAATTTGGCATGGGAAATCCATATTACTGCAAGTGGCTTTGCCCGGTAGGGACACTTGAGGGGGGATTGCCGCTGGTGCTGATGAACGACTCTCTGAAAAAGGCTGTAGGCTTATTGTTCTCGTGGAAGGTCGGAATTCTGGTAGTTATTTTGATATTATCAGTTCTGATCTATCGTCCTTTTTGCAAGTATCTTTGTCCTTTAGGGGCTTTCTACGGGCTGTTTAATAGGATCAGTTTTGTCAAGCTCGATATTAATCGTGACAAGTGCGTTGAATGTGGACTGTGTGAGAAAACCTGCAAAATGAATGTTTCTGTGCTTAAGAATATAAACAGCACAGAGTGCATCCGGTGTGGAGAATGCAAATCGGCATGTCCTAAACAGGCTATTGATATAAAGTCATTAACCAGAGACGTCAAATCGCAGGAAACCAGCGCAGAAGAATGAGCTGACAGCGGTTCGGATTCGGATTGCTCCGGACAATTGTAGGAAAAAGTGGGATTTCATTCCCGCTTTTTTTATATTTTATCTTTATTATTTTCTTTTATATTGAAGAGATTTCTTAATTAAAGTATAATAACTTGATTTATTATATGCTTTGAAAAGAGCATATTTTGTTCGTGTATAAAAAACTTCCGGAGGATGTATGAGAGAACTGGAATACCCTTTTGACAATGATTTGATTTTGCAGAAGAAAAAATCATTCCGAAGGGAATTGATGAAAGACGGTAGTGTCAGAATAAAAAAGAATATTGCGATTCTTGGTGGCTCTACGACAGCTCTCGTTGCTCAGATTCTGGACCTGTTTCTTTTGAATGCAGGAATAGAAGCTACGTTTTATGAGAGCGAATACAATCAATTTTATGAAGATGCCTGTTTTAAAAATCCAGAGCTGGAAAGCTTTGGGGCAGATGTGTTTTACATTCATACCAGTATCCATAATATCAACTATTGGCCTTCGATAAATGATAGTCCGGAAGAAGTCCTTGCTAAAGAAGATAAAGTTTTTAATTTTTTTAAAGACGTCTGGGAGAATCTGGAACAGACAAAAGCGGTTATCATACAGAATAACTTTGAAATGCCGACTTGGAGACTCCTGGGCAATAAAGACGCCACCGATATTCATGGCAGAGTACATTTTGTTTCTCGTTTGAATGAACGTTTCGCAGAATATGCAGAACGCAAGGAAAACCTGTTTATCCATGATGTGAACTACCTTTCTGCATGTGCAGGATTGGAACAATGGTGTGATTCCTTTTATTGGAATATGTATAAATATTGCCCACAGGTAAGTCTGATGCCGAACCTTTGTTTTTCTGTGGCGAATATCATCAAATCCATTTATGGAAAGAATAAAAAAGCCTTGGTACTGGATCTGGATAATACCCTTTGGGGGGGAATTATCGGAGACGATGGACCGGAGAATGTAAAAGTGGGAGCGGAAAGCTCAGAAGCAGAAACTTTCCTGGAATTTCAGCAGTACGTTAAGGCCCAAAAGGATATCGGCATCCTTTTAAACATTGATTCAAAAAATGAGTATGAAAACGCACTTACCGGCTTAAATCTGGAACGGGGAGCTTTAAAACCAGAAGACTTTCTTTGTATAAAAGCTAATTGGGAACCGAAAGACCGAAATCTTTTAGCAATTGCGGAAGAACTGAATCTAGGCGTGGATTCTTTTGTGTTTGTAGATGACAATCCGGCAGAACGCCATATTGTCCGGGAACAAGTGATGGGAGTTTCGGTTCCGGAACTTACCGGACCGGAAGAATATATCCATATTATAGATAAATCCGGTTTCTTTGAGGTAACGAATCTGTCAAAAGACGATACCAAAAGAAACGAAATGTATAAAGCCAACATGGAGCGGGAACAGGCTCAGTCTGCCTTTGAAAATTACGAAGACTATTTGTTAAGTCTTGAAATGAAAGCAGATATTCAAGCCTTTGGAACCGAAACGATTCCGAGAATTTCCCAGCTTACCAATAAGAGCAATCAGTTTAATCTGACCACGTTACGTTGCAGCGTAACCGATATTGAACAAATGGCGCAAAGCAAAGACTGGATTACCCTTTATGGAAGACTGGAAGACAAGTTCGGCGATAATGGCGTGGTAGCGGTGGAAGCTGCAGAACTACTTCCTGCACCGGAGAATCCGGAAAGAAGAGAAGCCCACATCCGGCTGAACCTGATGAGCTGTCGAGTTCTGAAACGAGATCTTGAGTTTGCCATGTTGGATGAATTAGTAGAAAAAGCAAAAGATAATCACGTGGAAACCATCATTGGGTACTATTATCCAACCAAGAAAAATTCCATGGTAGCAAATCTCTATACAGTTTTGGGATTTGAAGAGAAAGAAGACCGGTGGGAGCTTTCCGTAAACAATTATCAAAAACAGTGCAAAGTAATTTCGATAAATAACAAATAACAGGAGTAAACAATGGAAGAAAAAATCTATAATGCATTAAACGAAATATTCCAGGATATTTTTGATGACGACGAGATTGTAGTAGAAGCATCCACAACTTCCGACGACATTGAAGACTGGGACAGCTTAGAGCATATCAATCTGGTTGTAGCCATTGAAAAGCGCTTTGGCCTGAAGTTCTCCATGGTAGAAGTCAACGGCATGAAAGACGTCGGTGAAATGGTAGAAATCATTAAAGCCAGGGGAACCACCATCTGAATGGAAAAATATTGTCCGTCTGGTTTGGCGGAAAAAACAGAGCATAAATACAATACAAACTTGGAGGAACCATGAAAGAAAGAATTATCAGCATTTTATCAGAAATCAACGAAGACATTGAAGAATACGATGGTGACAATATGTTAGAAGATGAAATCATCACATCTCTCGACATCATTGAAATTGTTTCCGCCCTGGAAGATGAATTTGATATTGCGATCAAAGCAAAATATATAACAAAAGAGCAGTTTGCAACCGTCGACTCTATTTGTGAATTGGTGGAAGATCTGCAGTAAGTAAATGATAAGCCTTGTTTCAATTTACTTTTTAATATTTCTAGGCGTCGTAACGTTGGTTTACTATCTGTTGCGCGGAAATGCTCAATGGGTATGGCTTTTGATATCAAGTCTTGGTTTTTATGCCCTGGCCAGCGGCGGTTTTTTAGTATTTGTCTTAGTAGAAGCGTTACTTATTTTTGCTTTTACCAAAGTATTTGAAACAAAAAAATCAAAAGGACTATTTATTCTGGAATTGGTTTTGATATTCGGAATCGTTGTCGTTTTGAAATATGCCGGATGGTTTGGTCCAGGCTTTGCAGGTTTTTTAGCTAGGCTGAATTTTGCAGGCAAGACGGCCGGCGGCTCGCTGAACTACATCGTTCCGTTAGGAATTTCTTATTATTCAATTTCCGGCATCAGCTATTCCATTGATGTGTTCCGGGACAAATATCCTTCCGAGAAAAATTTTGCAAAAGTGTTAACTTTTATCAGTTTTTTTCCGGTACTGACCCAGGGTCCGATTAACCGTTACGACGAGTTAAACAAACAGCTTTTTACCTATCACAAATTCCGGTATGAAAATCTTACCTATGGAATCTTACGGATGATTTGGGGCTTTTTTAAAAAGGCTGTTATTGCTGATAGACTCGTGGGAGCAGTT
>JAKSRL010000107.1 GCA_024403635.1 Lachnospiraceae bacterium | reverse complement strand
TTCCATCTGCAACGGTAAGGATTATTTTCCCATAAGTTTCTTCATTATCCATATTTCGTGTTTTTTTCAGGTAAACATACTTACTCTCAGATTTATTTTCTATCTGATCAATAATTCCCGTCAGTACTACCTTCTGGTTTTCCTCTGGCATTTCATGAAGAAACGGAACCCTTCCTGTTTTTTGCAGAACAAAACAAAGCAATGCAAAAAGCAATGCTGCAAAAAGAAGTTTTCTCTTTATCATTTTTTATTAAGTGATTACTTGCGAATTAGATCGGTCTTTCTTCTTAACGGTTGAGAAAGGTCAAAGGTCTTATGAAGCATAATATCCGATTCACTTTCCACCATGAACTGAACGGAATTTACATATGGCAATTGGCAAAGAGAATTTACAATCGAATATACCATCAGTTCATCACTAACCGGTTGATTCTGAGATAAAAAACTGCTGCTAAAGTTTACATAGCAGATTTTATCCGAAGTTGTTATACTGAGGACTTTTACATCCTTGCTCATAGTTGCATAGGCATCTTTTGTTTTCGGACCTGCAATCAGTTGGCTGACAATATATTCCTCCATAGAGGAACTGCTATTATCAATCGTAAACCCGTAAACAACAGGAACCAGGTATTCTCCAGTTTCATTTGCAAAATAAATTGTAAGGTCCGATTCCTGCTTCAGCATGCCTTCATCATTCAAAAGAACATCTACGAATCTCTCCTTGGTCATGGTACCGATCAGCGTACCTTTCTTATCTGTCAGAGGTTCTCCGTCAACCGTAAAAGATACTCCTGTAATTCCATTTACCTGAATCAGAGTTAATACTATCGATGTCCGCATAATGATTTCACGCACATTGGACATTTTAAGGTAGTCGGAATTAAAATCAATGGTAACTTCTCCATCTTTAACAATCATTCCGTTCACCGTTACTCCCGAAGGCTTAACAGAATAATAAGAAGTCTCTTCCGGATTCACATAAAACATTCGATTCAAAAGCATCTGAATTAAATCCACCTGCTCATACGATGCAGAATTTTCAATAATCTGTTCTTTATATATGATATCATCTGCTTCCTTGTTTGCATAAAAAACCATAAAACGGTCCTCTTCTGCTACCGTTTTTCCGCAACCAGAAAATCCCAGTACAGACACTGAACTGATTAGAAGAATCAATATGAAACTAAGAAAGATTTTTAATTTTTTCATTCTGCTCTCAAGATATATGGGTTAAAGGAATTTGCATAATAAACGTACTTCCCACGTCAACTTCACTGTATAATTTGATGTCTCCATTATGGGCAACAACAATACTCTTCGTTATCGCAAGTCCCAGACCGGTTCCACCGGTAGCCCGGTCTCTTGCCTTATCGACACGATAGAAACGATCAAAGATATGCTCCACGCTCTTCTCCGGAATTCCAAAACCATTATCCTGAACTTTCACATAAAAATATGTTGCATCTGCGTTTAAAGATACATGAACCCAACCTTCGTTATTATTGTACTTAATCGCATTTACTACCAGATTGGAAATACACATAGAAACTTTGGTTTCGTCAATTTCCGCAAGAATCGGACGGAAGCTTTCAAAGACCAATTCAATATTTTTCTCTGCTGCCAATGGACGAATCAGTTTTAACTGCGCTTCAATCAACTCATTAATATTTACCTGAGAAAAGTTCATCTCAAGACCTGTTCGATCCAGCTTAACCAAGGTCAGCAAATCATTGATGATGTTATTTTCCCTATCTAATTCTCCTACAATATCCCCTAAAAATTCCTGATAAAGTTCCTCTGGAACGCCTTCTTGTCCAACTAATGACTCGGCAAGAACCTTCATGGACGTAATTGGAGTTTTCAACTCATGGGAAACATTCGATACAAATTCCTGACGAGAAGCTTCCAACTGATTAATCCGATCCATCATAGTATTAAACGAATTGGAAATCGTGATAATTTCACTGCTACCTTTCAGATTAATCGCCTCAACAGTTTCTCCCCGTCCGATATGTTCAATAGTGTCTTCAATCTTACGGAACGGTTTTACCATTTTATAAGCGGAGACAATTGCTGCTGTTAAAAGCACGATGGTCAAGATAATTACCACTGCAGCAACTATGAGCCGGATAGAATCCATCGCATCATAAATATCCGCTATTGAAGAGGTAGCAAACATAACATATTTAACTTCGCCGTCGGAATTTTTAATGGATTGGGTTAAGACCAGACACTTATGCTGTTTATCTGTATAAGCCTGGTTCGTACCGTTAAAGCAGCGATTAACATCTGGCGAAATACAGATTTTTCCTTTGTTAATCTGATAAGAATCGCTAACAATCGTAAAGTTTTCGTCGATAACCTGAATACGGTTCAAGAAAACATCTGCAACGTCTTCTGCTAATTTATCAAATTTTCGCTCGGAATCAATAGAGTCCTGATTTTCCTGAGAGAAGTAGGAAGAAAGTATAGAAAACTGAGCACTGACATTTCGCGTTCTGGTTGCAATGACAGTGTTCTCAGCAGCTTTTAAGCATACACCCTCCAAAATAAAGAGAGGGATAATGCCGGCAGCTAAAATGATGATAAGTATTCTGAATCTCAGACTTCCGAAGAAATCTTGGCTACGCCTTAAAATAATATCCCACTCCCCACTTAGTATTTACATATTTAGGCTCTTTCGGGTTATCCTCTATCTTTTCACGCAGCCTTCTTACGTGTACATCAACTGTTCTTACATCCCCTGGATACTCATAGCCCCATACGATGCTGAGCAATTGTTCTCTGCTATAAACTTTATTCGGATTGTTTACAAGGAGTTCTAACAAGTCAAATTCTTTTGCTGTAAGATTAACTTCTTTATCCTGAATAAATACTCTTCTTGCATCAAGATCCATACGAAGTTCATTTTTTACAATTTCGCCTGGAGCTTCCGCTACCGCACGTTTGCTTCTGCGGAACATTGCCTTAATTCTGGCTTTTACTTCAAGAATATTAAATGGCTTGGTAATATAGTCGTCCGCTCCATACTCAAGGCCAAGAATCTTATCCATATCTCCGCCCTTTGCAGTAAGCATGATAATTGGCATATTGGAGAATTCACGGATTGCCTTACATACTTCAAAACCATCCATCTTTGGAAGCATAATATCCAGCAATACAACGTCGTATTCTGTTTTCTGCGCCATGGCAAGAGCTTCTTCGCCATCATACGCACATTCAACATCCATACCATCCTGCTCTAAAGAGAACTTAATGCCTTTAACGATTAACTTTTCATCATCAACAACTAATACCTTGCTCATAAAAAACCTCTACACCTTTATATAGTCTTTGATTTTTTCATAGGAACTGTCTTTTATGCCTTCCACATTTGTTATTTCCTGAATATTGGAAAAGTCCCCATTGCTTTCCCTGTAAGAAATAATTGCCTCAGCTTTTATATCTCCTATGCCTGGCAGCGTTTTCAACTCATCAATTTCTGCAGTGTTAATATTAACCAAACCATCTGTTGGCATTTCGTAACCGTTTTCCATTTCCTCTAAAGAAGGAATGTAAATCTGTTCTCCGTCTTTCAAGGTCTCCGCAAGATTAATCGACTGACCAGCTGCCTCTTCGGTCAATCCACCTGCCAGTTCTACTGCCTCATGTATTCTTGAACCTTCTTCAAGATAATACACGCCTGGAGTAGCTACGCTTCCACAAACATGGACACAGACCAGTCTTTCCGTCATAGATTCTGTTTCCGCTTCTTTGGATACTTCCTCTATCACGACGTTTCCTTCTGTCCCACTCTGTTTTTTCACTGCGCAACTGAAAACAACACCTGCCGCAACGAAACACACTGCAACTAATAATAATTTTATTACTTTTCTATTTTTCATGTTCTGCTCCATCAAATGACGGAAAAGAACCTCTGACCGATATTTTACAAAATATTAACGCTTCTTGCAATATTTCTGTAATAATTTTGTTATTTTATTGAAAATTATTTTTGATTCCATTTACGGAAGAAAGACTATTGTTTACTTTTGTCTGAAAACTATCCAGTTCTGCTGCAACATCTCCACCAATCCAGATCTGATTGAGCATAACCTTCAAGTCTTTCCAAAGATTTTCTGTCTCAATTAATTTTGGAAGACTGGCAGTGATTTCATATTGCTTGTAGACAGATTTAAAACCTTTTCCTGTATTGACACTGCGAAGGCAGCTCATATAACCAGTATTGCCGTAAACAACACCTGCTTCATCATAAGTCATGAATTTTGCTAAATTCTCAGCTTCTTCCACGTGTTCTGACATTGGATTAACACATACGCACCAAAAATTGGATAAACCTTTTGTGCCTAAAGAATCCGTCAATTTTGGAAATTCCGTCACAACATATGGAACGTTCAGCTCATTCAGTAATGACAAAGAACTGCAGTTTAACAACGCCATCTTACATCTGCCAAATGCAAAACTGTTTTCTACCAGATCATAAGTTGTTGTTGAAAAGTCTATTTTTAGATTGGAGCTTAATTCCCGATAACGGAAAGCAGCTTCAATAAGATTCTCATTATAAACGTCAAAGGACATCCGATCATCACCGTTATCTCCACCTAAATCGAGATAATTTCCGATGAATAAATAGTTGTCCAGAAGATTGGATACGTCGAAAAGCATAATCATATCTACATCGGAATCCGTATCCTTAATAAAGGAAGTTGACATTTCTTCAATTTCCATAAAAGTTTTCGGAGCCTTTTCAACCATATCTGGATTATAAACGAAAAATGCGGTGTTAAAGCATAATGGATAGCCTACCATCTTTCCTTCATACATAACACTAGCTAAAGAATTACGGGAATAATTCTTTAAAGAATAGGTATCCGTATCTGTATTTACTTTCGCAGTACTTCCTAAATATGCCTGCTCCAGTTTCGTAGTTTCTGAAATATAAAGGTCCGGTGCTTCACCACCGGAAATATTGAAACGGTTAATGTTATCAAAGAAAGATACCGCTGATACTTTTTTACATTCTACTCTGAGGCCGGAGGTCTTAAAATAGTCTGCCTTAATCTGCTCGGCAAAATCTTTCATGTCATCGTCATAGTACCATAAAATCAGATCATGTCCTTCAACAATTGTTTTCTCCTCTGTTTCTGCTTTTTTTGGACGAAAAACAAAACCGACCAACACAACTGCTGCGGAAAGGATAAGCATAATAATGATTCGGATAATAATATTTCTGACTGATTTATTCATTACTGATTGATACTTTCTTCAATTGATTCTTGTTTTCCATCTGGAGCAGCTTCACCCGGCTTGTTCCAGGACATATATTCACACTCCGGATAGCCTTCGCAGCCGTAGTATCTTCTACCCTTTTTCGTCTTTCTTACTACTAGGTCTTTTCCACAAAGAGGACATTTCACTCCTGCTTTTTCGATAATAGACATCGTATTTCTGCATTCCGGGAATCCTGGACAAGCAAGGAATTTTCCATGAGGACCAAACTTAATAACCATATGTCGTCCACATTTATCACAGATAACATCGGACTCTTCATCTTTTACTTTGATTTTTGTCAGTTTGGAACGAGCTACGTCGATGGAATCTTTTAATCCTGGATAAAACTCTCTCAGAATTTCTTTCCATTCCATCTCGCCTTCTTCTATTTTATCCAGTTTTTCTTCTATTTTTGCAGTGAACTGGATATCCACAATGTCCGGAAAAGCAGTAACCATAATATCGTTAACGACTTTACCCAAC
>JAKSRL010000106.1 GCA_024403635.1 Lachnospiraceae bacterium | reverse complement strand
GCAAGGGCTTATAGCCCGCGCCTCGAACCACCCGTTTTACGGGTGGCGGCGCTTGTTTTTTTTGAATTTCATTTTCTTAACATTGATATATTTCCTTAAAAAAGATAAAATAATAAAAAGGGTTTGTGTAATTATTCAAAACTTAACATAGATATTGATTATTGCTAAAAAAGACACAGGAGAACATTATGACTTCTTTGAAGAAAAAGATTTTGGCTTTATTTTTGATTTTCCTTATGGTGATGGGTTCTTTTCCTTCACAGATTTTTGCAGAGGAAACCAATTCCAAACGGGATATCAGTTTTACTTCCGAAGGTTCTTTATTCAACACCTTAGGTGCGGATCTCCCGCAGGATGATGAGGACCTATATATATCTGGTGCGGAAATTACGGACGGTATTGCTACCGTTGCTTATTGCGCTCCGGGTTCAGCATTTATTGAAGTCTCTCTTTTAGACGAGAATGCAGAAGAGGAAATCGTGCTGGCATCTGGAAGCTTGACCGTGGATGAAAGCGAAGAAGAAAGAGAAGTTGAAATTACCGTTTTACCAGAAGACGGAGAGGAATTTCCAGAATACTTTTTGATGAAAGTGTCTATTGAACTCCTTGAGGAAGAGGGCGAACCTGTTGTCTTCTATAATACGGATTATACCAAAAAGAGCGAAGGAACATCGCTGCTTGGCGCGGAGTATTTTGACTATCTCCCGGCAAATCATACTTGGACAGTAGGAGATGGTTATATTGTATATGCATCTACAGCAGTTGTTATTTCTGAGGAAGAAAGCGAAATCCTTGAATGTACAGAGGATGGAAAGACAATTCGTATATCACCAGTTCCAACCGAAATCCGAAATATGACGGATGAGGAACGAAGAGATATTACTGCCATTGTCTTTGCAGAAGGAGATGTGGAAAATCATAGAATTATCCGGACTGCCCCTGGCACTATGGAAGTTTTTGAAGAAGACGGATATTTGCTTGTGGAAAAGGCTCCGGATATTGTCCAAAGTGGTCCTGAAGCCGGCGGCAGTGGGGAGAGTGCGGTTCTTGCAGGCGTTTATGAAAGTATTAGTCTAACCGCTTCCATGAATGGTGAAACGCAAGAAATTCTTGTGGATGAAGAACAAGGAGCCGGAATACTGAATGTAACCCTTTCCGGCAAAGCGCAGTATAACTGGAATTTTTACCTTTTTTATTGGGATGAAGAACTGGATTATACCTTGAACTGTCAAACGGACTACGATCTGTCTATGCATCAAACCACAGACTATGATCCTTTCGGAATAGATGATAAAAAGATTTATGAAGAGTTTATTCAAGATTGTTTGTATGTTGAAATTCCAGAAGATTTGATTGTTGAAATGGATATTTCCAGCTACAAGATTCCTGTGAGATCAATAAAGATACCGAATTCATTCGTTTTTAAAGCTGCATCAAATAATGATGATATAGATCTTACGGGTTCACTTAAATCATCATTTAGGCTGAAGGTTCAATCCAATATGCTTGGATTGAATTCATCTAAAGCAGAATTACAAACAACTTCGGAATATAGTGACATTACGACCAAAGAAGATGAAACCTTCTGTTGGGTCTGCAATTCTTTCTCCTCTGATTATCATCCAACGGACAGGGATGAGTTCTTTCTGGCAAATGGTGAGAGCGGAGATATTTTTGAAATTATTCGTAATGATACAGAATTTGAGACCGCGATAGATGAAAATGGGGAGTTTGTTCCAAACGGAAAAATCCATTACTGTGGAAATGTTGCACCTCCTTACAATTACTGCATGACGATTGCCCAAAAACCATACTATGCATATAAGTATGATACCTATGTGGGAGTTTTTCTGGAAGGAAGCGGAAGAAAAGATAATCTTTTTGATGCAAAGACGAAATACCGATATGTTTCAAAACCTTATGAAGAGGCAAAAGAAGGAACCGGTGATTTAGGAGAGGACCAGTGCGAGCATTATGGATATCTGGTTCATGTAACGGTTTATGACAAGAACGGAAAATTAGCAACTGGGGCGAAAGTTTCCGCAAGGGGAAAGGAACTCCGTGGTCCTGAAGCGAGATTTATTACTGGAATAACCGATGAAAATGGAGAGGCAGATATCTATGTCCCATCCGGAATTTGGACCGTAATAGCAGCCTATGACGGAGACGCCCAGATTGGTTCTGTTCAGGCGGATGCCTCTGGCCACCCAACCAGTGTGGTGATCAATGGAGATTGTACTTACATTGATGAAGTGAATATCAAAATGGATATACCAGCAAAAACAGGGGAGGATCTTGAATATGGGTTCGGCGCCTTCTTACCTGTTTCAATAGATCCAAAAGACATTCCTTTGTATGCGGATTCTTCCTATTGGGTAGATAAAAATGGAAGTAAAGTTGAGAAAACCGTTGACGGAGCGCAGTTCGTGGAAGTAACACTGACGCCAACAGCTCATTCTACTCAGGGCAGAGTGGCATTTTCAAAAGAATTGAGAGTTGGCGTTATGGATTATAACTCTGTTTATCATTTACGCTGTCAGGTTGTATATGTCCAGGTTAGTGAGGACCAACAATCTGCCAGAGTTATGATTCGGTTAGATACCTTCCCGGATTGGACGGATTGTTATCAAGTTGTTGTCCAAGGCGGATTTGGCTCTGGATTTTATCACCAGGGGGACACGGTATTCATTGCAGCCTATGATTTCTCCGAATATGAGGAACTGCATTTAGATGAATTTGTGAAAAAATTGGTTCAGGAGTCTGTTCCGTATGGCTGGACGGGTGAATTTGTTAAATGGGAGGTCAAAAATGGAGACCCTGTTTATCCGACGGACTTTTCACCAGTGGAAGACGGCAAGTATAGTCTGTGTAGCTTTGTAATGCCTTCTCAGCAGAGTGATTATGTGAGTATAGAGGCTAAGTATAAAACGGAAGTGGATCAGTTTGAGGTCAAGCTTCCAATCCCGTACGATGAAGGAATCGAACTGCCTCGTAGAGATTCCATTTCCATTGATACACCGCTTGAAGCAAATGTCCTTTGTTATGATGATGAATGGAGAGATAGTCAAGGGGAATTAGTATTTGATTCCGTATATGGGGACCAGTATCTTGCCCTGAAAGTGGAAGCTTTGGATGAGCAGGATGGAAAACTAAAATTTGCAGATAACCTGAACATTAGTATAACGGATACGAGCTCAGGAAATAATAAAAAGTATAAATTGGTGGGATATACCGTAAGTGAGGACAAGTTATCTGTCAACTTACTTATTTTGGTTCATGTTACCCGCCCGGGCGCAAAAGAATACGAACTGACGGTAAACTATGGTTTTATGAGCGGCTGGTATGAGGCAGGAACCCTTGTGCCAATCGTATCTTACGATATTCCGTATCTGAAAGATAAGCTGGAGGAATATCTTGGAAAATGGGCAATTGTAATTAAGGAAATTCTCCCTCCGTCATGGCAGAAATCTTTCAGTAGTTGGCGGGTAGACATTCCAAAGAATGGATCCGTCCGTTATAAAGAGGACTTTATTCCAATCGTTACAACAGATGGAACAACCTATGCAGCAGCATTCTTCCGGATGCCTTCTTGCGATGCAGAAATAACTGCAGAATATGAGGGCTTGAAGGAAATCAAAGAAGTAGTTATGGACTTCGATTTACCAGAGCCGGGAGAGTATCTGGATTATATTGCAGAGAGTGAATCCAACGGTATCAAGTCTACGGTTCCATTTGCAGATAAGCTGAAAATGTATCCGATGATGTGGTCCACGATTTTCCCTGCAGAATACAACGAAAGCTATACCGCATTTATTCCGATTTCTCCGAAAAGTGGCTATAAATTTGGATGGCCTTTAGGGTTGACGACAAAGGCTTATGTTCCAGCTGCATCCGGAAGTGGATATACAGAAGCAGATTTCTTCTTCGCAGTAGGAGATTATGCTCTTATTACCAAAACTTATAAGACGCCAAAAGCACAGCTGCTTCAGGCAATAGACCCAGCTCCGGTTTATTTCGAAAATGGAACATCTTCTGGTGAGATTAATGAATATTTGAATTCTCTAGGTACTACTATCGTAACGGAAAAAGGACAATCTTCTGCAAAAGTTAAGTGGAACCTTGTTTCGGATACCAGTGCTGGCGAAACAGGCCGCTTTGTATATGATAGTAATCTGGAGACGAGACAAGAAGTTTTAGACAAAGAAGATGGCACATATTATCTGAAAGGCACGGTCATACTTCCTTCCAATATCCGAAATGAAGAGGCAGGCAGCCACAGCGTGGTAGACCAAACAGTAGAAGTCAAAATTATTATAAAAGCAAAAGAAGAAAACGAAATCTATCCTCCGACAGCTTTGCCGCCTTCCACCGTTTCCAGTTCCCCAATTGAAGTGGAACTGAAAAATGATTCTAAAAATCCGGAAGGTACGGAAATCTGGTATAAGGATGCCAGCGGGGCATCGGTTAAATATCATACGCCGCTTCTTCTTGAAAAACGTGACCAGGACATAACGTATGTTATTGAAACCTGGGCAAAATATGGGGAACTTACCAGCCCGACGGTACGTTATGTATATACGGTGGAAGCTGATGGTAAATATAGTCTGAAAGTATACGGAGGCTCTATTGACTCTGAAGATAATTGTTCGGAAGCAATTCTGGATGCGGGAACTGAAGTTACCATAATTCCAAATATGGGCAATCAATATGAGCGATTTGATCATTGGGTATTCAATGGCTTAGAGGAAAACCCGAAAGAAGCGGTATATACCTTTACTATGCCTGCAAAAAATTTAGAGGCAGTGGCGGTATATGTTCCAAGGTCCGATGAATTACTTATTGATACCGTTAACCTTAATATGGAGTTACCACGTGAAGGTGTAAAACTGGCAGAACAGGTTTTCGAAAGTGGATTTACAGCAAACACTTTTGTGGAAGATAAGGAACAATATGAAACTACAGCCGATCCTCAGCCAAAAATTCAATGGGATGTGGAAGGATACCCAGAAGCAGTAGCTGGTCAGAGTTACACAGCGGCAATTAAGCTTAGCATAGAAGATTTAGTTTTAGATGGAAAAAATCCGGATGACGTTTATTTCTCTGCATCCCTTTTGGGAACCGTGGACGGAATGGGAGCAACAGTTTTAGTAGACTCCAGCCGAAAATATGCAACCATATTCGTTACTTTTGAAACACTGAGAAGTCAATATACCGTAGAATATGATGCTAACGGTGGAAATAATGCACCAGAGGCGCAGATAAAAGAGCCGGAGAAGACCCTTGTGCTGACCAAGGCGGAGCCGAATCGGGATGGATGCATTTTCAAGGGCTGGTCTTCCCAGAAAGATGGCGGAGTTGAGTATGCTCCGGGAGACAAGTACGAAAAAGATGAGGATGCTATTCTATATGCAGTCTGGGAGGAAAAAGTAACAGTTAAGTCCGTGCAGATTGCTTTTGATGTTCCTGCAGAGGAATGGGACCCGTTGCCTTCCAAAGGGGAAATCCAAGTAAGCGTGCTGGATCCGGAAGGCGCCCCAATCAGCCTGAAGAGCGCGCAGTGGGAGGATGACCTCGGTCTTACTACCTATATCGCAGAAACCGGAGACCAATATCTGATTCTGAAAATCCGTGAAGAAAATCCATTGTATTTTTTGGACGAGGCATTAAGTGCAGTTGTAAAAGATACTTCTTTCGGCGGAAACGATAAGGTGAAAGTTCAAGACATAGAAGTCAGTGAGGATGGAACAGAGGCGGACATTCGTATTCTGGTTCATATTTCAGAACCTGGCGTGAAAGAATATTATGTGACCGTAGATGATGGTATCGGTGACGGATATTATGAAGAGGGAGAGACAGTC
>JAKSRL010000105.1 GCA_024403635.1 Lachnospiraceae bacterium | reverse complement strand
AGTTTACAAATTTGAAACGGGCATTAATTTCGTTGAATCTTTTGCCTTCATGTTCTTCTGCATTATATGCCTTTACTACGTTATGGCCGGCATAGATTTCTTCATCATGACCATTTAACTGTCCTAATTCTCTCTGCATTGCTGAGAAGTATTTCTGTGAGAATCTGGTTAAGATAATCATCAGTATAAAACCAATAACTGCAGAAGCTAATGCTACAAGTGTAAGTACCCAGTTAATACTGAACATTAAAATCATACATCCAATAAACTGAGTCGCAGAATGGAATAAGTTGGCGACACTCTGATGCATGGTATTTGCGATAGAGTCAACGTCGTTAACAACTCTAGAAAGAATATCACCGATTAAGTTGCTATCAAAGAATTTCAGTGGTAAAACGTTAATCTTTGTACTGATATCATTTCTTAATCCAAAAGAAGTTTTCTGTGTAACGATGTTCATTAAGTATGCCTGGAAGTAGGACAGAATCCATGCTGTAACATAGAAAGCAATCAGCATAATACCAGTCTTACTAATTGCGGAGATATCAATAACATCAACTTCTCCGGTTACACCCTGTCGAATAAGATCAGAGATCTTACTTACAAATGTTGGTCCGATAATTGTGAAGATTGTTCCTAAAATGGAGAACAAAATTGCAATTAACAGCGGTACTTTATTTTTTCCTAAATATTGGATCAAAGGCTTTAAGTATTTGAAATCAGCCTTCTCATGTCTTCCTCCACCTCTACGCATTGGCTAATTCCTCCTCTGATAACTGTGAACGAGCAATCTGCTGATAAACATCACAAGACTCTAAAAGTTCTTTATGAGTTCCTTCACCAACAACTTTTCCTTCGTCCAAAACAACAATTAAGTCTGCATCACGAACAGTACCGATACGCTGAGCAACGATTAAGGTCGTAGCACCATTCGTTTCTTTCTTTAATTGACTTCTCAGAATTTTATCTGTCTTATAGTCCAAAGCTGAGAAGGAATCATCGAAAATAAATATTTCAGGCTGTTTGCAGATAGCTCTCGCGATAGAAATACGCTGCTTCTGACCACCAGAGAAGTTTGTACCACTCTGTGCAACTTCCTGATCAATGCCTTCTTCAGACTTTGTAATAATATCTTTACCCTGAGCTACTTCTAAAGAGTGAATAATTCTTTCATCCGAAACCACTTCATCACCATAGTCGCCATATGCAACGTTGGAACGAAGAGTGCCTTTGAACAGAGTTGCTTTCTGGGAGATATAACCAATTCTGGAACGAAGCTCTTTCTGTGTATATTCTTTAACATCTACCCCATCAACTAAAATCTGTCCTTCTGTAACATCGAAGAATCTAGGGACCAAGTTAATCAGTGTACTTTTTCCTGATCCGGTAGATCCAATAAATGCTACGGTATCTCCAGGATTTGCAGTGAAAGAAATATTCTTCAGAACAGCTTCTTCTGCATCTGGATATGTAAAGCCAACGTTCTTGAATTCTACTTTGCCTTTTCCTTTAGGGATGTCCAGGTTCGTTCCGTCTTTAATCTTAGTTTCGGTTTCAAGTACTTCATTAACACGGCCTGCAGCAACCAAACATCTTGGAATCATGAGGAATGTAAAGGAAATCATCATGAATGCACCAATAATCTGCATTGCGTACGCCATAAAAGTAACTAATTCACTGTACATAACAATCTTATCAGCCGGATTCACCATGTTCTGGATTAAACCAGCACCTACCCAATAAATGCAAAGAGAAGTCATACTCATTACAAACTGCATTGATGGAGGCAGGTAAGCCATGATTTTTCCTGTAAATAAATGGTTATCATACAGATCTTTATTTGCAACGTTGAATTTTTCCTGCTGATAATCTTCCGCATTGTAAGCTCTTACTACACGAACACCAGTTAAGTTTTCACGAGTAACCTTATTCAGGTTATCTGTTAACTTCTGGATTAAACGGAATTTAGGAACAACCAGCTTGAAGTTGGATAAGATAACGCCAACCAGAATAAGAACTGCAATACCTAAAACGATTAAGTAATGATAATCTCTACCTGTAATCTTGATAAATGCCCAAACAGCCATGATCGGAGCTCTTAAAAGAGACTGCATGCAGTTTGTAATCATGATGGCAATCTGTGTAATATCGTTTGTTGATCTAGTCAATAAACTAGATGTTGAGAATAAGTTGATTTCTTCCATTGAGAAACTTACAACTTTGTTATAAACAGCAGCACGAAGTGTTGCTGAAAAGTCTGCTGCAACCTTTGATGAGAAATAACCCATGCAGATTGTACAAGCAGCGTCACCAATTGCGCAAAGCAGCATCCAGAGACCTGCTCTCCATACCTCACTTACGGAGCCGCCAGTGGTAACTAACTGGGTAACCTTTGTCATGTAATCCGGAAGTCTCAGCGAGAGAAAAACGCCAAGGCAAACGAATACCACTACAAAGAAGACATAGACCCAGTCTTTCTTGTTGAGGAATCTTAATAATTTTAACATTTCTACTCCTATTTCTTCTACTAACTAAAATTGCTACCTACTTTTCACAATGAACTGCACACAAAAAAAGCACCGTGAAAAGCAAAAAAATTCACTGATGGGTTAATTGTATTATCTTTACAATATCAATACAACTACATTTTAAAAGTTGGTAGTTTACATACAAAAATCTATAAATTTTACTAAATATTTTTGGGTATATTATATAGAAATATTAAGAAATTATTACATAGTTTCCTGATTCAATAGCTTTAGCCTCTTCTGTCAATTCATCCAACTAGTTTTTTTATGCTTTCTCTATGGATGGACGAAGAAAAACAATATAAAATAGGACTCCCAAATGAGTCCTGTTTTTGTTTTTGTTTTTGTTTCTTTTATCAATTATTTATAAGCTCTTTGGATGCCGTTTCGCGTAAGCCAAATAATAAGGCATAACGATTCGTTCTCCCAGACGTTTCAGACGAATAAAAAATTCCGAATCGATTTTAATCGGTTTTACAAGAATGGATTTTATCCCTGTACGGTTTGCTCCGTAGATATCGGTAAATAGCTGGTCCCCCATAAAAAGCGTATTGTTTTTATTTCCGCCCAGCAACTTCATGGCTTTTATATAACCAGAGCGTTTCGGCTTTCCTGCATCAAAAATATAATCGCTTTTTACCGCATCCGCAAAAGGTTGAATGCGTGCCTCGTCGTTATTGGAAAGGATGCAGGTTTTCCAACCGATATTATGGACTTGCTCAAAAAAAGCAACCGCTTGATCGGTAACCGGTGCGCCGTGTTCCACCAGAGTATTGTCTACATCCAGAACCAATACCCGGTATCCTTTATTATAAAGTTCAGAAAAATCAACTGTGTACGCGCTTAACACATACACAGTTGGATAAAACTTTTTAAACATTCTTACTCGTTCAGTTTTTTTATTTCATCTATGAAAGTGTTAACATCTTTGAATTCACGGTAAACCGATGCAAATCTTACGTATGCAACCTGGTCAACCTCTTTCAAAGCGTCCATAACGATTTCACCAATAACAGAGCTTTTTACTTCGGATGTCTCAAGAGAATAGATGGAAGTTTCAATATCATCAATCAGCTGCTCCAATCTAGCTGCGGAAACAGGACGTTTATAGCAAGCTCTAAGAATTCCTTTTTCAATTTTCGTGCGGTCATAAGCCTCTCTATTATTGTCTTTTTTTATGACAATCAAAGGAATCGTTTCAATTTTTTCATACGTAGTGAAACGTTTGTCACACTGTTCACATACACGACGGCGTCTTATGGCAGTCCTGTCTTCGTTCGGTCTAGAATCTAAAACTTTAGTTTCAATACATCCACAAAAAGGGCACTTCATTTGAAAAAGACCTCCATTTTTCATTTGAAAAAATTGTACCATATTTAGTAGTCGATAGCAAACAAAAACCACAATTTATGGCTGATTTCCATAAATTGTGGTCAATATGTTATGATTTTTGTCAAATTAGATCAACCGAAATATTGTTTCTTTGATTTCAGCAGCTTGTTCTGATTCAATTCCCAGATTTTCGATGAAATCGAGTGGTTCCGCATAAACTCCAAGATCCGCATTTTGAATCTTTTCTGCCAGTTCCGGATTAATTTCTTCAATAATTTCCAATGATTCCTGATACTTCAGAATATCTCCGATAGTACTATTTTCGTTAAACAAATGAATATAATCTTTTGTTGGCATATACTCAAACTCGTAGGTTCCGGCTTCTAACTCTTGTTCTGCAATTGTCGCATCCTCGCATGCAGGAAGAAGGACTTTTGCTATGGTTCCTTCTGGAATTTCAAAATGAATTTGAATTTTACCATCTTCCAGAACTTCCCAACCAGATACAATCTTTCCTACCGGTGACTGGAATTCGCCATTTGCATAAATCAGATTAGAGGTTGGTATCGGCGCGAGTTCAATTTTCTTAAATCCAGGCTCTAAAGGCTTAATTCCTAATACGTATGCATAAAGGAACTCTGCTACCGCACCATATTCCAAACTGTCGTCTGCTTCCTGAATCTCAGCATCTACCGTTCCGTCTTCCTGGATTGCATCACGACTAGTCCAGATTGCAGTGTCGGATTCTTCTACGCCATAAAGCCATCCATAAGTATTGATTTCAAGAAGAAGCTTATATGCGAGATCTTCCATTCCATTATCAGCCAACGTCTTGCAAAGGCTCGGCGTTTCCTCTGCTCCGCAGGTAATCTGGTAATACGCTTCTTTGAAGTTTGCTTTCAGGTCATTTACTAATCGTTCTTTATTATTGTAAATACCCGTTCGCAAAGCCGTTACTAACTCTTCCTGAGTAGAAAGGAAGTTTCTACCGGAAGCGGTAAAATATTCGTCCAAGATGGCTACTCTTACAGCTTCTGCCACTTTGCCATACTTTTCTGCATCCTCTTCTTTTTCAAGAGTTTTGGCTGCCTTTGCCACAAGGTCCGCCGCTTCATAATAATTAGCAGAAGCGATAAATGTTGCGTCCGAATTCTCATCATATGGGAGGAATTCTTCGGACTCTTTCAGGTAACCATCCACACCAGCAACGGTTTCATCCACATATGCTTTCATAGCATCATAATGGTTTTCCAGACTTTCCTTGTCTCCGTACATGTTATACAGAGTCCAAGGAACAGTTACTAAACTCTTTCCACTCTGCTCTGTCAACAGGTTTTCAATGCCTTCTTTGACATCCATGTTGTAACAAGCTGCTGCCGTAAATTTATCAATCGGTTCTGCAGATTCTTCAGAAAGTTCTTCTGCTTGTTCCTCTACTTCTGAATTATCCAAGAAAAGATTTTCCTGACGAGCAAAAATATTATCAAATAAACGGTTCAGGTTTTCATCCGAAGTCTCAATAAAGCCAGTCTGGAGGCTTTCTTCTTCCTCAGGTTCCATCACTTCTTCAGGTACTACTACTTCTTCGATTTCTTCTGGTTCCTCTGGAAGCACGATATATCCAGTAAAATCTTCTGGATTCAGTTCTCCATCCCATCCTCTAACCTTTACATATCTTCCTTTAAAATAGGTACAGCGGGTGCCTACTACTTCTGGGTCACCATCTGCAATATAGGTAAAAACAGGCTGTTCGTTTTCTTCGTCTGGATCATCGACATAATCCAAAACAACCTTGGTACCTTTTGGAAGATTCGAAGTAAAGGAAACATAACCAGTAAACGGTTTTCCAAAATCAAGTAATTCTTCTCCAACCGCATTTTTAATTACTTCTTCTGGTTTTAATTCTTCCAGAACAGAAATTGGTTCTGCATAACGTTCTACTAAAGGAATATCCAGATCGAGTACTTCAACATCTTTATCCGGATTATCTTTTTCCGCCCAAAGAAGACGGTTAAATACTTCGCCTTTTCCAATGCCACAAGACTCAATATCGGAAGCATAATAACCCCAAGTCTCATCGGTAGCGATAACGATAACGTTATCTGGCATTTCTTCCTCGAAGAATTCTTCAACTTCTTCTTTTTCTTCTATTTCTTCACTATCTTCTTCCATTGCTTCTTCTACCAAACCAGTCA
>JAKSRL010000104.1 GCA_024403635.1 Lachnospiraceae bacterium | reverse complement strand
GCTGTTTTCTGCCAGCTTAAAGGATAGATATTCGTTCTGGTAATTATTTTTTCCAACATAAATATCAAATCCATCCGTGGAAATAAAGTGTAATGGTTTTGATTTAATTGCTTTTTTAGGATTTTGCCCTTTTGAAGTCCCTTTATTTTTAATATATCCGCTTTCTATCATTTCCCGTTTAATCTCTGAAATATCTGCTTCGTTAACAGCGGAAGACAGAGATACAGAAATAGATTCCAGATGATCGATTTCGTCTTTCGTTTCCTTTATGATTTCTGAAAGAGCATCAAAAGTTCGTTTTAATTTGGAATATTTATCAAAATATTTTTTTCCATTTTCTATAGCAGTTAAAGTAGGGTCCAAAGGAATGGTGATTTCTTCGTTGGTATGATAATTAATAGCAGTCATAGAAGTGGATTTGGCTGGCACATTGTAACCATAGGCAGTAATTAGCTCTCCATATAACTGATATTTTTCTTTCTTTTCCGTATCTTTCATCTGCTTTAACTGCAAATCGTATTTTTTATAGTCTTTATTTAGAAGGGTCTGAACGACCTGACGTAAATCCGAAGTTTTTTGACGGATTGTGGTATATTTCTGTTTCTTTGCATAATAATCGTAAAGAAGGGAAGAAATGCTTTCATAAAATTCCTTTTTCTTGTTTCGGTAAAGAGAAAAATCAAATGCTCCGAAAAATGAAGGAACATCATTTTCATATACGATATTTGGTTGGAACTGTCTGTCTTTAATAATGTTCAGAATCTGATAAAAGGCAGAATTTAACTTTTCCTGTTCCGGAGCATCCAAAGAAGAAACTGGTCGGTCCGAATCTATACTTGCAACGTAAGAAATTTCCTCGGCCATGATAGGGCTGATGCCGGTAAACGAGGAATAAATCGCCTTTGAAACCGTAGTTTTCTGATTGAAAAACTCTTGCTCTAGTTGAGAATTCTGAGAGATGAAATCAATTGGATTCTTTTTGTCATTTTCAAACGGAATAAAGTATTCTTTTCCAGGAAATACTTCACGGACAGAACTAATCAGCGCAGAAATATGTTTTATACTATCCAGAATTTTTGTTCCATCACGGAAAATAATATTACTATGCTTTCCCATTAATTCAATGGTAAGAATTTTATGGCAGATATCTCCCATTTCATTAAAATGGTCGACTTCAATATCAATAATTCGTTCCAGAGAAGGTTGAGAAATACTTACAATTCGTCCGTTTAAGATATGTTTACGCAGAAGCATACAAAAGGCCGGCGCTTGCAGAGGCGCAGTCTGATTATATTCTGTTAAATAAACAATCGGAAGGGAAGGTGACGCATCCATTAATAAGCGGAATTGATTTCCATCTTTTTTTATGGTGAATAATAGTTCATCCTTTTCCGGCTGAGCTATTTTTACAATTCTTCCATCCAGAATTGTTTTATTCAGTTCATCTACTATGCATGCAATAATGCTTCCATCAAAAGCCATATTAATAATATAGTTGAATTGTTAAATACAGTCAAATGATATATAATGTAGCCATGTCATTTATAGAAGTTGTATTAATTGGAATAGGTCTTTCCATGGATGCCTTTGCTGTTGCCTTATGCAAAGGTCTTTCTATGCGTAAATTAAATATAAAAGCTGGCATTATTATTGCTGCTTTCTTTGGCTTTTTCCAAGCATTAATGCCATTCATTGGATGGCTGGTATGTCGCAATTTTGAAAAATATATCACACGGTTTGATCATTGGATTGCATTTATTCTTTTAGCTTTTATTGGTGGAAAAATGCTCTTCGATGCGATTAAAGAAATAAAGAATCCGGAGGAGGAAGAAGCGGAATTCAAACTGAAAATCGGTGAATTATTTATTCTTGCGATTGCTACCAGCATTGATGCTTTGGCAGTTGGTATTTCTTTTGCTTTTTTAAGTATTAATATTTGGTCGTCGATTACGATTATTGGCATTTCAACTTTTGTTTTATCTTTCATCGGTGTAGTAATTGGCAATAAATTTGGATCCAAATTCAAAACAAAGGCAGAAATTATCGGTGGTGTGATTTTAGTATTAATCGGAATAAAAATATTACTGGAACATTTGGGCGTGATTGCTTTTTAGTTTCATAGATTTATCACATTATTATTATATTATCGGACAAACAATCTCAGGAGGTTTTGTATGAACGAGTTGAAAATCTTGGTAGTTGATGATGAGGCTAGAATGAGAAAAATCGTTGGAGATTTCTTAGCAGCGAAGGATTACTCTGTTGTTGAGGCTTCCAATGGTGAAGAAGCTCTTGATCGTATGTATGAAGATAAAAATATTGATTTGGTAATTCTCGATGTCATGATGCCAAAGATGGATGGCTGGGAAACCTGCCGAGAAATTCGTAAATTTTCCAAGGTTCCAATTATTATGCTAACAGCGAAAGGGGATGAGACCGATGAACTGTTAGGTTATGACCTTGGTATTGATGAGTATATTACAAAGCCTTTTAGCCCAAAGATTCTTGTTGCAAGAATAGATGCAATTCTTAGAAGAACGAATAAATTAAACGAAGAAGACGTAATCGAAGTGGGTAAGTTGTCAATTAACAAAACGTCTCACGTTGTTACGGTAGATGGACAGGAAGTCGAATTAAGCTTTAAAGAATTTGAACTTCTTTGCTATTTTGCTGAAAATAAGGGAATTGCCTTATCCAGAGAAAAAATATTGAATAGCGTTTGGAACTATGATTACTTCGGTGATGCGAGAACCATTGATACTCACGTAAAGAAAATTCGTTCAAAACTTGGTGATTGTGGAGAGTATATCAAAACAATCTGGGGTATGGGTTATAAATTTGAGGTTGATTGATAGTAGATGAGACAACAGTCACTTAAAACAAAATCAATATCTATTCTTATATGTGCTGTACTTTTTGTATTTGTAATAGGTATGGTTTTGTTTACTTCCTTTTCAACTCAGTACTTTATCCAAAGAAAACAGAAGGCCATGGTTTCTATGACTGACCAATTGAACCAAAGCATGAATAAAACTCCTGATTATGGAGAGCTTTCGATTCAATGTGAACAGAACAGTTTGTCGATGCTGATAAAGAATCCGGCAGGCCGCATCCTTTATGCTTATGGAAATTCTGGTATGATGTCTCAGCGATTGGATGATATTTTCTTTGGACGAAATTTGAATTCTGGCTCTGCGACGATTGTTATTTCCCAGCAAGAGAACTATACCCTCCAAAAATTTGATAACGAAACGGGGTCTATTGATTATATTGAAATCTGGGGATTCTTAAATAATGGAAATTCCTTCCTTGTTCGTTCTTCCTATCAGTCGATTCAGAATAATATTTCGCAATCTTTGTTATTCTTTAGTCTTATTTTCCTTGTGATGCTGATTATTGCAGCTGTTATCATTTTCTTCATTATCAATTATTATTTTGAGCCAATCCGTAGGCTTGCTGATTTTGCCCAGAACTTGAATGAAGGCGTTTTTGGAACAACCTATGAGTATAAACATTTTCGTATGGATGAAATTGGCGTTTTAGGTCAGAATATTTCAGAAATTGGCACGAAATTGGAAAATGTTATCGCAGAACTTAAAACTTCCAATTTAAATCTGGAGAATGAATTAAAAGCGAAAACTGAATTGGAAGAACAACGAAAAAAATACATGTCCGACGTTTCTCATGAGTTAAAAACTCCTATCGCCTTGATTTCTGGTTATGCAGAAGGCTTGAAAGAAGGAATTTCTGAAGATCCAGAAGACCGAGAATATTACTGTGATGTAATCATAGATGAAGCAGAAAAGATGAATCTCCTTGTTAAAAGACTTTCTACTTTAAATCAGTTGGAAAACGGAAGCAGTGCTGTTTCTTTAGAGCGGTTTGACCTGATAAAAGTAATTGACGGATTCTTAAATACAATGTCGATGATTATTGAGGAAAAGGACATTAATATTTATTTTGATAATAGTTATCATGAGTATGTTTGGTCCGATGAGTTCTTTTTAGAAGAAGCTCTGGTTAATTATTTTAATAATGCCATGAACCATCTGGATGAAAACAAAATCATTAAGATTTTTGTTTTGAAAAAAGAAGACGGAAACGTACGTATTACTATTTATAATACTGGCGAGCATATTCCGGCGGAAGAATTAGACCGATTATGGGGAAAATTCTACAAAGTAGATAAAGCCAGAACCCGTGAATATGGAGGCAGCGGATTAGGACTTTCTATTGTGAAAGCCATAGCCGATTCATTGAACCAACAGTGTGGAGTTTATAACATGGAGGGTGGAGTAGCTTTCTGGATTGAAGTGGAATCTGCAGAAATACCAAAGAATGAGGAAGAAAAATTACTTGCAAGTATAAAGAATAAAGCGAAACCGAAGTTCTCCAATCTTCCGATATGGAAATCCGCTGCAGGAAGAATCATTAAAGATGCTGCAGGGAAAGCAGAAAAAAAATCTTCAGCAGAAAAGAAACCGAAGAAAACAAAAAATACTAAGACTACAAAGAATACTACGAAACCGAAATCGAATGGAAATGAAAAAAATATGTTGAAACAGTTTCGGGATAATCTAAAGTCTCCAAAAAAGGAATCCAAAAACCAAAAGAAAGATCAGGAAATAAAAGAAAACGATGCCACAGATAAGTAATGACTGGCTAGAACCGTTAAAGCCGGAATTTGGAAAAGAATATTACAAAAAGCTTTATTTAAAGGTAAATGAAGAGTATAAGAGCCATGAAATCTTTCCAATGGCGGATGATTTGTTTAATGCTTTCCATTTTACCCCTTTGTCGAAAGTAAAAGTCGTAATTTTAGGGCAGGACCCGTATCATAACGTTGGTCAGGCTCATGGATTATGTTTCTCTGTAAAGAAAGGGGTGGAGATTCCACCATCTCTGGTTAATATTTACAAGGAATTGAATACCGATTTAGGATGTACAATTCCAAATCATGGTTATTTAAAAAAGTGGGCGGACGAAGGAGTTTTGCTTTTGAATACGGTATTAACTGTAAGAGCTCATGAACCAAATTCTCATAAAGGAATCGGATGGGAACAGTTTACAGATGCAGCGATTCGAATCTTAAATGAACAAGATTGGCCAATTGTATTTATGTTATGGGGGAGTCCTGCAAGAGCGAAAAAAACAATGTTGAATAATCCGAAACATCTGATTTTAGAGGCTCCGCATCCATCACCTCTTTCCGTTTATCGCGGATTCTTTGGATGTCGTCATTTCTCAAAATGCAATGCTTTTCTGATAAAAAACGGAATAGACCCTATTGATTGGCAAATTGATTAATAATAAAAACAGCTGTTTATTGACAGCTGTTTTTTATTTGTTTTTATTGTTTACTTCTAGATTTTTCTTTGCGGTGGCCAGCATCAGCTTAATTCGGTTCAACTGGTTAACTTCTGCTGCACCTGCATCGTAGTCTACAGCCACAATATTGGCTTCAGGATTTCGTAAACGAAGGGTTTTAATTACACCTTTTCCTACGACATGGTTTGGTAAACACCCAAAAGGCTGAACACATACGATATTTGGAACGCCACCTTTGATCAGTTCTAGCATTTCTCCAGTTAAGAACCATCCCTCACCGCTTTGATTTCCTAAAGAAACATATTCTTTTGCCATTTCTGCAAGATGGCTGATATTGGACGGAGGAACAAAGTGTTTACTTAATGTCAATTGTCTGGTTGCAGGTTTCCGTAAGTATTCTATCAATCGAATACCGATAGTTGCTTTTGCAGCAGTATACCAACCAGCACTATAATTGTCCGCTTTAAAGTAGTTATTCTGTAAACAATAGAGTAGGAAATCCAAGAGGTCTGGCATAACACCTTCTGCACCTTCTGACTCTAGTAATTTAATCAGCTGATTATTGGCCATTGGTGAAAACTTAACAAGAATCTCTCCAACAACACCGACTCTAGGTTTAATAATATTTTTTCTTGGAAGAGTATCAAAGTCTTTTACAATATTTTTGATCAGCTTCTTTGTGACGCGTCTTCCAAAACCAGGTTTCTTAATTTCTTCAATGCAGATTTCTCGCCATTTTTCATATAACGTATTCGTACTTCCAGGTACAGCTTCATAAGGACGAGTTGCATAAATCAAGCGCATGAAGAGATCACCT
>JAKSRL010000103.1 GCA_024403635.1 Lachnospiraceae bacterium | reverse complement strand
AAGTTAATTACGAAGAAGGCGGCGGACCGAAAGGCCCGCCGCCTTTATGTTGTCGGCGCAGAGAAGCGCCAGAAAAAAAGTGCATTTTTTATCCCCCTATGGGGCTTTAAAATCATCTCCTTGGAGTTTAAAATCAGACCAAAGAGGTAGTAAAAAAGATGAACTCAAAAATCCAGAAGAAAAATTCTAGAAAGAAATGGATCATTGCAGGGATTGCTTTGGCAGTCCTAGTAATGGCAGTTGTCTGCATTTTTGTGGGTTCTTCCAATATGACCATCGCAGAAGGCTTTGATGCGCTGTTTGGGAAAGGCACAGACGCAGCCGTCCGAATTATCCAAAATATCCGTATTCCACGGGTTCTGGCTGCGCTTATTGCCGGGGCGGGCCTTTCTCCTTCCGGCCTGATTATGCAGACACATCTGAATAACTCCATGGCATCGCCTTCTACCTTAGGGGTTTCCAATGCCGCAGTGTTTGGAGCCAACCTTTCCATTATTGTTTTTTCCGGTGGTTTTTTATCGACAGGAAATAATCCACAGAATATGGCAACAGGAGCCAATCCTTTTGCCACATCTTTGATGGCGTTTATTTTTTCTGTGGCTTCCATTTTATTGATTTTAGGTTTATGCAAAGTCCGGACCTTTTCGCCGGGCGTTGTGGTATTAGCAGGTATTGCCATTGGAGCTATTTGGACTGCAGCCACGACGATTCTACAGTTTTATGCAACGGACGTAGGGCTTTCTGCGGCCGTGATATGGAATTTCGGAGATTTAGGTAGAGCAACCTATAAAACCGACTTGATTATGCTGGTGGTAGTCGTCGTTGGTATCGGATTTTTCCAGTTGATGTCTTGGAAATATAACGCTATTTTGGCAGGAGATGCAGCTGCAAAGAGTGTAGGCGTGAATGTAGAGCGTTTACGTTTCCTATCGCTGCTTTTGGCGTCCGTAATTACCGCTGTATGCGTTTCTTTTCTGGGCGTTATAGGATTTGTAGGGATTATATGCCCGCACATTGCAAAACGGATTTTAGGGGCACAGCACTCCTACACATTACCGGCAACGGCTCTTTTTGGAAGTCTGCTTTTACTGGCAGCAGATACCGTATCCCGCAGTATTGGCAGCGGCTCTGCCCTTCCAGTAGGTGCCATCACGTCTTTAATCGGAGCTCCGTTCTTCGTAGCCATTATCTTTTCGAAAAAGGAGGGAAGTGCATGCTGAAAATCGAGGATCTCACTTTTCGATATAAGAAAAATGGAAAGACCATTTTAGATGGTGTTTCCTTGGAACTGAAGGCCGGAGAAATCGGAATCGTCCTGGGAAGGAATGGCTCCGGAAAGACCACCTTGTTCTCGAATCTTTTAGGAATTCATAAACCAATGTCAGGAAAAATGCTGTTTCAAGGAGAAGATTTGGGAGCCATGTCACCGCAGAAACGGGCAGAAAAAATTGCTTATGTTCCGCAACATATCCATTTCGGTCAGTTAAGCGTTTTTGATGCAGTATTAATGTCACGGGTTTCTTCCTTCGGAACCAGAGCTGGCAGAGAAGACTATGATGTGGTAAAAGAAATCTTAAAGGAAATGGGTCTGGAAGAATATGCGGATCGGAATGCAGAGGAACTTTCCGGAGGAGAAAAGCAAAAAATCGCAATTGCCAGAGCTCTTGCCCAAAGACCGGATCTTTTAATCTTGGATGAGCCGACCGGAAATTTGGACTTAGCCAACGAGCAGTTGATTATCGGTGAAGCAAAAAAGCTTTCCGTGGCAAAAGGAATCAGTATTTTAAGTTCTCTTCATGACCTAAATCAAGCCATGGATATGGGAGACCGGTTCTTCCTAATGAAAGATGGAAAAATAAAATATTCTGGCGGACCGGAAATATTTTCGTCGGAAATAATAAAAGATATTTTTGATGTAAATGTGCATATTGTAGAAGTAGACGGCAAGAAGATTATTCTTACCGGGAAGGAATTTGGATAAATGATAAAAAAATACAAAATAAAAAACGTAATGAAAACGATGCTTTGCTTGACGGTGTTACTGGTTTTATCCATTGGTCTTACCGCGTGCGGAGGCACCAAAGAGAATCCTGCTTTAGAAAGCACCGAGGCTGATACAGAAAGAGGCGTTGCGAAAGAGACGGAAATTACTGATTTAATCGGCCGAACCCTCACGGTAACACCAGGCTCTTTTCAGAGAATCGTCTGTATCGGTGCAGGAGCCTTGCGAATGTATACCTATATTGGCGATATCGGCCTTCTTTGTGGTGTAGAGGACATCGATAACGAATCCCTTACCAATCGGCCGAAAATGTTTGATTCTGTGGCCAGACCTTATGTTATGGCATATGGAGAAATCTTTGAAACCTTACCTTCTTGCGGTGTAGGCGGACCGAACGCTCAAACGGCAGAAGCAGAGAAAATACTGTCCTGCAATCCGGATTTGGTGATTTCCGAATATGAAGACGTAGAGAAGGCAAATGCTTTACAGGAGCAATTAGGAATTCCGGTTGTAACCTTAAAAACTGGTCCGGATGGAGTATTTGATCCAGCCTTTCGCGACTCCATGACCCTTTTGGGAATGCTTTTAGGAAAAGAAAAACGGGCTGCAGAATTAGTATCTTTCGTAGAGCTGGAAAAGACAGAGATATCTGAAAGAACGGCAGATATCAAAGAGGAGGAGAAACCTTCCGCTTATATTTGTGGCCTTGGAAATTGGGGCACCACAAATCATTTAATGACCTCGGAACGCTATGCTTCTTTCAATGTTGCTCATATTAAGAATGTTGTTACCGGCCTGGGAACACCAGGGGTTTCACCGATTGAAGAAGAAAAGTTTATTTCTCTTGGGAGTAATATGGACATCATGTTTATTGACGCTGCGGCTGTAAAAAACATCCAGCCGCTGTACCAGGAAGATCGCAGTATGTTTGATACTGTAAAAGCTTGGAAAAATGGGGAAGTGTATCTCCAAATGGCGTATAACGCTTATTATACGAATTATGAAATCGCTTTGGCGAACACTTGGTTTTTAGCAAAAAACGTTTATCCGGAACAGTTTGCAGATATTGATATTACAGAAAAACTGAATGAAATTACGGAAATGTTCTTAGGACAGAAATTGGCAGAGGAAATTTTTTCCTGTCCGGCAAGTTTTGGTGGATATCAGAAAATAAAAACAGAAACATTTTTTAATTAATACTTTTGCGTAAAATCTAGACGAACGCTCATAAAAAATAGTAAAATACTCAGGAAGGGAAGACCTGAGTATTTTATTATTATAGGAGACAATAATGAGAAGAACGAAAATTATTTGCACCATCGGACCGGCTTCTGATAGCGAAGAAATATTAAAAGAATTATGCCTGGCAGGTATGGATACGGCCAGATTAAACTTTTCTCATGGCACGCATGAGAGTCATTTAGAGACGATGAAACGATTAAAAAAAGTACGAATAGAGTTAGGATGTCCTCTTCCGATTATGTTGGATACGAAGGGCCCGGAGTATCGGTTGAAAACCTTTGCGGAAGGTTCTGTGGAAATAAAAACGGGAGATAAGTTCATTCTTACTTCCGACGAAGTTCCAGGCGATGCGACAAAAGTCAGCGTAAATTATGAAAAACTTCCTCAGGAATTAGAAGTAGGCCAGCAGATTCTGGTAAACGATGGTCTGGTGGAACTTCAAGTAGACGAAATTTCCGAAAATGACATTATCTGCTCTGTCATTCAGGGTGGAACTCTTTCTGATCGCAAGAGTATGAACTTCCCGGGAAAGATTATGAGCCATGAATATTTAAGTGAGCAGGATAAATCGGATATCTTATTCGGTATTGAAAACGATGTAGATTTTGTGGCAGCATCTTTTATGTCCACAAAACAGAATGCTTTGGACCTGCGGAACTTCCTGAATGAAAATGGTGGATCCGAAATCGGCATTATTGCAAAGATTGAGAATCCGGACGGTGTAAAGAATGTTGATGAAATCTGTGACATCGTAAACGGTATTATGGTTGCCCGGGGCGACCTTGGCGTAGAAATTCCGCTGGAGGAAGTACCGGTTCTTCAAAAAGAAATGACGAACAAATGCAGAATCCGGGGCAAGAGAGTCGTAACTGCTACGGAGATGTTAGAGTCTATGATTCATAACCCGCGTCCGACCAGAGCAGAAGCTTCGGATGTAGCCAATGCTGTTTTCGAAGGAACGTCTCTGGTGATGTTATCCGGAGAAACCGCAAGCGGTGAGCATCCGGTAGAAGCAGTAAAAACCATGGCTTCTATCATAGAATATACGGAAGAGCATATTGATTACGAAAAATGGTTCGAGAACACGGAGTATCAGATCAACAGCAATTTAGATGCGATTTCCCATGCGACATGCTCTATGGCAGTAGATGTTAACGCCAAGGCAATCGTTGTTAATTCTATTTCTGGTATGACAGCCCGCCTGGTCAGCAGATTCCGTTGTCCAGCACATATTATTGGAACGACCACTGATGTAAAGGCGTGGAGAAGATTGAATATGAGCTGGGGCGTAACTCCGGTACTGAACGAAAAATATGAGTCTCAGGATGTTATGTTTGAAGAGGGCGTAAAGGCTGCAATAAGAATTCTTGGTCTGCAACCGGGAGATAAGGTTGTCTTAACCGGTGGACCGATAGGTGGCGAAGCAGGAAATACCGATACCATTAAGGTTTACACAGTAAAATAATTGTTCACAAAGAGTTTTGTTGACAATGGTAGAGATATATAGTAAATAGTAATTAAGTGAAAAGAGAGTAGCTGGCAGGCGTTGCCTGTTGTCTGACTCGTCAGTACGGACGGAGGTCCCGGGTCAGAATTCCAAACGAACAGCAAGACTTTTACTACGTTATTTGCGTGGTGAAAGTCTTTTTTTATAGGAGATTATATGAAAATATTAGCCGTTATTTTATTTATCGCAATGTACATTGTGATGATAGCAAAATCAAATTTCCGCACCTATGCGGCTCTTGCCGTTGCCCTAATTTTCTGCATTGTCGGAATCACACCAATCGGAAATATTTTCGGGGCCATTGATTATAATGTACTGCTGATGATTGCCGGAACCATGATTGTGGTAGATTACTTTATTGAATCCCAAATGCCGAATTTAATTGCAGAATCTTTGCTGCAACATTCGAAAAATGTAAAAATGGTCATTATTCTTATGTCCTTATTTGCAGGTATTGTTTCTGCTTTTATTGACAACGTGGCAACTGTTATTATGATTGCACCGGTTGGCCTGGCCATTTGTAAAAAACTGGATATTAATCCGACGGGGATGCTTCTTTCCATCGCAGTTTCGTCCAATCTACAAGGAGCCGCTACATTAGTCGGAGACACCACATCCATTATGCTTGGTGCTTATGCAAAAATGGACTTTATGAGTTTCTTTTTCGTTGACGGAAAACCGGGAATCTGTTGGGCCGTGGAATTGGGAGCTTTAGGAACGGTTTTGGTAATGATAATTTTATTCCGAAAAGAAAAGGCGGCGGTATCTTCTGACAGCCATACGAAAGTAGAAAGTTTGTTTCCATCCTTTGCGTTAATTGGTATTATTGTATTTCTTATTGCAGCGTCCTTCCTTCCGAAAAAGCCAAACATTACCAATGGTCTCATCTGCTGTGCCATTGCGGTAATCTGCATGGTGGTAGATCTGCTTCGAAACCATAAGCCAAAGTCTTTGCTGCATTCCGTAAAAAGTATCGACTATCCGACTCTTGCTTTGCTGGCAGGAATGTTTGTGGTTATTGCTGGTCTCCAGAATATCGGTCTCATCAACGACCTGACCAATAGTATCGCTGGCTTAGGAAAAAATAATATTTTCCTGGTTTATAGCGTAATTGTATGGATGTCCGTTTTGCTTTCCGCGTTCATTGACAATATTCCTTATGTAGCAACGATGCTGCCAGTAGTTCAGAGTATTTCCTTAAGTCTGGGAATCTCGCCATATCTGTTATATTTCGGGCTTTTGTCCGGAGCAACCTTAGGCGGAAACCTGACGCCGGTAGGTGCTTCCGCCAATATCGCAGTGACTGGAATTCTTCAAAAAGAAGGCTACAAGGTAAACATAAAAGATTTTGCTAAAATCGGAATTCCATTTACTTTAATCGCTGTTACTATCGGA
>JAKSRL010000102.1 GCA_024403635.1 Lachnospiraceae bacterium | reverse complement strand
AAATGACTCTATGGATACTTGCAATAAGATTCATAAGTATATGGCAAAAGTAGGCTATGACTGCCGTGTTATCGGAGTTCCAAAAACCATTGATAATGACTTAACTGGTACAGACCATTGTCCTGGTTACGGAAGTGCAGCAAAATATATTGCAACTTCTTGTATGGAAGTATATTTGGACAACAAAGTATATTCTACAGATAACATTACCATTATGGAAATCATGGGACGTCATGCTGGATGGCTGACTGCTGCTTCCCTTCTTGCATCAGCAAAAGGTTGTGGTCCAGACCTGATTTATCTTCCGGAAACTGATTTTGACCTGGATGATTTCTTCGATGATGTACAAAAAGTACATGAGAAAAACGGTGATGTTTTTGTAGCCGTTTCGGAAGGCATTCATTACAACAATGGTCGTTTCGTATCGGATGTACAGACCTCCTCTACCGACGGCTTTGGCCATACTCAGTTAGGCGGAGTTGCAAACTATTTAGCAAGCTTGATTAAGGCCAGAACCGGTATTAAAACCAGAGCAATCGAATTAAGCCTTCTTCAGAGAAGTGCTGCCCATGTTGCATCAAAGACAGATATTGAAGAAGCAATCGAAGCTGGTAAATTCGCCGTGAAATCTGCTTTGGAAGGTAAAAGCGGAAAAATGGTCGCTCTTAAGAGAAACGAGAAAAGCGCTACATATGAATGCAAATGCGTATTAGTTCCATTAAGTGATGCTGCAAATGCTGAAAAGAAGATTCCTCGTGAATGGATCAACAAAAAAGGAAACTTTGTAAATAAAGAATTTATTGATTATGCTCTTCCTTTAATTCAAGGCGAACCTGTAAGATATTACGAAGATTCACTTCCTAGATATGCGAAATTAAAGAAGGTTCTTACCGTAGAAGATTAAGAAGCAAGACCTTCGGATATTCCTAAAATAATAATACCTAAAATTACTAAGACGACACAAAGATATTGTGATCGTCTTAGTTTTTCTTTAATGAAAATTCTAGAAAGGACCACAGAAAGAATACAATAAGAAGCTACCATCGGTGCTGCTAACACTGGATTCAAGGCCATGGCATAAATATAGAAGACCTGACCAGCCTCTTCACAACAAGCTGCGATTCCTTTATTGATTTCCGATTTATGGAACGGATTGTATGGCTTTTTATTTTTTATCAGCATATAAAGCCAACAAACGAGGCCAGCAGCGAAAAACGTTAAGCCGTACAGAATCAAGACATCAATTTCGCTTAAATTCATTCCGGAATTCTCATCCAGAATAATACCGTCTGCCGCGGTTCCAATGGTATCAAAGACACAATACAACAATGGAAAAATAATAGCTAAAGCACCATACCGATACTTTCTATCATTATTTTCTACTTTAACTTCTTCTTTAGATAAATGGTTTTCCACAAAAGCAAGAGCAATAACGCCTGCAATAATGAAAATGGAACCTATGATATCCAAAACAGAAAACTCCTCAAAGAAATTCTTTATTTTTCCAATAAATGCAAAATATACAATCATGCAGATTGCAGATAAAGCGCCAGAAGCATTCTGAATTGGTGAAATAATGGATAGTTCCAGATATCGTAAGCCAGCATAACCCACAACCATAGAAATGATGTAAGACAAGGACGCTGGTAAGTACTTAAGGATATTAGTGAAAAACTCCACAGGAGTCATTTCCGGCCTTAAAAGCAGCAAAAGAACAAGGGCGCAAAGCCCCATTACAAGACCGACCCAAACTGCAATTTTTAAATGGGATTGTTTATCATTTTCTTCCGTACCCTTTTTATAAAATAGGTCCGCGAAGCCCCAGCCTAAAGCACAGATTAGCGCAAAGAAAAACCATGCCATGATTACAGATAATCCTCTATTCTTGGCATATCATCATCATTAGAATTATTCTTATCGGTTTTATTTCTGCCTAAAAGCTTATTCATAACGTCCGGAACAATTTCAATTAATTTATTAATTGAATCTGTATCCTTTACGTTAACAATCTTTGAAGTACCATTCTGGATAATTAAAACAGCAGACGGGGAAATATGGGCGCCAGCTCCACCAGCCCCATTTGTTTTCGTATCTTTATTAAAAGCTCCTGCAGCTACGCCAAAGGAAACATCTGCCATTGGAAAGATAACAACATCTTTATACTGTATCGGTTCACCGACAATCGTCTTTGCAGAAACGTAGTTCTCAAGATTGCCCATCAGGGATGCAACTGTCTTTTCAAAATTCTCTGCCATTAAACTATCCTCCTGACTGCCCGGAACAAACGCTTCACATTTTTATCCAGTAACAGTCTTAAGAAGCATAATACCACATATCCAATAAAAATGCTTCCACTAATTGATAAATCTGAATTAACACCTTTTTGGTAGAACTCAGGAGTAACTACTAATTTATTATTTGAAATAATCTCTGTAATAGAGCCAATCAGTCCATATATTATAGCTGTATTTGCCGGATCTTCCAATCCAAAATTTAATTTTCCTGTAATATTTTTCGGCTTTATATGGTTTAAAATGTTAAAAATTTGAATTTTAATGAATTTTATGGCCTTCTTTGTGACATCAGACTCAAGAATGGCCTTTGCCTTTTCATATTTTAACTTTAAAGAATTCAGCTTTTTCTGAAAAGGAAGTTCTTCTTCTTTTTCTTTTTTACCATTTTCAGTACTGTCTTTTTTATCGTCTTCTACATTAATAAACTCAATTTCCGGAAGTTCTTCTTTCTTCTCTTCCGTACCCTTTTCCATTCTTTCATCCACCGGCTTTTGGGAAAGCTGTTCCGGAAGTTCCGATTCCTCTATTTTCTCATCCGGGAATTTTCCCATAAGGATTTTGATTCCAGCCGCCTTTACTTTATATCCAAAGGTAAAGTTTAAATAAGCAAACTTAACGGAAGCTAAACCAAAAATCCATTGAACGGATCCGGTAATAATGGTGTCTGCATTTTCCCCTTCGGAATGGATTTTATACTGAATCGGCGCGAATAGTACCAACAAAACCAGCAATAAGGCAAATCCAACAATGCAGGCTAAAACGATTCCTATGATTTTTAGAATACTTAAAAAAATCATCTGTAATAGCTCCTTACATCATAATCGCCGGTCTCATGAAAAACCCGTAAAATCAATTTCGAACAAACCTCAAACGCCTCATCCTTTGTTAATCCAACTCCAAGAATTGCTTTTCCCTGATAAGCATCTTTGTATATCATATAGCCTGGCACAATATCCAACAGATCCTTTTCACTGGTAGAAAGCATAACAAAATAAACACCGAATTCCAGTTTGTGATTATCCAGCTTGTTTATTATCTTATTTCGTTTTTTTTCCGCCTCTTCACCAAAGACTATTTTTTTATGCCAATTCATAAAAACACAAAAATCCGGCTGAAAAACCAGCCGGATTACATAAAGGAAATTATTATTAAAGATTATTGTGCCTGTATCCGTTGGTTGTATGATTTCTTATTAAGAACCGCACCTATCACATAAAGTACAGGAGCCCCCAGGCAGAAAAAGTTTGAAAAGAATAAGGACCACATCGGTAAATCTGCACCGGTTTTATCACTCATAATTACAATTAAGAATATTCCAAAAGATTCAATTGCCAAAAAAGCAAGAGTGATAATTCCCCAAACCAGACATTTTGTGGAATGTTGCGCCTTTCCTGCATTAACAATTCCGATAATTCCGGCAATCAGGGAAAGGATACTACCTGACAGCAGATACAGAAGTACTACTCCGCCACCAACAAAAAAGATGGAAGTAACAGCAATATCTTCAACGAAAGCTCCAACTGCCAATAAGCCAATGATAAAATACAGTACTGCAGCAAAAATGGTCAGTCCGCCAAAGGCTGTCATGATAATTCCCGCAACTCTTAAAAAAGATTTTCCTGTGGGATTAGGTTCAATTTTTGTATCCATACACATCTCCTTTCAAATAAAGTATATTCCACTTTATAGGCAGAATTTATGTCTATTTGGAAAAAAATGTATGTCTATTTCATGAAATGTAATTTCTTTGCAATCCGATATATCTTTCCACCACCTGGGAACATTGCCAGTTCGTCCGCATCAATTACACGAAGAAGCATTAAAAGGACTCCATAAATTATAGCCGCTGCGATCATCGTTATCAAAACAGAAACAGCATAACTCTTAATGCCCTTGTAAATAAAGTAGCTAATGAAATATGCGAAGATTCCCATGATGATGGAACAAATTGCCGGCATAATAATGCTCTTTTTAATTTCTTGTCGATATCCTAAATACTTATTTAAGGAACGTGCATTTAAAATGCAGACAATTAAGGCAAATAAGGCATCACAAATTACAACACAAAAAATATCAATTTTAAAAAGGTAAAGCATTCCAACTAAAATAATTACGTGTGCAACTAAAGCGATGGCGGAATGAATTACCGGTATTCTCATCTTATCAATTCCTTGAAGGATAGAGTTTGTAATGGTAGATAAGGAATAAAGAACAATAGAAATACATCCAACAATAAACATCAGGGAAACTTTGTCCGGATCGGTACTGGTTGGAAAAAGAAATCCCATAATCTGTCTGGATAATACACCAATTCCCACTGCACAAGGGAATGCAACCATCATGGTTACTTTGATGGAAGATTCGATTTTATTGATTACAACTCCTCGGTTTCCTTCGGTCATGGATTTAACTATGCTAGGAATCAGCGAAGAAGCTAAAGCGCTGGCAAGTGCAATTGGAACGTTTACCAACAGACGATAATTACCCGTAAACATACCAGTTAAAACGTCGATGGTATCGTGATTCATGCCCTTTGCTTCCATAATATTACTAAACAAACCGGCGTCCAAAAGACCGCTAATATTATAAATAGTAGTACTCAAAATAACCGGAATAATGGTCAGAATCAGTACCTTTAAAATACTTCCAACAGGTTCTTCGTAATCTGTTTCGTCGTTTTTAATTTGTTTCTTCAGAATCTTACGATAGAGACAATATAATACGATAAGGAAAATCAAAGCGGCTAAGGCACCGCATACTGTACCTAACGTACCACCAGCTGCACCATAAGCTTCCCGGACATTGTTAAAACTATATTTTGCAATCTGGGCATCGGTAACCGATTTATAGAGGGCGGAAGCAGCAACAATACTAATGATTGCATTAATAATCTGCTCTACAATATTGGAAACAGCAGTAGGAATCATCGTTCCTAAGCCCTGGAAGTATCCTCTCATAACGCCCATGATAGATAAAATAATCAACGCCGGAGAAAGAACTTTTAAAGCAACGGCGCTTTGTGGATAATTTAATAATCTTGCAAAGAAATCTGCCCCAAAGAAGGTAATACAGAAGGCTGCTACACCACAGACGAAAGCAAAGGCAAGGGCGAAAATAAAAATTCTTCTGGTATTTTTATACTGTTTTAAGGTTACCCGTTTGGAAACCATTTTAGATACAGCTAAAGGAAGACTGTAAGATGATAATAAAAGAAGGATTGAGTATACGTCGAAAGCTACGCCGTAATACGCAACACCTTTTTCTCCTAAAATATTATTCAGCGGAACTCGATAGATTATTCCGATTAATCTTACTACGATGGAGGCAACGCCCAAAATGGCGCCCTGCATCAGGAAATTCCCTTTACCTTTTTTACTCATGTGTCAATCTATCTCTTGATGTTAATAATTTCCATAATACGACGCTCTTCTGCTTGCATCAGCTCCGCGTCTTTTTCTTCCATATGGTCATATCCAATTAAGTGTAACATACTGTGTACGATTAAAAAAGCCAATTCTCTTTTCTGGCTATGTCCATACTTCTTTGCCTGCTCTTTAATCTTGCTGGCACAAATAATAATGTCCCCGAGAATATTCTCTTCGTCTTCTAAAATTTCTTCTAAAAATACACCTGGCTCCTCATAATCATAATATGGGAAGGAAAGAACATCGGTCACGCTGTCTACGTTTCGGTTTTCCCAGTTAATAGTCCGGATGGACTTTGAAGTCGTAATTAAAACATTTACATCCAGTTCTTCCGGAAGATTTTTGTCTTGAAATACAGCTTTAATCGCCTTTTTTACGGTCGAATCAACGCTCTTAAAATCAAATACTACTCTCGATTCATTCTCAATATAAATTGCCATTTATCTGTCCTTATTCCTTTGATTTTGCTTCTTTTCGTATTCTT
>JAKSRL010000101.1 GCA_024403635.1 Lachnospiraceae bacterium | reverse complement strand
ATGGTAAAATCAAACATATTCTAAAAAGAGTCGTCCATCGCAGAACAGGCATGCAGCCGATCGTCAGATCATATTGACACCTCATGCCAGAACAGGAGAAAAAATGAACGCGATTATCACAGTTATAGGAAATGACAAGGTTGGCATCATCGCCGGTATCTGCATCAAACTGGCAGAAATCAACGTGAACGTCCTGGACCTTTCCCAAACGATCCTTCAAGGCAACTTCACTATGGTTATGGCCGTTGACATCAGCCAGGCAACCGTAAACTTCGCAGAGATTTCGGACATGCTGACCGAATTGGGCAAAGAAATGGAACTCTCTATCCACATCCAGCGTGAAGAAATTTTCGACGCAATGCACACAATTTAGAGGACGACGATGATTAATCAAAAAGATATACTTTCGACAATAAAAATGATTCAGCAGCAGCACCTGGATATTCGTACCGTCACCATGGGCATCTCGTTGCTCAGCTGCAGTGACGAAGACCCGAAAAAGGCCTGCGATAAAATTTACGACAAAATCTGTCGTTATGCGGAAAACCTGGTTCCTGTTGCGGAAGACATTGAAAAGGAATACGGCATTCCGATCGTAAACAAACGAATTTCTGTTACGCCGATGGCCTTGGTAGCAGCGGCTTCCGAATGCGAGGACTATGTAGACTTCGCCTTAACTATGGATCGGGCAGCGAAAACCTGCGGCGTCGATTTTATCGGTGGCTATTCCGCATTAGTTCAGAAGGGCATGACTCTGGCGGACGAAAAGCTAATTCGCTCCATCCCTCAGGCTCTGGCTCAGACCAATCTGGTTTGCAGCTCCATCAATGTTGGCTCCACAAAGGCCGGCATCAACATGGACGCTGTTCGGCTGATGGGCAATATTATTAAGGATACCGCGGATATTTCTGACGGCATCGGTTGCGCAAAATTAGTTGTGTTCTGCAACGCGGTTGAGGATAACCCGTTCATGGCCGGCGCCTTCCACGGCATAGGCGAACCGGAACGAGTCATCAATGTCGGCGTTTCCGGACCGGGCGTTGTTCACAGCGCCTTAAAAGAAATCAAAGGCCAGCCATTCGACGTAGTGGCGGAGACCATAAAGAAGACCGCCTTCCGCGTAACCCGCGTGGGTCAGCTGGTCGCACAAGAAGCGTCCCAACGACTGGACACTCCGTTCGGTATTGTAGACCTTTCCCTGGCACCGACTCCGGCTATGGGGGACTCGGTAGCACGAATCTTGGAAGAAATGGGCCTAGAAACCTGCGGAACCCACGGCACCACAGCAGCCTTAGCACTCCTGAACGACGCGGTTAAGAAGGGCGGCGTCATGGCGTCATCCTCCGTCGGTGGACTTTCGGGTGCATTCATCCCAGTATCCGAGGACGAGGGAATGATTGCCGCAGCGGCTTGCGGCACCCTGAGCCTGGATAAGCTGGAGGCCATGACTTGCGTATGCTCCGTTGGCTTAGACATGATTGCTGTTCCGGGTGATACTCCGGCGGAAACTATTTCGGCCATCATTGCAGATGAGGCAGCCATCGGTATGATCAACACGAAGACCACAGCGGTCCGTATCATCCCAACCCCGGGAAAACAGGTTGGCGACAGTGTGGAGTTTGGTGGACTTCTGGGAGAGGCACCGATTATGCCGGTTCATCCGGAAAGCAGCGCGGACTTTGTACATCGTGGCGGCCGTATCCCAGCTCCAATGAATAGTTTGATGAATTAAGGCAACTTCATGTTGAAAAAAATCGTATTTCAGGTACAATGATGGTGAGCAAGAACGTGCTTGCGCAAAAAAACAGGCGCAAGGACAGTTGTTATATTCAAATCAGTAATAATAGGAGGATAACCATGTTAACCGGAAAAGAAAACTTGCAAGAAGTAATGAAAAAGGACGGAAAGCCGGATCGTTTTGTGAATCAGTATGATTTCCTGAACCTTCTCGTTCCTGACTTATATTATATGGGCGATTATCCTATCATGCCTGGCAATGAAGGATTTGACCAGTTTGGCGTATTTTGGAGCTTCCCAGAGGGTCAGATGGGTGCATTCCCAGTACACGATGACGCACACCGCGTATTAAAAGACATCACAAAATGGAGAGAAGTTGTAAACCACAAACCTTTCATTCCAGATGATCCTGGATACTGGGGAATGTTAAAAGGCATCGCAGCTTCTACTGACCACGAGAACCAGTACGTATCCGCTTTACATACACAGGGTATCTTCGAAAGACTGCACGCATTGATGGGTATGGAAGATGCTATGGCGAACTTCTATGAAGAGCCGGACGAGATGCATGAACTGATCGACTTCTTAGTAGAAATCGAATTAGACTTTGCACATGCTATGGTTGAGCGCGTTGGTATCGAAGCAATCCTTCACCACGACGACTTCGGCAGCTTAAAGAGCTCCTTCATGTCACCAGATATGTTCAACGAATTCATCGTTCCAGCATACAAAAAAATCTACGGATACTACCATGAGAACGGCGTATTAGTAGTTCACCACAACGATGCATTCTCCGCAAACTTAGTACCATCCTTCATCGAAATGGGCATCGACATTTGGCAGGGCTGCACTCCAACAAACGACCTTCCAGCATTAATCGAGAAGTACGGCGGACAGATTACATTCATGGGCGAAATCGAAACAAAGGTTTGTGACCTTCCAGATTGGAAACCAGAAACTATCGCTGCAGAAGTAGAAAGAGCATGCAAGAAGTGTGGAACACATTCCTTCATCCCTTGCTTAACAGCAGGTTTACCAGGAAGCGCATTCCCAGGCGTATACGAAGAAGTTCATAAAGAAATCGATCGTATGAGCACAATTATGTTCTAATTCGAAAAAATAATATACAGAAAATTCAAAGTGCCGGAGTTTCCTCCGGCACTTTTTTTGCCAAGAATTTCTCTACGGCCGCTTTTAATTTGCAAAAATGATCATTTGACATCATAATGTAAGCGAAACGTGGTGCAAAGCAGGCGTTCCACGAAAGAGACGCTTATGAAAAAACACATCCCACTCACCATTTTAATAATTCTCACCATCCTTTTCATCTGGGGACATTCGGTGCTTCCGGCAACTACGTCTGCGTCCGAAAGTTCCTGGGTTATGGAACTGGTGCGCCCGTTCCTGGAAGTGTTTACAGGGTCGGGAAACGTGACCGCCCATCTGGTGCGCACGCTAGCCCACGCTACGGAATACTTTGTCTTAGGCTGTGAGGCCGCGTTATGGTGTCGGTGGAAATTGAAGGGCCGGAAGAGAATCGTCAAATTCCTGATTCTCCTGGCTTTCGGGCTAGCGGTTGCTTTTGTCGATGAAAGTATCCAGTTCTTCTCGCCAGGACGGAGCATGGAATTTTTAGATATGATGATCGACCTCAGCGGCGTGACGGTTGCGGGACTGGTATTTCTGACCATACCAGAAAAGAAATGTTAAAAGAGTTGCCGACCGGAGACTCTTATTTTTCTATAAGAATTCCTATGTGTTTTTCTTAAATTTGTAGTATTATATATAGTCAGTTGCGATACTGTGGCTACTTGGCGCGAAGGCTTTGCGGCGCGCAGTTTTGCGGGCTGCTGATGCAGCACACAAAGATTTTTGGCATTCTAGGAAAAGAGGCAGACATAGATGGACGGTTTGAAACTGGCGGCTCTTTCGGCAAGCGGCGAAAAAACCTGCTTCAAAGTTGGAAATATAAATATCGGAGAAGACTTTTTAATCATCGCGGGACCTTGCAGCGTGGAGTCGGAGGAGCAGATGTTAGAGGCTGCTCGTTTGGCAAAAGATGCAGGGGCCAACATGCTTCGCGGTGGCGCTTACAAGCCGCGCACTTCACCGTATTCCTTCCAGGGCTTAGGTGAGGAAGGCTTGAAGTATTTGAAAAAAGCGGGGGAGGCATGCGGCCTTCCGGTCATCACGGAAGTGGTAGATACTCGCGACGTTGCTTTGGTTGCAGAGTATGCGGATGTGATTCAAATTGGAGCCCGGAACATGCAGAACTATTCTCTTTTGGAAGAGGTTGGCAAAATCCGAAAACCGGTTCTTCTGAAGAGGGGAACCAACGCCACCATCGAGGAACTCTTAAATTGTGCCGAGTACATTTTAGCTGGCGGTAATAAAGAGGTTTGTCTTTGCGAGCGTGGCATCCGCACTTATGAGTCTTTTACTCGCAACACCCTGGATCTTAGCGCAGTGGCTGCTTTGAAGGAACTGACCCATCTTCCTGTGATTGTGGATCCGTCTCATGCTACGGGACGCAGAGAGATGATAAAACCGATGAGTCTGGCCGCAGTTATGGCGGGCGCAGACGGTCTGGAGATTGAGATGCATCCAGAACCTTGCAAGGCTCTTTCGGACGCAGAGCAGCAACTGAACGGAGCGGAGCTGAAAGACCTCATCGCCGCTGTAAAGAAGACGGTAGTGTTTAAAGATAATATTTAGGAAAATGAAATGCCCGCGAAGCTTTGGCTCGCGGGCTGTTTTAATCGCATTCGCAGTTTACAGTTTAGGAAACGGCATAAATAATGTGGAGAATTCTGCGGATGTTTTTGCAAACAAAGCCGTCACGCCCTCGTACGAGCACATTGCGAAAACACCGCCTTCTTGCTAAAATTAGAAAAATGAAAAGAGGGGCCTATGCTAATTCTTTGGATCATCTTATCAGTAATATGTTTTGTTTACGGCATCATGATTGCGTCGCTGCATTCGGGAGGCTTGTTTTTCGTCTTCTGGTTTGTGCTGGCAGCGGTGTTCGCCCTCTTTGCTGTCGCGGTTCGTTTTCATTGGTGGACGCTTCTGCCGAAAATCCTCAAACGGATTTTCCTCATATGCGTCATTATTGGATGCATCTTTTTCGCAACCGTTGAAGGTTTAATCTTCTCGGACTTCGGCGCCCAAAGTCCTCAGGAGCTGGACTATATTGTTGTTCTCGGTGCCCAAGTCCACGACTATGGCCCAAGCGTGGTCTTAAAGTACCGTCTGGACGCGGCCATTGATTATCTGAACGTAAACCCGGACACTATGTGTATTGTGTCTGGTGCTCAAGGCTTCAACGAGCCGTTCACGGAGGCCGAGGGCATGGCTCGCTATCTAGAGCAGCAAGGCATTCCTTCCGAGCGGGTCATTCGCGAAGATTTAGCGGAAAATACTACCGGCAACATCAAATACACCATGGAAATCATTGAGGCGAGAGAAGCGGACGGCGAAAACGCGTCGCCCCAGACCGTGGGAAACAGCTCGCCTTCCCAAGATAAGAAAATCACTCTTGGTATCGTGACCAACAACTTTCATATGTTCCGCTCCCTGCATATCGCGAAAGCCAATATGCAGAAAGAGGGAATTACCAACATCACCGTTAGTGGCATTTCTTCACCGTCGCGCGCTCTGTATCTTCCAAATAACGCCGCTCGCGAATTCTTCGGCGTCGTGAAAGACTTTGTTCTTGGAAATTTAAAATAACAGGTATTTAATTAACTTTTCAGACGGATTATGGAAAAATATGATGAATCTCACACGCGGTTGCTGTTACCTTTATAGTAAACGTAGTGGTTTTTTATATTTTTCAGGCATTGTTCTAGAAAAACTATTATCTTTGACAAAAGAATACGGTTATGTACCAGTACAAATTTGATAAAGATAGAAAATTGCGCTTATGTACCAGTATAAATTTGATAAAAATAAAAAATTACGGTTATGTACCAGAAAAATGTGAAAAAGTATACACAAGCGCAATTTTTGGTCGGAGAAAAGGAAGAAGATGGTACACAAGCGTGATTTTATGTCGGAGAAAGGAAGAAGACGGTACACAACCGTGATTTTTTATCGGAATAAGAAAAATACTATTTTTACTTTATAGCAAAGTTTCAAGTGCGCATAAAAAGGGGAACCGTCAGGTTCCCCTTAAATTCTTATTTGCGTCACAACCCTAACATTTTCGCGCATCTTCTTCGCATGCCGAACTCGAGTTTCGCAACTTTTGTGCAGCCGATTTGCTTCGCAGCGCATGCAGTTTCGCTTGCGTCAATTATTTCGCAAAATATTTCTTTGAGTAAGAAATGATTTCTTCTTTGAACAGATCTGGGAATCCCATCATCAGGTATCCGATGGTGTCCAGAGGAGCCCATTTGTCAACCCACTCATGTGCTAACTGGATAACTTCTTCGTCGGTGATGCCTTCGTGGAACTTAGGAGCTTCGTGAATTCCGAAGTACAGGCCAGAG
>JAKSRL010000100.1 GCA_024403635.1 Lachnospiraceae bacterium | reverse complement strand
TCCTATAGCAACAGGCATTATCTTTTGGATGATTGTTCCTGCAGCAATGGAAACGGTACCGCCATCAGCCTCAACACAATAGCCGACTCCGGTCACTTCAACTTCGCAATTGTCTATTTTTAAATCCGATCCTACATATGCCCGAATTGCATCCGAATAGGATGTAAAGGAAGAATTTCCACTAATTGCACAATTTGCGCCATCTTCAAGTCCTAAGCAGAACCAACCTCCGGTATAAGTACCTCCATTAATGGTCAGTTCACCTTTTACGTTAGAAAATACAGCACCTTTCAGTGATGGCTGTCCTTCGACTCCGGATTTTCCGGTATAAACACCATCCATAATACTGATTCCAGTATGCTCTTCTGTATTCTCGACAACATAGTTATCCGAAAGGATGGTCGCGGTATCGATGTTTAATCCACTGCCTTCCTTCAGATTTTTAATGAAAGAGGTTTTTACACGGATTCCCTCACCGGCAGTTGATTCCAACTCGACCATTCCGCTACAATCCGTAATAAAGCCATAAGCATTATCGTCGGATGTCTGAATTGCTTCTACATTCCGAAGAATAAGCCATCCATAGCCATCAATCTGAAACATAGTCTTATCTACCGTAATACTATGTCCATTGAAATCAATGGCAAATTTATTTGATATTTGGATTGGCTCTTTGCCTTCTCTGGTAATATCTTTCAAAAGAAAGATTTCGTCATTGGTCTGAACAGCGTCAATAGCTTCTTCTAAAGTCGCATATTCCGTATCGCCAATTTTCGCCTCATTTCCTTCATTCGTATCTGCAAATACGGATACCGGAAACAATGCCAGTATCATCATGCCAGATATGATGATGGACAAAATTCTCCTCTTCATAGCTAGTCTCCCCCTATTCTTTGATATCATTTATTATACATAATCAGCTTATTACTTTCCATAAGTATTTATTATAATACCTTTGGCGCCGTCTGATCCTTATGCAGGAACGGTGAAATTTTCTTGTAAAGGATGAAGGTTACTGCGGAGTTCACAACTGCCTTGATCAGGTTGAACAGCAGAATGAAAACCATCAGCTTCATCAGTTCCGGAAGAGGAACACCCATGAATGCCGGTGTGATCCACATGTTTGCGAAGAACATTACAACTACCATGGCAACGCAGCCGAAAGCTAAACCAACGATGGCGCGTTTTCGATTCTTTTTGCTGATGTAGATGATGCTGGAGGTCAGTACCAGTGCCAGGGTCGCAATGATGTGCATGATGATGCCATAAACGCCGCTGCCGGCACTTACTGTTACCCCCTGGATAACGGCAGTAACGATGGTCAGGATGCCGCCAACTACCGGACCGAAAGCCAGACCGCCAATGAGAATCGGAATGTCCGCCGGATCATACTCCAGGAACGGTACCATCGGGAAGATCGGGAAGTGAATCAGCAGTACCAGTACGATGGAAACTGCTACCAACATGGCCATTTTTGCAATTTTTAATGCGTTTGATTTAAAGTTCATTTTTACTCCTTCCATCTGTCAGTTCTGAGTTCTGGAAGCCGCTTTATATGCTCTGCGATTGTCTCGCGAGTGCTCTGCGATCGTCAGGTGCATTCGTTTCCTCGTCGCTTATGCAGGTCCCTTCGGGACTGCTCACGATCGTCAGGTGCAAAAAAAGAGTCTTGACAAAAATCAAGGCTCAAAAAAGCTGTGCTTTCGTTTCTCTCATCCGGACTATACCGTCGGTTCAGGAATCGCACCTGATCGGCCCAAAGGGTTCGCAGACTTTACTGCCGGTGGGGACTTTCACCCCGCCCTGAAACAGATATTAAATTTGATGGTGGTATTATAACCTTTTACTCTTCCGATGTAAAGCCCTAAAGAGGAAAAGGTAAACCTTGTGTCTACATTTCACAGGTTTTAGAATGCATATAGCCCGATTCCGTTCGGATGCTCTTCTTTTACAATCGACCTCCTTATCAATTTTCATTCGCGGCGTTTTCCATCCAAAACATATTTCAAAATTCGCAGTGTTTTCCATCCAAAACATATTTCAAGAAAGGACATTCCATGCTCAATCTAAAAAATCTCACGTATTACTGCAACTCGCTTAAGTCCGAGCGCAATCAGCTGTTGCAAACCCCCGGCCTTGATTCGGACGACTATCTGGTCTCCCGAAAGCGGCCAAATGGGAAAACGGAACTCTATATCCGTACAAAAAAATCCCGAAAGGAACGATACGTTAACAACAAGCTGCTGGCGGAAGCACAAGTCATCGCCCAAAAAATGATTGCACGAAAAAAGTTGGAGGATATCATTCCCAAAATCAATGCTATCGAAAATCTGCTTTCCGTGCTAAAGCAAGAATCTGTCAGCGAAGCTTATTTGCAAAAACACCCTTGGCTTTCACAGCTTCTGCCCCAAAGAAGGTCCAACAGCGATAAAATGGACGCGTGGAAAAATGAACCTTACGACCGGAACATGAGCCATCCAGAAAAAATAATTTATCCGACGGTGATTCCAAATCTGTTTACTCGCAGCAAATCGGAGTCCATGATCGTCAGCCGTCTCGCGTTTTTCGGAGTTCCATACCATTATGACGAAAACCAGTACATCGACGGCGTCCGCCTGGCCATGGATTTTATTTGCATCAATGTAAACACCGGCAAGAAGTGGTACTGGGACCACCGTGGCATGCTCGACGATAAATCTTACATCGAAAAAACCCTTTATTGCGAAGGCCATTATTTGAACGCGGGCATCATTTCCGGCATCAACCTAATTGTCACGTCGGAAACCTCTTCCCACCCTCTTGATGTCCAGGATGTTGACCAAATGATCCAGGACTACTTGCTGTAATTCTTCTTTAGCCCCGCATTTTCAGGTTTCGCTCGCGGTCATCCTGTACAGTACCTTTTAGGTTTCGCTCGCGTTTTCGTCTCAATGTTCCGATTTTTCCGACGTTTTACCCTCATTATTCGGATTTCTCGTTCGTTTTACCACACACAACACCTCTTTGTATTTCTGGTGGGGGTGTAAACAGCCTGTTACCCTGGTTTTTTCGCTGTTTTTCGCACATTTTCCACATAAACGCTCCTTCGATTTAATCCAGTGGGGGCATTTTATGGAAATTCTCCCCCACCCATTTCAAAAATACGCGCGACATGTGGAAATTTCCCCTTTTTCATGACTTTTTTACCAAAAATGCGGTGATTTCGCCCCCACTATTTTTGTTTTCACACGTATGGTGTGGGATGTCGCAGCAATTGTGCGAAACTTCATTGAAAATGTGTGGGATATTGCTAAAAAACATGCCCATAAAAAAACCCGTGAACGAATTCACGGATTTTCTTTATCATTTTCTTTATTAATGGTGACAGCATGCGTGGAAATCATCGATGTCCGCCGCCATCCAGCGGCCTTCGTTGGCAAAAGCGCCGCCCGCTGCCTGGGCTGACGCACCATCTTGTGCTGCCTGGGCTTCCGTTTCTTCGTCATATGCTTCAAACTTGAAGTGCATGCCAGTGAAGAATTTCAGGGCCCGCTCCTTTGCCTCTTCGCTTGCCCATTGTTCCGGAAGTTTCAGCCAGACTTTTTGGGCGCCGCATAAATTGGCCTTATCTACCAACATGCGGAGGGCAAATTCGCCGAATCCATGATTCCGCAGACCAGGAAGGATTCCTACTTGGTCAATATAGAAGCGAAACCGGTCGATATCGCAGAGAATACGTCCACAGCCCATATACAGGACAGGTTTACCATCTACGCCGATTTTTGCCGTTTCCAGCGCTTTTCCTGTAAACCTTTTTGCTCCGGACTCACAGGCTCCTGGGCCAACAGCATTTTCAGATTCGGAAGCGGCGGCTCCTGTGTCTTCCAGTGGAAGGTCCACCATAATATTTACTGCCAGCCCGTCCAGTTCGTCGGCTTCGCCGCTGATATTTTCCATTGCATCACATAAAGATAACTGACGCACCTTAAGTACGTCAGTTAATTCTTCACCTTGATTTATGTATTTACCATGAATCATAGTTTTTACCTTTTACTCGGCGGACGCTCGCATAACGCTTACACCCGCCGTCTTAGTTATTTATTCTTCGTCTTCGATGTCTGCTGCGTCTACTGCTACGAATTCTTCTGCAATAAGATCTGCAATATCAGCGTCAAGTGCAGCGTCCGCTGGGTTTACCGTAGCTTCCCCTGCTGCTGCAACTGCTTCCTGATATTTATTCTCAGCAGCTTCTGCGATCATATCATCGGTGTTCAGATGTACGTTGCGGGAGCGTGTCATACCAGTTACCGCTGGGCCCAGCTGCCCACTGATGACGTCCTCTCTCAGACCGATCCATGGGACAGCCTTACCATTCATCCCAGCTTCGCCCAGACCCACTGTCGTCTCCTGGAAGGAAGCAGCACTCAGGAAGGAGTTGGTTGCCAGAGAAGCCTTGGTGATACCAAGAATAATCTGTTTTCCTTCTGCCGGAGTTTTGCCTTCTGCAATCAGAGCCTTGTTGGTCTTGTTGAATTCAACTAAGTTAACCGTAGTTCCAGCTAAGAAGTTCGAATCGCCAGCTTCGTCAATACGAACCTTCTTCAACATCTGACGAACGATTACTTCGATGTGCTTATCGTTAATTTCTACACCCTGAAGTCTGTATACTCTCTGTACTTCCTTCATGATATAGTCCTGAACGTCCTTAACATCTTTAACTTTCATGATGTCATGAGGGTTAATAGAACCTTCGGTCAGTTTTTCACCAACGTCAACTTTAACCTTCTGGCCTTCCTGAATTCTCATGGTGGATCCGTAAGGAATCAGGTAAGCTTTCTCTTTGCCTTCTTCGTCTGTTACAACGATTTCACGTTTGTTCTTGTTCATGCGTACTTCTGCAGTTCCTGCGAACTCAGAAATAATCGCAACGCCCTTAGGTTTACGAGCTTCAAACAACTCCTCAACACGAGGAAGACCCTGGGTAATATCATCACCTGCAACACCGCCGGTATGGAAGGTTCTCATGGTTAACTGAGTACCTGGCTCACCGATGGACTGAGCAGCGATAATACCAACAGCTTCACCAACCTGAACAGCCTGACCAGTAGCCATGTTCGCGCCGTAGCACTTAGAACAGATACCAGTCTCGCTCTGGCAGGTAAGGGCGGTACGAATCTTAACAGCCTTCGCACCACTCTTCATAACTGCATCCGCACGGGATGGAGTGATCATATGGTTCTTAGCAACAATTACGTTGCCCTTCTTGTCAAGGATGTCTTCTGCAGCATATCTACCTAAGATACGCTCGCGTAAGTCTTCAATTTCTTCTTTACCATCCATGAAGGACTGTACTTCCATGTATGGGATTTCGTCTTCGCCTTCACAGCAGTCAAGCTGATTGATAATCAGTTCCTGAGCAACGTCAACCAGACGACGGGTCAGGTAACCAGAGTCGGCGGTACGAAGAGCGGTATCGGACAAACCTTTACGTGCGCCATGGGCGGAAATGAAGTACTCCAATACGTCCAGACCTTCACGGAAGTTTGACTTGATAGGGAGCTCGATGGTACGACCGGTAGTATCCGCCATCAGACCACGCATGCCGGCCAGCTGTTTAATCTGCTGGTCAGAACCACGGGCACCGGAGTCCGCCATCATGTAAATGTTATTGTATTTGTCCAGAGTGTTCATCAGAGCGGAAGTAACTTCACGGTCTGCCTCTTCCCAAATGTCAATAACGCTGTTGTAACGTTCTTCTTCCGTTAACATACCCATACGGTAGTCCTGCTGAATGTTTTCAACAGTTTCTTCTGCTCTCTTAACGATGTCCTTCTTCTCATCCGGAACCGTCATATCGGAAATCGATACGGTGAAAGCAGCTCTGGTTGCGTACTTGTAACCCATGCTCTTGATGTTATCGAGAACTTCTGCGGTTACAGTAGCACCATGAATATTAATAACTTTTTCAAGGATCTTCTTTAAAGTCTTCTTATCAACAAGTTTGTCGATTTCCAGTTTCAGGTAATCTTCGTCTTTCTTTCTCTCTACGAAACCTAAGTCCTGAGGAATGATTTCGTTGAACAGGAGACGGCCGAGGGAAGTATCGATAACGCCGATAATCGCTTTGCCCTTAGCATTTTTTGCTTCTATTCTGACTTTAATCTTGCTGTGGAGAGTGATGACATGATTCTCATATGCAAGGATAGCTTCGTTAATGTTCTTGAAAGTTTTTCCTTCTCCTGGTTCGCCATCACGCTGCTGGGTCAGGTAGTAAATACCTAAAACCATATCCTGGCTAGGAACAGCTACCGGAGCGCCATCGGAAGGTTTCAGCAGGTTGTTCGGTGAAAGCAGAAGGAATCTGCACTCAGCCTGAGCCTCTGCGGAAAGCGGAAGATGAGCTGCCATCTGGTCACCGTCGAAGTCAGCATT
>JAKSRL010000010.1 GCA_024403635.1 Lachnospiraceae bacterium | reverse complement strand
CCCCTTCAAGTGATTTACTAGCACAATCATTCCGTTTTCCTGGCGAACAGGATTTCCATCGGCATCTTTCATCGTAAAACATATGTGGAGCGAAGCCCTTCCTGTTTTTAACGCATGAATTTTAATTCGGATAAAATTGTCTTCAATCTTGATGTCCGTAACTTCAACAATATCTCCCTCACCTTGATGATTGGTTATTTCATGATATTCCAAAGGGGTCTCTTCCGGAGCAATTTTTACCGATAGATTTGCAATATCACGGTTCGTTCCAAAATCCAGATAAATGGAATAAGACGTGCTCACGAGAACGGCGATTACGCTGAAAACGATGAGCATGACGATAAATGACACAATGGCAAATATAATCGGATGTTTTTTCAATCGTTCTTTCATGAGTTTTCTGCGCCACCTACCAAAGTTTATTTATCATAGAATCTATATGCTATCATAGTAAAATCAATATGCATTTCTAAAAGTATACCACGTATTGGGTCCTAATTGGTGGCTTCTTTTGACACAAATTTTCAAGTGCAATCTCGTCACGATAAAAAATTACGGTTGTGTGCCATAGCCTTCTTTGCTTTCAATAAAAAATAACGGTTATGTACACTTTTTTTATTTTTTCATGTACATAATTTTTTGTCTTAACCAAATTTTTTCTGGTACATAACCGTTATTTTTTTTCTTTGCCAAATTTTTTCTGGTACATAACCGTTATTTTTTTCTTTGCCAAATTTTTTCTGGTACATAACCGTTATTTTTCTCCAGCGCCAATAATCCCCTCTGTATCACTACCGTACTTTTAATTTTCAATCACCGGGAAACGAAGGATGGCCTTAAATAAGTCTCCATCGATTACCACGTTCAGACTTCCGTTCTGAATCTCGGCCATGCTTTTAGCAATGGACAGCCCTAAACCGTTGCCTTCTGTATTTCTGGATGAATCCCCTCGGGTAAAGCGCTCCATCAGTTCTTCTTCGGACATATTTAAAGCTTCTCGGGAAGTATTCTTAAAAGTAATAACTGCGTCGCCATTTGTTTTCTCCAGAGACAAATAAACTCGAGTGCCAGGCTGCGCATATTTGCAAATGTTGTTCATCAGATTATCAAAAACACGCCACATGCGACGTCCGTCGGCCATAATCCTTACTGCTTCTTCTGGAGTCTGGGTCACCAAGATCAGTTCTGATTTTTCCAGCTTTTCTTCATACTCGCCTCCGGCCTGTTCAATGAATATCGAAGCATCGCAAGGAGCTAAGCATACATCCAGATTTCCAGTAGAAGCTTTCGATGCCTCCACCAAGTCTTCCAATAAGCGTTTTAATTTCTCCGACTGTCTTACCAAAACTTCCGAATACTCCTTAATTACCGGATTGTCACATGGTTCCACGTTAATGAGAGATGCATAGTTAATGATAGAAGTCAGCGGAGTCTTAATATCGTGGGAAACATTGGTGATGAGCTGAGTCTTCATGCGCTCGCTCTTCATGCGCTCGTCCACTGCTGCCGACATTCCTTCGCCGATGCGGTTCAAATGATCTGCATGGTTTTTAAAATCGCCAATCATGCCCTTCTTATCTATCACATGTTCCAAATTGCCAGCTGCCAGAGCTTCCCCACCCTTTTTCAGGCGTTTGAAGCAGGATGCCGCATAAATCGCCAGGGCAACGATGATGATTTTTTCGATAACCAGGAAAAACGCCGCTCCTTCAGAGAACCAAGCACAACTGCCAAAGATTACAATCAATTCGACTATTGCAATCACAGCTACAATCAAAGCAGCCTTCCATACAACCGGCAGATTTTTTGCAATCCAGCGGAAGAAGCGGCCAATCAGTTTCATCAGCATCCAGATAGCGGTGTTCTTAAATAAGTTATGCTGCTTGATTCGTGCAGCGATGCTCATAGCCAATCCAATTACAAATGGAACAGCTACCAGAAACAAGATGCCTCCAGCAATCAGAGTCGTCACAATTCCAATGGCAGAATAACCGATTGCCATAAACAGCCACCAAGCACCTGAACATCCTATAAAGTAAAGAACCAGCATGACATCAAATGGAACTTTGTTCAATAGTCCTGGATGCAGTTCGTCGCTGTTCGGCCGATGAGCGGAAACACACAACAGCACGATAAACGTAACCACCATAAGAAGGGCTGCCAAAGCACTGATGATATATACCCAATACCGCAGGGAATATTCTATGTGAGTCCAGACTTCGATTCTGTGAATTTCTTTTGCATACCAGGTGTCTGGGACGATAGAAACCTTTGCCACATAATCGGCCCAACTTGTATCGGATTCATTCGACCAGTTCCAATTGTCATAGATGATGACGTTTCTGGTATGGTCTCCCAGATCCACCTCATTTGCCCTAAATCCATACTTAAATGTGGTTTTCGAATCCAAATCTTTTTCGGATTTAAACAGAAGTTTTCCCTCTTTATCGTATATTTCATAAGCAAAGGAAGGATACTGTTCCTCCGGGTTGGACAGCAAGTTGTTTAGAATGCTATGAATTTCCGGATAGAGATAAGTTCCAACCTTTTGCGTAAGAATTTCTTCTTCCGTGTCAGAATAAAAATCCAGGTTGCAACTTGCAGCGTCATCATAGGCGACAATCCACCCCAGCACGCTGCAGGTACAAACCAGAGCCGCTAAGGTACAAACAATATATAACATTATTTTTCCGGTAATGGACCGTAAAAAGTTCTTCATGATCTGCGTTCCTCCATGAACTTATAACCCTGTCCAAACAGGACCTTTATGTATCGGGGCTCCGATGGATTGATTTCAATCTTCTCTCTCAAGTGACGGATATGAACCGCTACGGTGTTGTCCGTTCCGAAAGGCTTTTCCTTCCAGATAGTCTGGTAAATTTCTTTTGGAGAGAACACCTTTCCCGGATTCGCCATCAGGAGCTTCAGTATTTCATATTCTTTTGGTGTCAAGGAGACTTCATTCCCATCTACCGTTACGGTCTTAGCTACGTCATCAAGCTCAATCCCGCCAATCACAAAATTCTCCGGTTGTTGCACGCCGCTTCCCAACTTCAGGTACCGTCGCAGTTGGGAGCGCACTCTGGCCGTAACTTCCAAAGGATTGAAAGGCTTTGTGATGTAATCATCTGCACCTACATTCAGTCCCAGAATTTTGTCGGAGTCCTCACTTTTTGCTGTCAGTAAGATAATCGGCACATTACTGATTTCGCGGATTTTCGTCATGGCTGTGATGCCGTCCATGACCGGCATCATGATATCCATCAGTATTAGGTCTACCTCCTGCTTTTCCACTACCGCCAAAGCTTCTTTTCCATTGGCAGCTTCCATAAGCACATAATCCGGATCTGATAAATAAATCTTCAGTGCATTTACGATGTCCTTCTCATCATCACAGATTAAAATGTTTGACATAACCAAGTCCTCCTTTGATGGTCTAATTTTACTCCAGAAAGGCTTTAATAAGAAATAGGGATTTTTCTTAAGATTTGATTAAGAAGCAGAAATTTGTTCTGCATTTTCACTAAAAATTCAATCTTATATTATGCTCCATACATTGAAAAAAAAGCTTTTATGAAGTACAATTTTAACAGAAAATAAAAAGATAAATAATTACACAAAAGGAGGAAATATAAATGGCAAAATGGGTTTGCAAAGTATGCGGTTATGTACATGAGGGAGACACCGCTCCTGAAAAATGCCCTATCTGTGGAGCCGCAGCTGATAAATTTGAAAAAATGGGTGGCGAAGGAATGACATGGGCAGCTGAGCACATCGTAGGTGTTGGTATGGATGCTCCAGAAGAAATCATCGAAGGATTAAGAGCAAACTTTAACGGCGAGTGCTCCGAAGTAGGTATGTACCTTGCTATGTCACGTGTAGCTTTCCGTGAAGGCTATCCGGAAATCGGTTTATATTGGGAAAAAGCTGCTTTTGAAGAGGCAGAACATGCAGCAAAATTTGCTGAACTTTTAGGCGAAGTTGTAACAGATTCTACAAAGAAGAATCTTGAAATGAGAGTAGAAGCTGAAAACGGCGCAACAGCAGGAAAGACAGAGCTTGCTAAGAAAGCGAAAGAACTTGGCTTAGACGCTATCCATGACACCGTTCATGAAATGGCTCGTGACGAGGCTAGACATGGCAAAGCTTTCGAAGGTTTACTGAAGAGATACTTTGGCTAAATCTTCTCATCGCAACTTACAAATTTAAAAAATTAATTAATAAAATGCGTTGTGGGCAGATATGTCCCACAACGCATTTTATTATTTAAAAGCAACAATTATTCTGCTATTTTTGCTAATCCATCAACGATAGCATCCATGTCCATGCTGGCAGTATTTACGCAGAAATCAAAGTTCTCGATATCACCCCAGTCATTGCCGGTATAAATGGAATAATAATGCTCACGGTCTTTATCAATCTTCTTGATTTCTTTTGCCATCTGCTTTGGTGTGTAATTTTCATTTTCTTTTTCACGTTTGATACAACGCTCTACACGAACATCCATCGGAGCATAGATATAAAGTCTAGTTAAGTTAATATCTGGCTTATCTTTAAGAATGTAATCGGCGCAACGGCCAACAATAACACAATTTCCTTTTGCAGCCATTTCCTCGATGGTCTGCGTCTGTGCTTTGTGAATATCTGCAATTTCCATGGACTGATAGGATAATGCCATATCAAAAGAATTTTCAGAAGCATATACCAGCGAATCTTTAATCTTTCCTTCCAAAACGCCTTCTACAAAGCTGCTGGCTAATTCTGTTTTTGAAACAATATCGGTAATAATCTGTTTGTCGTAATAATCATAGCCTAATTTTTCAGCCAATTTCTTTCCGATTTCTCTTCCGCCGGAGCCAAACTGTCTGCTTATTGTAATGATATTTGTCATTTTTATATTCTCCTTTTTTTACTAATAATAGCATTTTAAAAGTCTCTGTTCAATTCTTTATTTCCATAGAAACATAGCATATTAATAAATAATAATTCCGCAGATGGCTGCAATCACGATCAGAAGAATTGGCGAGATTTTCTTTTTGAATACTTTCGGTGCAATTTTTACCGGCAAATAAAAAACGGCGGCCAGGAAGATGGTCAGGAGCAAGGTCTTCCAGTCAAAGCCTCCGAAGGAAGCCGGGAAAATGTTGCGGATAATCATGTAAATACCCATGGCCAAAACGATTCCGATAACGCACGGCTTCAAACCGCCTAAAACCGCCTGCACATATTGATTCTTCAAGACATTCTTCAGTAGTACCATAATCAGAAGAATGATGAGAAAGGCTGGAAGTACTACAGCAAAAGTTGCCAAAAGGGCTCCTAGAATTCCGCCCTGTGAGCTTCCAACATAGGTCGCCATATTAACCATAATCGGTCCCGGCGTGCTTTCGCTAACAGCAATCATATTGGAAAGGGTAGCATCGCTCATCCATCCATAGGACATAACCACATCACGAATCAGCGGAATGGCACCATAAGCACCGCCAAAGGAGAACAGTCCGACTTTCAAAAATCCAATTAATAAATCCAAATATACCATCAGACATTTCCTCCTTTCTTCGCCAGATTTTTACGAATCAGGAAGACTACTACACTTACGGCTGCTGCGATGAGCATCAGTACGATGGAAGAGAATTTCAAAGAGAAGAAATTAACTGTCAACATGACCAGACATGCTCCAACCAGGATCCCAATCGGCAGAACTTTCTTGTTCATTTTCTTTATCATGTTAATGGCTGCATCCAGAATTAAGAGGCCAACTGCGGCCTTGATTCCGGTAAAAGCTTTCGCAATCCAGGCAATCTGGAGAAAATTGTCCAGAAAAATGGAAATAATATAAATGATGACAAAGGAAGGCAACACGACGCCGATGGTTGCAGCGCAGGCTCCTAAAAAACCGCCTTTCTTATAGCCCACATAGGTCGCGCAGTTAATCGCAATCGGACCCGGAGTGGACTCCGCAATAACGGTAATATTCATCATTTCATCGTGAGTAATCCATTTCTTTCGTTCAACGCAGTTATTGTCAATGATGGAAATCATGGCATATCCGCCGCCGAACGTGAACAGACCGATTTTTGCAAAGGTTAAAAAGATTTCCAGTAATACCGGCATGTTCGTCTCCTTCATTTATTTTCTAATCTGCCAAAAAGCTACGGCGGAAGCTGCAGCCACATTCAGAGAATCTACTCCGTTGGCCATTGGAATCATCACCGTCTTGTGACAGGCTGAGATGGTTTCCTCCTTCAGCCCCGCTCCTTCGTTTCCCATAAGAAGGGCGACTCGTTCTTCCGGTTCCGGACGTAAATCATCCATAGAAACAGAATCTTCTTTCAAAGCCATAGCTATTGTCTGAAAGCCCTGATTTTTTAGCTTTTCTATATCTGCTAACCAATTCTCGGAAAAAGTCCATGGTATGGAAAAAACATTTCCCATGCTGACACGAATGGCTCTGCGATAGAGCGGGTCTGCACATCCTTTGCTCAGCAACACTGCATCAATCCCTAACGCCGCTGCAGAACGGAAAATAGCTCCTACGTTGGTCGGGTTTTCTACATCCTCCAACAGCACGATCCGTTTCGTACCTTCTAAAATTTCCTCTACCACTTTTTCTTTTTTCCGTTTCATGGCGCAAAGCACGCCACGAGTTACGGGATAACCAGTGATGGTTTTCAGAAGATCTTCCGAAGCCACATAAACGGGAACGTCAGGAAACCGACCTATCAGTTTTTTCGCTTCTCCTTCTGCCATTTTCTTTTCCAAAAGAAAAGACCACGGTTCGAAACCGGCGTCCATGGCACGTTCCGTAACCAGAAGGCTTTCCGCAATGAAAAGTCCGGGCTTCGGTTCAAAGAAACGAGCTAGCTGAGGCTCGGAAAACTCGGAATAAAGTTTCAGTTCTTCACTTTTCAGTTCTTCAAACGATGTCAGTTCTATCATAGTTTTGTCCGCATTTATGCTGCGAATACTCATCCAACGGTTTAATAACGTTTTTATTTTACTAGGAATTTTTTTGCAACCGCTGCACCAATTTTAAATGGGAAAGGACGTAATGCTTTATCTGCAACCTTCAGATTCTCAATAATTTTTATATGTTGCGGGCAATGTTGCTCGCATTTTCCGCAAGCAACACACGCAGTTGCATAAACCGGATTTTTCTGCATTGCATAACCACGGATGTATTCTATCCGGGCCTGGTTCTTTTTCTCGATGTACATCAAGTTATAGTAATAGAAAATGTTCGGAATATCCACGCCCTTCGGACAAGGCTGGCAATAACGGCAGCCCGTGCATCCAACTTTTTCCTTCTCCTTGATGATGGATTTTATCTGATCTAAAATCACAAAGTCTTCCTCAGACAAATGTCCCGGTTCTGCGTCGGAAGCGATTCTTACATTCTCTTCCAACATTTCCATAGAGTTCATTCCAGAAAGAACGCAAGTGACTTCTTTCTGGTCCCAAAGCCAACGCAAACCGATTTCTGCAGCAGAATATCCCTTGCTGTCGAAAGCTAACACCTGTTTTGCTTTTTCCGGGATATCAACTAACTTACCGCCTCGTAACGGTTCCATGATAATGACTGGAATTCCTTTTTTCGCTGCTGCCTGAAGACCAATGCGGCCCGCCTGAGAATTTTCATCTAAATAATTATACTGAATCTGGCAAAAGTCCCAATCATAGCAGTCTAAGATTTTCAGAAACATATCCGTTGTTCCATGATAAGAAAAGCCGATGTTCCGGATTTTCCCTTCTGCCTTTCGGTCTCCAATCCATTGCTCGATGCCCATCTTCCGCAGATTTTCCCATTCTGAAATATCCGTAAACATATGCATCAGATAATAGTCGATATAATCCGTGCGCAGCCGGGACAACTCCTCGTTAAAGGTCTTGTCAATGGCTGCCGCATTCCGCAAAAGATAATGAGGGAGTTTCGTCGCGATACTGATTTGCTCTCGACATTGATTCTTTTCCAGAATTTTACCTAAGCAGTCTTCACTGCCCGGATAAATATAAGCGGTATCAAAATAATTCACTCCCCTGTCGATGGCTGCCAGAATCTGTTTTTCTGTCTCATCATAATCAATGAGATTTCCTTTTTTCGGAAATCTCATGCAACCAAAACCAAGCTGGGATATTTTATTGTGATAACGATCTTCTCTGTATAACATAGGATTTTCCCAGGGCGGGCTTTTCCGCCCTAATATTTTACAACTCGTTTATTTAATATCGTTTTTATTGATAAATTGCTCCAACCATGTAATATGTTCGGACATACGGTCTAGTAATTCTTTCTTGCTGGCATTTTCCTGTCTTAAATAGTTTACTTCATTCTCTACATGCTCCAGACTCGCTTTATAATGACGAATCTCACTATTCTTGTTTTCAACAATAATTTTATAGCCTTCGATGGTTTCATAGTAAAACTGTTCCTGCTCGTTTTCTTCATTCGGTTCCGGAGTTTCCTGACCGAACCCCAAAAGAATCGCAACTAATGGCTGAATGGAACTATACTTAAATTCCGTGTAGTTGCCAGACATAATTCGGTCAATAGTACCAATCGGCACACCGGACATCTCTGCTAATTTTGCATTGGAAAGACCTAACGTTGCTTTTCGATTTTTGCACCATTTGATCAATTCCACTGGATTAAGAATTGCTACCGTATTCCTCTCATTTGTTTTCTTCATTTCTTCCATAATACGCCCCCCGCAACTACGCATAAATGAATTACCCCACTTCGTATCTGGTAGTTGCACTTATTATATAAGTTGATAAATTGAGTATCAGATAGAGACAAGAAAAAATCAACTTTTCAAGTTCCCTATAAAATACATAATACTACAAAATAAAAAGAAAGGAGTAATAATTTGACATTAAAATTTTACAGATGCAAACTTTGCGGACAGATTGTGGCAAAGGTGGAAGCAACAAAAGCGGACATTATCTGCTGTGGTGAACCAATGGAGGAAATCGTTCCGAATACAGAGGACGGAGCCTACGAGAAACATGTTCCTGTATGGATACTGGAAAATAACAAGCTCCACGTGAATGTTGGTTCTGACGATCATCCAATGGAGAACGGCCACCACATTAAATGGATTTATGTTCAGACCAAACCGGGCGCATATTTCAAATGCTTACGACCGGGAGATAAGCCGGCAGCATGTTTTACCTTGGGAAAAGACGAAGAACCAACCGAAGTTTTAGCGCTTTGTAATCTCCATGGTATGTGGAAGGCATAAGTAAAATAGCTCCGTAAAATTCATAAAAAAAATCACCCTTTATTATTTTTATAAATACAACCTTCTCTATTAATGAAAGGGAAGCAGACCTTCTGGTCTGCTTCCCCTTTTTGTCTGTAATTCGATAAGGTTTATTTATTGTTTTCTTTATACCAGATGTCGTAAACGTATTTCTCAATGTCGCTACGGAAATCATCGCCCATGGTAATCTCGTCATAGAGACGGATTGGGAATGGTGCTTCCGGAGTTACCGGTTTCCATTCCGGCATTGGAGTTCCGTCAGCATCGTTACCATTTGGATTGCCAGTCTTCGCAAAGTTGGTCCAATAGTTGCACATCTTTCTTGCTAAATCGTAGTGATGTCCATCAAACGGTCTCCAGCACCGCGCCAGAGTTTCGAACTGGAACCACAAATCAGAAGAATGGAAGGAACCAGCATTATCGCCAGGAATTTCCGGATCAAAATTATAGAAGTAGAACTTGCGTCCCATCTTCGCCAGTTCTGTAACTAAAATATCATTGCCTACAGCAACTCTGCTTATGGTTGCTGCCTCTTTTAATGGCTTGTCCGATTTGCGTACTAACTCCTTGAAACCTTCTGCATATTCGCCATAATGCTCGTCAATCCATTTCATGATGCCTTCTTCGTCATCACAATCCGGACCTTCTGTAAATTCATCTACGGTGTTGCCCAGCATGAACTGAACATCGTGGAATTTATTTGCCAGGAGACAATCCAATACAGGAACATCTAAATAATATGGATCTACGATATTATTAAAGAACAACTTGCTCTCGGTATATTTGTCCATAATGAACTGAGCATCCAATTTTCTCGCTTCTTCTAATGTCTTTACACCTAAGAACTCTTCAAAGAATTTGATTCCCATGGCTTCTTTATCTGTGAACGGAGTCGGTTTGAAACTGAAGCGTGTAGGAGGAATCGATGGGTTCAGCGGGTTGAAGGATTCAATAATACATTTCTGGAATAAGCCTTCTGCCTGCTCTGCACACATATGAGTCAGAACGGAAGCGCCACCAGCGCTCTGTCCGAAGATGGTGATATTTTCCGGATCACCACCGAAGTTGGCGATGTTTCTCTTAACCCATGTGATACCGTATGCCTGATCCAGGAAGCAGAAGTTGGATGGTGCTTCTGGCTGGGATGCGGTCAGTTCCGGGTGGCAAAGCTCACCAAATACGTTCAGTCGGTAACCGATGGATACTAAGATGACGCCACGACTAGCGATTCTTTCCCCATCAAATTCCATCTCATGCGGATAACCTTCGGAAAGTCCGCCACCGAAAATCCATACCATAACCGGAAGTTTCTCATCGGCGGTATGAGCTGGAGTCCAGATGTTTGCCCGTAAGCAATCTTCGCCCATAGGCACTTCTGGGTCTACATGCCATTCTTTGGCATAGAATGCATTTGGATCTCTGCCCGGAATTCTTTGCATTGGAATCGGTCCAAATTCATAACAGTCTCTAACGCCTTCCCAGTCCTTTGCAGGCTGTGGAGCTTTCCAACGATTTTCATATCCCGTATCATCAGCGAATGGTATTCCCTTATAAACGGTAATTCTTGCATCTATTCCAGGGAAGCCTCTGACTTCACCATTTTCTGTTTTTGTCTGTCTTAAATACATCTTCTTCTCCCTTTATTCTACGTTGAACTCTTTCAGATTGATATCTACCATGTACTGTTCTGCAGGATTTAATGGCTCCGTTTCCATTTCAATGGTATCATAGAACTTAATACCATATGGTTTTTCTTCGGTATATTTTTCCCAAAGAGGAAGATCGGTTCCATCCTTATCTTTTCCGTTTGGATCCCCATATTTTGCAAAGTTGGTCCAGTAGTTACAGATTTTCCGGGCGATATCATAATGATGTCCATCGAACGGTCTCCAACATTTCATCAAGGTTTCAAACTGGAACCATAAATCACAAGAGTGGAAACATCCGGCATTATCACCAGGAATGCTTGCGCCGAAAGTGTAATACCAGAAATTCAGATTCTGCTTCGCACATACGGCTGCCATAATCCGGTTGCCGATTCCCATCTGATGAATGGTAACTGCCTCCTTCAGAGGAAGGTCGGTTTTCTTTACTGCCTCTCGGAATCCGTCGGCATATGGTCCGAATTCTTTCGTGATAAACTCATCGATGGCCTTCTCGTCATCGTCCTTTGGAGCAACTAAAAATTCATCTTTCGTATTTCCGATAATAAACTTCACATCGTTCATTTCATTATTTACGATGTAATCTTCCATGCTCTTTTCCAGGAATACACCATCGGTTACAGCTCCCCAGAAATTACGGGTTTCGCCGAATTTATCGCGGATATATTCTGCCGGCAAAGCTCTGGCTTCTTCCAAAGTCTTAACGCCTAATTTTTCAAAGAATTCTACGCCGGTTTTTTCTCTTTCTTCCAGAGGAACCTGCGTCATGGACCATACGATTGGATAGATTGGTCTCATGCCACCAATGGATTCAATAATGGCCTTCTGGAATAAGCCTTTGGTTTTTGGTGAGCACATTAAAGCAACTACAGAGAATGCGCCTGCACTCTGTCCAAAGATGGTGATGTTTTCTGGGTCACCACCAAAGTTGGCAATATTTCTTTTTACCCATTCGATACCATAAACCTGATCCTGGAATGCAAAGTTCGCTGGACCATCTGGATTTTCTGCGGTAATTTCCGGATGTGCTAACAGTCCGAATGCATTCAGACGATAACCGATGGATACTAAAATAACGCCACGGCTGGCGATACGTTCGCCGTCAAATTCCATTTCGTATGGATAGCCTTCCTGAAGTCCACCACCAAAAATCCATACCATAACCGGAAGTTTCTCATCGGTGGATTTTGCAGGAGTCCAAATATTGGCTGTCAGGCAATCCTCACCCATTTTTACATCCGGGTCAACATGCCATTCTTTTGCATAAAACGCGGTCGGGTCTTTGCCCGGGGTTCTCTGCATGGAAATTGGGCCGAACTCATAGCATTCACGAATTCCTTCCCAGTCTTTTGCTGGTTGTGGTGGGCGCCACCGATTTTTCCCTGAGGTATCATCTGCAAAAGGAATTCCTTTATAAACAGTTATTCTTGCGTCCGTACCGGTAATTCCCCGTACGCGGCCGTTTTCCGTAATTGTTTCCCGTAACATATTGTCCTCCTTTATCTGTAATGCTATCTTCTAGACTGAAATATGAAATTTAGCTTTCTTTAATCCATAACGTTTCCGGATATGTCAGAATCAAATGATGCACTCTCTTCTTTCCCAATATATTTACGAAGAACTTTGGTCAAAAGTCTCCAATAGTATTTAAAGCAGTCATTTTTTATAAACAGTAACAGCATCAGCCCATTTGCTACAATAACGCAGAGGATTGCATCAAGGAACAACAGCACAATACCTTCCGCGGAAATGAAGGAGTTAAACAGGGTTACTGCCCCGAATGTGGCTCCACAGACAATTACAAATAATCCCAAATATCCCGCGGTTTCCAGAATGTATTTCTTTACACTTCTGCCCAACAGTTTTACATAAACAAATTTTGGATAGCTGAATGCCCAAAGGGCAAGAGAGCTGACAATTGTGCCGGCAAAAACACCTGCGAGTCCAAATATTTTCAACAAAATAACAGAGGCAATCAAGTTTACTGCGGATTCGACCAACGGAACAAATCGGTTTTCATAAAATATTCCTGCCGCATTCTGAAAAGAACTATAAGTACTTCTCATCAAAAGCTGGAAGAACTGAAGCGATATGGTTGCTACGACTCCAAAAGATAATAAGTATCCCGGACCATACCACATGCTGATAAATGGCTGAATGAGCACAAACAATCCTGTTCCCACAAAAGAAGCAATCCAGAAATTCATAAAACGAATACGCCGGAACGTTTGGAAAATATGTTCTTTGGATTCCGAAATCAGCAGATCTCCTATACTCGGCGTAAGTGCCGTCAAGGCCGGCTGGAACAGTTTCGTTAAAGCTTCCGTAACCAAAAAATAGTTACTGTAAAGTCCAGCAGCTTTCAGGCTGAAAAATACCGAGATCAGAATATTATCCGTACCATTAACAACAAAAGAACCGATTTTATGGAACAACAACGCTCCTGTCTTTTGTTTGATGTCTGCTTTGATTTCCTTCGCTAACGGCTGTACTTTGCGCTCTTTCAGGAACGGATACTTTTTATCCGCCACCAAAGATATTGCGGCATTTTCCAGAACTCGGAATATAACCTTTGAAATCAGATAAGCATAATAATCGTGGGTAAAATACAGCATCAGTAACTGAGCGGTATTCATTCCCAACAGGTAAATCATATGGATTATGCTGATATAATAATTTTTCTGGTCGGCATACAGTATGGACCGTTTATAACTCAGGAAATACGAAAGAACTACGTCTGCCAAAAAGATCAGATAGATTATGGTAGTGTTTACATTTGCTTCTGTAGTTTTTGCAATGTAAGGCAGGGCAGGTATCAGGCAAACACCGATTACCGCAATTGCAGCAGCAACAATATAAAAAGCTTTTTGATAAAAGCGCATTAAGGAGCGAATGGTTTCGGTATTATTTTCCTTTATCGGCTTATATAAATTAAATACTACCGCCTCCCCGATTCCCAGATCCGCAATCGCCAGCATGGAAATCACATTATTAAACAGTCCGTTCAGACCAGCATATTCCAGGCCTAAAATCTGAATAAAAAATTTCTGCGCGATCAGTCCAATCAAGATTGCTGTTACGCTGGCAAACATAGTAAACAATGCATTTCGTGCAGACTTTTTCGTTCGCCCTTCCTCATTGTCCCGTAGTTTCTCTGCTGGGGGCTTTTGCTCCTGCTGTTCTTTTATTTTTTGCAAGTCTTTTGAATAATATGCAAAAATAAACAGATAGAAGAAATATACAAAAGCATATTGTTCCATAACAAACATAAGGAAAAATGCTCCCAGGAACAAAGCAATCCACTGAACCTGTTCATTTTTCCGGTTCTTGAAAAGCCGATAGATAATAAAAATCAGAATTGCCAGGAAAATAATAAGTCCTACAATTCCCATCTTATAAAGGATTTCAATATATTCATTATGGGTTGTCTCGATAACATCCGAATACGCAAACGTCTGATATCCATGTCCGATTGCAAGTTTTTCTTTTATCGCCTGAAGCGCGCTATCCCACACACCAGTCCGATGCGTAAGATCCATTCTCCGGTGGAAAATGCCTACAATCAGCCAGCGGAATAGCTCCTGACCACGAAATACAACAAAAAGCAGATTCATTGCCAGACCACACGCAGCGTAGGTAATACTGTTAAAAAGGCCAGAAAATTTCCGTAGTTTAGGAATTACGGAAATAATAATTAACGGCAGCAATACGAGCAGGGCCGTACGGTTCATGATGATCAGCGTTGAGGCTAAAACCAAGGCTTCCGCTCCGTAAAGGAAAAACCTTTTTTTACTGTTCTGAAGATACAGACTGGTATATAAAGCCATAAAAAACAGAAATGCAATCTGATAAACAATATGTCCGCTCTTAAAGCCTAATAACCAGCATGCCGTATAGTAATTTAAGTAGGAGTACATTCCATTCGGAAAGACCAAGAGGGAAACGAAATTCAATAAAGTCAGAGCTCCAAAGAAATAGATTTCTGCTCTTAAAAAGTTTTTCAGATCCTTTAAGATTCCATATACGACCAACAGACACAACATAAAAGTTGCAAAAGAATATTCCAATGGCTTTTTTATGCCTACTCCATTAATTAGGGATGCCAAAGTCAGTACAAAAAAGAGGGCTAAAAACAACACGAAAAATTTCGGTATTTTTTTCACTAGCCGGTCTTTCAATAGAAGGCATAGGATAACCACGCTCACGATAATCTGACATAAAGTGTATACTTTCCCAGCCCAACTTATCTCAGCAATCAAATAATCGACCTGAAAAAAAGGGATTGTAAGCAAAATAAAAAGTGCGATTCTTCCTATGACATTTCTATTCCAATTTTTAGTTTTTATTTCCATCGATACTTCCAGATTAATAATAATAGTCTTTTTTTGTAAAAAATAGCCTTCTTGCAATCCCGCTCCTGGGCGTGGGCTTTATATTTTTCCGTTCCGATTTCCTTCCACGGAAAATCCTGGTAAATATGAGCCTTCAGCTTTTTCTTCTCTTTTGAAGAAGGATTCCACTTTGGATTGCAGTACAGACATTTTGAAATATACCGGAAAGAATCCATAAGGATTCTGGTATATCCTGTATATTCCTCCGCATTATCCATATCAATACATTCCCGGATAATAGCTAATGGGATTTCCAGATCCGAAACAATCTCCGGATTATAGGAGTTTGAAACGGATTTCTCGTTTTCCATATAGTAATACCATTCCGAATCTAAATAAGCGATTTTAAGCCGATCCAACATAATCAGATTCCATATGGCATCCTCATAAAATTTTATTCCAACAGGAAATTCGATTCCTGCCATTTTTTCTTTTCTTATAAAACGCCCTGCGATTCCCCGGTTAATATAGGTTCCATCCTCAAAGCGATAAGGTTCTCCAATACACTCTGCTTTGGAAAGGTGTTTTTTCCCTTCATCAAGAAGAATTAAGCGGCTTTGTAATTCTCCCATGCAAAAAGCTTGCTTTTTTGCTGACATTTTCCGTTCGTTTAATTCTTCTTGGGTACCATATACGGTACCTCCCCATACAGCATCAATATCGGTATTTTCTAATACCTTCACCGCCTCTTCAAAACATACCGGGCTCAGAAAATCATCACTGTCCAAATAAGTCAGCACGTCTCCCTTCGCTTGCACTGCAGCATAGTTTCGTGCCGCAGATACTCCGGAAGGCTCAATTTCCAATAAATGGATGGACGGATTCTTTTCCGCAATACTGCGAAGTTCTTTGGAATGAGCCTCATCGCTTCCATCATTTACCAATAAGATTTCATAATCTGTATAGGTCTGGTCATAAACGCTTTTGAGGGCTTTTTCCAAAAGAGTGATTTGTGGGTCTTTCACGGGGAGAATAACACTTATTTTCATAATAAATAAGCCTCCATATCATGCGAAGGCCTTTCATCTTCCGGTGGGAGCTGCATATAATCTCCAAATATTCCCTTCAGGTTTTTATCCCATGCAGACGTACAGTAAAAGGTATGTCCTTCAAATTCCATTTCAATCAGGTCTTCATACTCCGAAACAGTCAGGGCCTGATACGGACCATCAAATCCCCAGACGGTAAGACCGCATTCCGATGTAGTTCCATAAGGAATTTTGGATGCCATCTTTTTCAGAATGGCTGCGATCTTTTTTCTTCCGATAACTGCCAACACTGGTTTAACCAAAACTGCTTTAATGATTTTTTTTGCTTTCGTTGTTCCATACCCAACCTTGGCCGCTGCAGCCAGATTAATTTTGGTAACAAAAAGGCATTTTTTATAATACTTAATCTTTTCCGGCAGACTTTCCGCAAGACCGTCCATCGGAAAGATGTCGATCCAAAGAGAAGCAACGGTTCCCTCGTTGTAATTTTCTTCAATAATTTTCGTTCTTGTATCAAAGATCTTCATAAACGGAACATCCAATGTTCCATCTTCAAAGCAAGACATTTTCAGATATTCCGGTAAGAACCCCGGTTGTTTGTTTAGTTCGATCAGTCTCTCATAATCCGGTCTAGGCATGGTAATATCAATATCATCATCCCATGGAATAAACCCTTTATGCCGTACTGCGCCTAACATGGTTCCTGCAAAAAGTGAATATTTCAGCCCATTCGCCCTTGCAAGCTTGTCAAAATCAAGTAATATGGAAAGTTCTACCTGCTGTATTTCTTTTAAGTTTAACTTTTTCACGACAGATTTCTCCTTTGCCCAACAGCAGGTCGGTGTTTAATCTGACACAATTTAATATAAACGTTCCCTACCAAAGACATGATCGGGTAAAAATGGCATAACATAAAAATAAGGATCTTACGAGAACGAACAATCGGTGCATACAACAGTTCCTTTTTATTATTTTTCAGATCTTTCCTAAGCTGTTTTTCCTGTTTAGAATATTTCTGCTTTCGTTCTTTCGGAGGAACTTCTGTTATCAGACGGAATAATAAGGTGAAATCCAGTCTTTTTCTATCCAATGTTGCATATGAATGATCTGGTTCTTTCCCTTTTGATTCTTCTACCATCATGTCCCAAACCGATAAAAGGTCAAAATCCTTCTCACCAAAAGAAGCCGTAGCACTTTCCGGAGAATAGGAATAGTAATATCCGATTTCATTTCGCCATGCTATCGTCTGCGCATTGCAAATCGCCCGGTAGGTTCCAAGCACATCTTCTCCAACACGTATATTCGGTGGATATAACGGTTTTGGAAGAGAATCTTTTTTATATATTTTTGCAACCGGATAATGAACGTATTGATTAGTGCCGATACGGAAGAAAATTCGTTTGTATTCTTCCTGATCATAGACGGTAAATCCGTCTTGATAATCCATTACCCCATCTTCCGTTTTTGCCATATGTTTTATATTGCAAGTAACAAGATCCGCTCTACTCTCCCTCAGCGTCTCCATCATATGCCCGAGAATTCCTTCACCGATCCAGTCATCGGCATCAACAAACATAACATATTCTCCGGCCGCCACTTCAAGACCTTGATTCCGTGCAACAGAAACACCTCCGTGAGGCACTGTCACGATTCGGATTCTATTATCTTTTTGCGCATAACTCTCAACAATGGCTAAAGAATCGTCGTTCGAACTATCATTAACCAATACTAAATCAATATTTTGATAATCTTGTGAAACAATACTATCCAAACATCTTTTCAGATATTTTTCGGCATTGTAAAACGGTATAATAATACTGAGAAGCGGATTATTATTCACAAAAAAAATTCCTTCACTATACAAAATTACATTTGGATTTATTATACAATACTTTTCATAAAATTTCTTGAAAATCGTCTTGTTTTTTTTTAAAACAGAGCAGAATTCATCCTTCTGCTCTGTAAAAAAATGAATGATTAATTTGTTATGCTTTACATTAATATTTTGCCAGACCATTAACCGCTGCACGAATTCTGTGATGATAAAAACGCTCATCCGGCATCATTTCCTGCATTACAAATACGGTGGAAAGCTTATCGTTCGGATCAATCTCCATCCAAGAACCTGCCGCCCCTTGCCATCCGAAGGATCCGACACCACAGTTACTTCCTCCCGCTGCAGGGTCCATCATCGTGCGCACGCCGTATCCATATCCATACCCACTATAATATCCGCTCATATTAAACGCTTTAAAAAATTCGTCTTTCAAAAGATTCTGACTCATCATCGCAACGGTCTTGCGTCCTAAAATCTTTTCACCATTCCAGGTTCCGCCATTCGCCAACATATTGCAGAAGGTCTGATAATCGTTCAGGGTTGATAACAAGCCTGCAGATGCACTTTCATAAACAGCATCCGGACGATGACAAGAATCGATTGGGTCTCCCATGATACCATCGCATTTTTCTACTTTTCCATCCTTACGGATTACACAATCCATCAGGTTTTCCTGCCATCCTGGTTTAAAGAAATGTCCGGTATGATTCATTTCCAATGGATCAAAAATATTCTCTTTCATAAAGGTGCCTAAGCTCTTACCAGTAATTTCTTCGATAACACCAGTCATAATGTCAAGGCCATAGCCATACTGCCATCTGGTTCCCGGTTCAAACAGCATAGGAATCATAGGCAAGGTTTTAATTTCGGTTAAATGTGTATAGTTTGCCTGAAATTTACTTCCGCCTAATTTTTTCAGCATTTCCTGCATGCCCAAATCGGTAGGGCTTCCGGAATGATCATAAAATCCTACATTCATATTAAACAGATGTCTCATAAGCATCGGAACTTTAGAATCTTCGACTTCCCATGTTCCGTCCTCTTTTTGGACACTAATCTTCAGATTTTTATATTCCGGAAGATATTCGCTGACAGGATCATCCATTAAGAATGCACCGCGTTCATACATAATCAGACCGCATACAGCAGAAATCGGCTTTGTCATAGAATAAACACGGAACATTGCATCCGGAGATAGCGGAATCTTGCGCTCCACATCCTGATATCCTAAGTAATTTTCGTAAAGTTTTTCTGTTCCCTGATATACAGATAAAGAAAGGCCTGGAAGTTCCCGTTCTTCCATCAGCCACTGAAGCAGGTTATCAATATCCTTTTTTGTACTCATACAATTACCTCCGTTCTGACAAATAGAAATATATCTTTAATTATTGCAACATAAAAAGAAGCTCTTTCCCTACTGCTATTGGTCACTCAGCCCCTCCGCAGAAAGTTCTGACGTGTCGATAAATATCAGTGGACATTTTTTGTCGCCACAATATCTACCTCAGTGCCACAAACATTTTCTATAAGCACATCCCCTACTTTAACAGGCAATTTGATTTTATATTTTTTTATTTCTGCTGCCACAGCAAGCATATCTGCCTTTGAAATTTCTTTTTGGGTACGACAACTTACTGTATGGGCGCCTTCTGTACTTCCAATAACATCCATGCTCCCGGTAAAGGTTCTCATTGGATGAAAGAATTCATTTTCTGCAAACTCGATGCCCTTCGGACATTTATTACCAAATACCTCTATTATCTTTCCATCTTCCGCAGTCAGCGTAATATCACATCCGTTGGGACAACCGATGCATGTCATTTCCATTTTTTTCATTGTCGGCCCCCTCCAATATATTCTGCGGCAGCGCGGCCTGCAATCTCTGCATGAACGGAAACATCGTCTGCAAGTCCATGAACCGCCTGCACATTTCCAGCTGCAAACACGCCCGGTACTGTCGTCATAAACTTCTCATCCACAACCGGACCTTTTGTAATCGGGTCCATTTCTGCACCCAAGCCCATGGTCAGCTCATTTTCCGGAATAAGGCCTGTAGACAGAAGCAGACAATCACACTCATAATGAACCGTCGTTCCCGGAATCGGCTGAAAGTTCTCGTTGATTTCTGCTACGTCGACACCGGTAATATGGTTTTCTCCATAAATATTAATCACATTATGACGAAGCAATAACGGAATTCCAAAATCATCCAGACATTGGATAATATTTCGCTTTAGGCCCGGGCTCTTTTCCTGTACTTCTGCAACACAAAGAACTTTCGCGCCTTCCAGCGTCATCCTTCTTGCCATAATAAGTCCGATGTCTCCGGATCCTAAACAAACAACTTGTTTTCCCGGAAGATATCCCTCAATATTTACAAGCCGTTGGGCGGTTCCAGCAGTAAACACTCCGGCCGGACGTGTTCCCGGAATATTTAAGGAGCCTCTGGTTCGTTCCCTGCAGCCCATTGCAAGAATAATGGCTTTCGCCTGAACTTCAAATATTCCGTCATCTTTATTCGTAATCTGCACGATTTTTTCCGGGCTGACGGAAATTACCATGCAGTCTGTTTTATATTCAATTCCCCGTTCCAGAACCATATCAATATAACGCTGCGCATATTCCGGTCCGGTAAGTTCTTCTTTAAAGGTATGGAGGCCGAAACCAGCATGAATGCACTGATTCAATACTCCGCCCAGGCAGTAATCCCTTTCGATAAGAAGAATGTCTTTTAATCCCGCATCATAAGCAGCAACTGCTGCTGCCAATCCTGCAGGACCGCCTCCAATAATCACAAGGTCTCTACTGATCATTTTCGGCCTCCTTCCTCAATACAATTTCTGATCCTGGCCCTTTCTTTGTAATCGAGGACAGCTTGCATCCTTGTGTTTCCGCCAATATTTCCATTACTCTCGGGCTGCAAAAACCTCCCTGGCATCGGCCCATTCCAGCTCGCACCCTGCGCTTTACTGCATCCAGATTTCTTGCAGGGATTATTCTGGTTGCAGCATCGATAATTTCACCTTCCGTTATCGATTCACACCGACATATGATTTTTCCGTAAGAAGGGTTCTTTTTAATCAGGTCTTTTCGTTCTTCCAGACTTAATTGTTCCGGATTTATTATGCCTTTTCGTGTAGATTTATAGTTTTTCTTTTTATCTAATCCAAGTTTTTCTGCTACTTGTGCCGCAACATCTTTTCCAATGGCCGGAGAAGATGCTAGTCCTGGAGATTCGATTCCCGCACAGTCAAAAAATCCCTCTGCATCATCGCAGAACCCAATAATAAAATCTTCCTGTGTCTCGTGAGCTCGCAGTCCAGCAAAGCTTGTAATAGTTTCCTTTAAATTCAGCTTATTTACAGCAAGATTTGCCTTTTTATTCAGTTCTTCATATCCCAAGGCTGTAGTGCTGAGATTTTCTTTGCTTTCTACATCCGTAGCTGTAGGCCCTACCAACAAGTTTCCATGAACCGTAGGCGTAATAAGGATTCCTTTTCCCATATTCGTAGGCAGCTGAAAAATCGTATGGCTTACACTTTTTCCCTGAGATTTATCTAAAAGATAATATTCTCCTTTGCGGGCCGTAATAGAGATTTTTTTTGCGCTGACCATATTATGGAGATTATCTGCAAACACACCAGCTGCATTAACAACAATCTTAGTTTCTATATCCCCTTTATCGGTTTTTACAATCCATCCATTTTCCGATTTTTCGAGCCCCTTTACGGTCGTATTCAAACGAAACTCTGCGCCGTTTTCTGCAGCATTTTCTGCAAGAGCAATCGTCAGATTAAATGGGCAAACGATTCCCGCAGTGCTGGCATAAAGGGCAGCTACCGCATTCTCGCTGACATTTGGTTCCAGTTTCCGTAATTCGTCTCCACAGACGATTTTCATTCCGGAAACTCCATTCTTAATTCCCCTCTCATAAAGAGCTTCCAAAACCGGCATGCTTTTTTCGTCGGTACCGACAACCAGACTTCCGATTCGTTGAAACGGAAAATCTAATTCTTCCGAAAGCTCTGCCATCATTGCATTTCCTAAAACGTTATACTTCGCCTTAAGTGAGCCTTCTGCCGCATCATATCCTGCATGGACAATCGCAGAGTTTGCTTTGGAGGTTCCGCAGCAAACGTCATCTCCCTTTTCAATTACACAAAATCTGCCTTCGTATTGAGTTAAAAACCTAGCAATGGCGCAACCAATAACGCCTGCGCCAACAACCACTACATCAAACATGATTTCTCCCAAAAGTTTTTTATTTTCACGGAGTCGGAACTGGAGGAAACATATCTGCATACTTCTTCTTTAATGCTTTAAATTCCTCGTTTGTTCTTAAGCTTGCCAGACGTCCTTCATTTTCCTGAATATCATCCACATGAAGGAATTTTCCGGAAACAGTATCATGAGCTTTATGCTCATCTTCCGGCTTAAATACAAATTTAAATGCGCCGTCAACTTCAACTAAAGTTCCATGAAGTCCGCAAAGATCACATACTACATCTTTTGTACCCGGATAAATATAGAATTCATTTCCCTGGCAATGTGGGCATACGCCTGATTTTCCGGCCCATTTTGCATTTTCGATATCTTTTGCAGCGGCTACCAGATTTCTGGCGATTTCCTTCGTTCTTTCTATTTTATCTTCCTGAAGAAGAATATCCTTGCACCACTGGAATCTTTCGTTATCAATTACTTTCCATCCAGGGCTCATAGAAACCATCGCATGATCTGCCTCAGCTCGTTCTCCCCAATCACTTCCACCGATTGCAATATAAGACGTCACCTTCGGCTGTAAGAATCTCGGGTCAACCCCCAGACCGCCACTTTCTTTACTAATATTATCACCTACGATATTCATTGCCAAGTCATGTCCGGGTCCGACACGATCCATTACTGTCTTAAACAATCCGGAACAACCAGATTCAAAAATCGGATCCACAAAAAGGATTCCGTCTGCTGCCAGAACATGTTCATTCCAGAATTCTGCAAAATCATCTTTTCTTGTGCAGACATTTCCTTTTCCAGTTACTAATCCTACCGAACAAGCACAACATCCTGTGCAATGCTCAATATTCCAATCCAGAAGATGTATAAATTCTACTTCTGCGCCCTGATTCCTTGCTTCTTCTAAAGCAATTCTGCAGATTGTATCATTATTTCCATTTTTTGATCCAAAAGAAACGCCTAAGATTTTCATAATATTCTCCTTTCCTTAACGCATAGTTATATATCCACAATACTGTGTAAGATTATCGCTGTTAGCCATATCGGTCAGGAACATTCCGACAATATTGAAATTCGATTTTAAAAATGGAAATTTTTCCTGCTGTGCCCATGATGGTTTTTCCATTTCTTTTGTGCCTTCTACTGCGACCTTATACCATTCTTCTGGTCCGTCAAACCACATCTCAACTAAACGATGGAAGGTACATCCAACTACATCATGATAGATTTTGGAGCTGACAAAACGATTCACTTCTTTACGTTTCTGAAAATACGGAACCAGCGTATGGTAAAACCATTCCTCTCCCGCTTCTTCCTCCGGCCATTCAACTACAAACTGCCAGCGATAGTTTGGTCCATCATCTAAAGTTCTTCCTGCACCTTTAAAATCTTCTTCCCAATTAATCGGTACATGCGCAAAAACGAAAGGAGGCATGTTGCCACCACCAGAAGAACGATGAACATCACCATCCATATTAGCTTCGTGAGAAAGATCTGCCCCATCATCCGGAATCATCCCTTGCCAACGCAGTACCTCTACCGGCATGCGTTCCGTGAATACATTTATATTCATTTCCGGAACCATTTCATTCAGCATCCAATAATGCTCCGTCATCTGCATACGACGTGTGCCGAAACGGTCTCCTTCCGGAGGAGTCGGAAGCGCATTATAAAAGGCATACTTGGTAACATAAGGTCCAAATTTACTGATACTATCCGGAATATGCATTGCATATAACCAATGCTGTAATCTGTGTCGATATTCTTCACGAACACAATCTACATATATTAAACTTCTCATGGGGCGATATTCATATGCCATAATGGTTTCCTCCTTATTTTATTAATTATCCTCCAGAATCTTCTTTTGAAAGCCTGAATAATCCAAATATAATTTCTATTTATATTTTAAGTCTTAAGAATTCTTTTGTACAGATAATAGACTTGTTTTTTCCTATATTATCAAACATACTATAAAAAATTAACTTTTGGCAAAAAAGGAGGACATACAAATGTTGAAATACCCTCACCTATTTTCCCCGATCAAGGTCGGAAATGTTGTTTTTCGAAATAGAATTTTTGCGTCACCTACTGGTTGGGTAGACATCAAAAATGACTGTACCCTTGGAGATAATGCCATTGATTACTATGCAGAAAAAGCAAAAGGCGGCGCTGCTTCGGTCTGCGTCGGTGAATGTCAGGTTGACCGTCCAAGAGGCTCCCGTGGAGATCGTTGTGTCGACCTTTTGAATCCATTTAATTTATTCTATATGGGCAGAATCGCAGATCAATGTAAGCGTCACGGTGCAGTAGCATCTGCAGAACTTTCCCATTGTGGACGCTACGGTGGAAAACGAATCGGTCCTTCCGAAGGAACCGTTGACGGATATCCAATCAGCGCTTATACCGAGCAGGACATCGAAGAAATTATTGAGAACTATGTAAAAGCTGCCGTAAACGTTAAGAATAAAGGCTTCAACATGGTTACCATTCATGGTGGACATGGCTGGTTGCCAGAGCAGTTTTTCAGTGAATATACCAACACCCGAACGGATCAGTGGGGTGGCAGCCGGGAGAACCGGGCAAACT
>JAKSRL010000001.1 GCA_024403635.1 Lachnospiraceae bacterium | reverse complement strand
CCGCCAACAAACAACTCGGTTCCGCTTACAACCGGGCAGCTAAGTCCAGCCTTTCCGGCATCAAGAAGCCGGAACTCCACCGGAAGATCAAAAGGATTCTGAATACTGTTTGCAAAGGAAATCAGCTGTTCCTTTACGCGGTCCTCCAGAGGCCGTCCGTCATAGGTGCGGACACTTCTTCTGGATTTAATATATGTTGTGACATTCTCCATCGTTTTATACTCCTATATTCTGAAAAACATTCGTTCTCTTAATTTCGCCAGTCACGAGATTTCCTTCGCTTTTTCCTTCTTATTTGCGGAAGCCACCTTAATCTTTTCCAAAGCACCCTCCGGAGTCTTACGGATTTCAATGACGCCAGCTTCCAAAGCTGCCTTAAAAAGCTCCTCACCTTTTTCGCTTCGGATGATGACCTGATTCCAGCCCTTATCAACATCCCATCCGTCGCCGGTTCTCGCGCCGCCTACCGACAGGTCCGCGAATTCGCAGGTCATGTCATCGCAGGTCTTGCATACATCACGTACCAAAGGAAGAACCTCATCCAGATCCACCGACTTCGTGCCAGACGTCGTAGTAAACTCCATGGAGTGGTACTTACTCGGAAGGATGTCGGAGTGGCTGACTTTTTCGCCTCCCGTAGTCTTTGCGGAAAGCTCCGTAAGGCCATCCCATTCCAGACCCCAGCCACAGAACAATCCGATAACCAGACCGATGTTGTCGGCATTATTATCCCTCTCCGGCAAAGGTTTTGACTTCATCTTATATACCGCTTTCGCCTTGCACGGCGTCGCAACGACGCCAATCTTTTGATATTCATCTGCTGCCAACGCTTTGTTGAGGGTAGCCAACGTCGGTGGAATCTTAAACTTTGAACCAGAAGCCTTCCGAACCTCTTCCACAGTAGTTGCGAAAACGCCGGCCGGATTTCCCTTTTCATCTTCTCCACCTAAAACTGCAGCATCCATGAAGCCGTTCTTCATAGCGAACTCAAGCAAAGCCGTTACCGTTCCCCCATGCTGAGCGCCGCCTTCCCGAATGGATGCGTCGGCAGCTCGTACTACATAAAGAGCTTTAAACGGTCCCATCTCCGGAATAACCGAAGCTGGGTCGAAGAACTTCTCTCGTAACGCCTTATAGTCCGTCGGCATGCTCGGACAGAACGCCTGACAGCGGCCGTCATGTCTCTCACAGTCGAAATAGCAAATTGTACGGCCGTCTTTCGAGCCCCAATATGGACACATGCCCTGACAAGCACCGCAGCCAGTGCATAATCCCTTTTTAATTACCTGTGTATCTAATGCAAATGTACTTAACATTTTATTCCTCCTTACAGCAAGACCTGGCCCTGACCGAAGATCCGCAAAGTGATTTCTTCGCAGTCCTCCGGCATATAGTCTCTTAAGGTATGAATATTTCCCGCAATATGTCCCTGAACGATATACCGGTAGCCAGGTTTCTGAACCAGAACAAAATCTTTCTGGTAGAGGAGCTTGGTCAGCTGCTCAAAACGAGTATCGTCCGGAATTTCTAATGTCAGAACTGCGTCCGTCTTCGGATGCAGAAAATTTACTTTTATGTTCTTACTCATTTCTCTCCTCCTTATCGGCCGCTCTCCGCGCCAGAATCGTCCATATCGTCTATGGCTTTGCATCCAAGGTCGAAGGCCTTCAGATTCATCTCCAGCACATCCCCTTTGAATCGGGTGGTAAGAACTTCTCTCAGCTCCTCGCTGGAAAGAGGTGCGCCCGGAAGTCTTGAAAATGCACCAAGAAGAGCAATGTTTGCCGCCTTTGAGTTTCCGGTTTCCAGAGTAATCTCCGCAACAGGAACTTCGTAAGCCTTTGCAGAAAGCTCTTTCAGTTCTTCTTTCATTGCTTCCATTTCCGGATAAACCTGCGTACCTTTTAAAACGCCTAAAGGATAAACCGGACGCGGGTCATAAATAATGACCGTCTCCGAATTTGAATATTCTCTGGCGATCCGCAAAGTTTCTAAAGGCTCGAAACCGATGATAAAGTTTCCTTCGCCGTGAGAGATGAGCACGCCCAGCTCTTCCGTTTCCGAAATACGCACATGGCTCATAACCGAGCCGCCCCTTTGGGACGCGCCGTAGGTCTCACCTACTGCTACGTGATAACCGAGTTCTGTCATGGTGGAAGCAACCAGTTCGGAAGCCAAAACGTTTCCCTGACCACCGATTCCGCAAATGACGATATTTAAAGGATCATATTTTAATTTCTTCATTCTTCTGCACCACCTTCCACTTCGATTGCGCCTGCCGGACATAATTTCGCACATACGCCGCAGCCAACGCAGCTCACTGGATCGATAACTGCCTTACCATTCTCGAAATCCCATGAATTTCCTGGGCAGCCCCAGACTCTGGAGCAGAATTTGTCACATCCACATCCGTCGCCTAAGCACTTGTCCGGATTTACGCGAACCGTCTTCTTCGGTCCGCCCTGCTTCGATTTCAGAGTCGCACAAGGCTGCTTCATGATAAGAACCTTCAGGCCCTTCTGCTGCAACAGGTCTAATAAAATCTGCTGTGTATTTTCAATATCGAACGGATCCGCTATCGTAACGGAACAGCCCATGGCAAGACAAATCGCTTCAATGGACATCGGCTCTACCGTTTTGCCCATCGCCGTAATGCCTGTGCCAGGATGCGGCTGGAAGCCCGTCATTGCCGTTGCGGAATTATCCAGAACGATCATAAGCATATCCGAGTTGTGGTAGCTTGCATTCAGAAGTCCCGGCATAACCGTGTGGAAGAAGGTGGAGTCACCACACATAGTGACAACCTTTTGATTCAGTCCGTAAGACGTAAGCTGTCCTAAGCCCTGAGCCACATTAATTCCCGAGCCCATAGCATTGCAGACCTGATATCCGAAAAATCCTGCTTCTCCGCCAGCCATAAAATAGCAGCCGATGTCTCCGATGGAAATTCCCGGAATTTTTTCCGATCGGAGAGCTTTTTTCAATAAATAGAATGTCGCTCTGTGAGGACATCCTGCGCAGAAAGTCAGTTCCCGCCTTATCAAAGGTTCCTTCTCGCCCTGCTCGTTTTGCTTCACTCTCTTTTCCGGGATAGCTGCCCCAGTAAGCGCGCTGATGGCCTTCAAAACTTCATCCGGAGAGAGTTCTCCTACGTTAGTTCCTCTGTCTGAAAATTTTATATTCAAGCCGTATCTTCCGGCGATTGCTTCGACTTGGGTCATGAGGTAAGGATCCACTTCTTCCAGAACGAGAACTTCCTTTGCCTCTTTCATATAAGACGTGATGGTTTTTTCCGGAAGCGGCCATAAAGTACCCAGAGCCAACAAGCCCACGTTCTCTGCTACGCCCAGTCGGGAGATTGCCTCTTTCGCGTAGAGCTTTCCGGTACCGGAAGTAATGATCAGTTTTTCTGCCTTCTCCGGTCCCTGATATGTATTAAACGGACAGTTCTCGAATTCCTCCTGTACGGCTTTGAGTTTATTTAACGTCGCCTGATGCTCGTAGCATACGCAATTCATCCGGTCCCATTCATCCACTGCCTGAATTGGATGCGCCTTTTCCGGAAGCTCGCCCAGCACGACGTTGCCACGGCCGTGGCAGATTCTCGTCGTTACCCGGACGATAACCAGCTGATGATGCCGCTCGGAAAGTTCGAAGGCATACGGAATCATATCCTTCGTTTCCTGCATAGTCATAGGCTCCAGCATAATGGCTTCCGCTGCTGGTGCAAAATTACGGGAATCAAATTCGTTCGTTGAGGAATGCGCATCCGGATCATCGGAAGTAATAAGAACAAGGCCGCCCTTAACGCCTCCCTGTACTCCGCAGAACAGAGCATCCGCCGACACTAGCAAGCCGTTCTGTTTCATAATGCAGATTGCTCTCGCATTGGCAAAGCTTGCACCCATGCATCCCTGCAGCGCGCTGATTTCATTGGTCGCCCACTGAGCGTAGAACCCACGTTCCTCCGCTACATTTCCCAACATTCCCAAAACCTGAGAGGAAGGAGATCCCGGATAAGAGGAAGCAAAGTTTATCCCCGCCTCCAGAGCACCTCTGACGATGGCTTCATTGCCCTGCATCAGACATACTTTTCCAGGTTCATTCGCAGTTAATGTCCACTCCATACTTTTCACCTGTTTCTTTCAAAAATTCCGTTTCTTTTTTTAATAACCCGCTTGTCACAAGGGCAAGGCCGGCATAGAACTTTCCTTTCGAGTATTTCACCACATCTGCCGTAAAGGCATAGACCCAGCTCTGGAGATTGTCCCGGAGAAATTCTTTTTGTTCCTGTATCAGTTCCTTTAGGTTCTCCTCCGCAGCCAGCTGTTCCTCGCATAAAATAGCCATATATTCCAGCATCAGTCCGATATGATCGTACATAATGCGATAAGCCTCAGGATCAATATCTCTGCCACGAGCGAGCAGCAGTCGTTTCATTTTCTGCTCCATTCCCCCGCCGACATAGTGTTTTTTGTCCAAATAAACCGAAGCATAAGGAAAAGCAGCCTTTCCACTTGATTCGCCGGCTGCCAGGAAGATTTTTGCATACTCTGCTGCCAGCTCATCCAAGTCGTTCTCCTCGGTTTCGCTCAGGGCATTCTCCAAAAGAGCATATCCCTGCTGCAGATCCAAATCTGCATCGCTGTCACCTTCCACCTGAGGAAAGCTCAGGCTTTTCAAGGTTTTAAGCTGCTCCGCGTCCACCTCCATAAGATACAGCCCAGAAAGGAGTCTATATAGTGCGCTTCGATATTCGGTCAATGCGCGAAATTCGTTTTTATCTAACATTTCCGTTTCCCTCCTGTAACATTTTTTCAAATACATGAGGCAATTCTTCAATCCACGGTTCCCGTCTGAGAATAAATCTTCCGCTAGGGTTCACGCCCGTTTCATCTTTCAGCGTAAACACATATCCTTCATTGGCAGCCAGAAGCTGGCTTACCTTGCTTTCTGGATCATTGATATCTCCAAAATGGAGGGCTGCACCAGCGCAGTTTTTGATGCAGGCCGGTATCTCTCCCGCTTCCCTGCTGGCTTCACATAGATCACATTTGTCCATGATACGCTTTTCCGGATTGAAATTGTTTGCATGATAAGGGCAGACCTTCTGGCAGCTTTTGCAGCCAATACACAGCTCCGGATCTATGCGGACAATGCCGTCCTCCTCGCTCTTATAGCAGGCGCCCGTTGGGCAAACGGATTCGCAGGCAGGATTCTCACATTGCTGACACATAAGGGTCAGAAAATACATGGAGAGCTTCGGGAAAGAACCCACAGGTCCCATGGTATAGGTGTGATTGCGGGAAGCACCCAAAGAAATATCGTTTTCAAATTTGCATGCCACCTGACAGCCACGGCAGCCGATACAGCGATCCAGCTCCACGACGATTGCATATTGCTTCTTCATTCCTATCTCTCCTTTTTCAAGTTTTTCCAACAGTCAACCAACTCTTAAAGTCGGCAGGTGTCGTCCAGATTCCTTCCGGTCCACTTTCTGCCGGAGAAACCTTCACTTGGAAGCCACGCAGAACATGGGTACCAACCACATCATTGAAAGGTCCTTCCGAACGAGTCAGCACATTAACATTGGTCTCCTGCCATCCATGGGTTGGAGTGTTCAGCGTTTCCGGATGCCAAAAACGCTCCATATACACCGTTCCAGGACGGATGCCCTTGGTTACATAGGCTTTTGCACGAATCTTTCCACGTTTCGACTCGACCCATACCCAATTTCCGGTGTGAACACCATAGGTTTCTGCATCCTCCGGACAGATCCAAAGTTCCGGCACTGCCATCATTTCACGCAGACCAGGAATGTTTCGTAACGTGGAATGGTGATACAGCGGGAGTCTGCCGTTTGTCATCGTCAGTGGGAACTCTCTGGAAATCTCGTCGTTTCGCATAGGGCTTTCCGTAGGCTCCGCATAATACGGCAGCGGCTCATAGTCCTGATCTGCCGGTGGCAACGGATATGGCATGAACGGAGCTCCTGTTCTTCCCAACTCAATAAAGCTGTCACAATATATTTCAATTTTCTTACTTGGGGTATTAAATCCCTGAGGCAAGCCGGCTTCATCCGGCTGCTTATATACATAATAGGTTTTCCATTCTTCCTTCGGTAAAAATTCAAAAGGAGCTTTCTCGCAGTATTCCTTCCACGTCACTCCCTGCGCAGGCGTGATCTGATCAAAGAATTTCTCCATGGAATCCCAGTAGGCCAGATCTTCGCCCATAAACTCCGGATCAAAGGATTTTTTGCACATTTCGTGGCCAAGCTCTCCACATCGTTTTGCGATGTTGGACCACACGACCGTCTCATCTCTAGTTTCCCAGAGATGCACCACTTGCTGACGTGCCACACATATGTTGCACGTCTCCACCACCATCTCCGTCTCCAGCCATTCTTCGGTCGGGAGCACCACATCCGCATATGCGGTCATCGAGGTAGGATAGGTAAACATATGAACGATATAATCCAGCTTCTCCGTCGCTTCCGCCCATTTCTGCACCTCCGCGAGAACGCCGAATTTATTGCCGCTGCGGTCGATCCACATACGAGGCTGATACGGCTTTCCCGTCTGGATTGCTTTCAGTATGCTGGCGGCATGACCTCCATACCAGATGGAAAGGCCCTTATGTTCTCTGCCTCCCAGACGCTTTTCAAGCTGTTCTTTCGGCAGACATTTCAACGCAACAGGAACGGGATAATTCGGAGATTTTAACACGCCACTGATCTGGAACCGCTGCATAGCCGTACCCGGCTTTTCTACATTACCAAGGAGGAAATCCAGGATAATCGCTGCCATGGCGGACTGCTCGGAATTAATATTCTGGTCCGTTGCAACGCCCATACAAAGAGAGCTCGGAGAATTCTCCGCATAAATACGAATTGCTTTTTCAATATCATTTTTGTCCAACCAGCAAAGTTCCGCCGCCTTATCCAAGGTATATTCCTCTACCCGCTCCCAAAGGAGTTGGGCACCAGTCTTGTAGAGTTTTCCGCCGATTTCATGGGTACCGAAAAGCTCTACATCCAGTTCCTCATCCCAAGGATACTGCAAGGTCTTCGCACAATTGCTCTTTTTATCCCAAACCAACGCAGCCGTTTTCTCACCACCTGGGTGAACAACAAACCTGCTGTCGCAATCTACAAGATAAGGCAGGTTTGTCCAACGCATGACAAAGTCCTCATCATAGAGTTTATTTTCCAAAATATAGCGGATCCAGCTCATCTGCAGAGCCACATCACTCTCCGGACGGATTGGCAGCCACACATCCGCCTTAGCCGCATCCGGGGTCAGGCGAGGGTCAATTACTACGGTCTTGACTCCCTTCTGTCGCAGTTCATTCACCATGCGTCCGCCAGAAGCAGGACAGGAATAGGAAGGATCCGTGCCCCAAAGAACCAACGCCTGGATTGGACAATTTTCCTCATCATAAAACTCAAGGCAGTTGGAATCTGCAATGCTGGCATCCATACCGCCGTACATCATGGCGCAAGCCAGAACACGGGGCAGATAGCATTGGGCGCTGCCGGGCTCAAACCAGTTTGGGGTACCAAAGATATTACAGAAACGCGCTGCACTCCAAACCTCCGGGTTTCCGCCACCGCCGGTGCTTCCAAAGACGCACTCAGCGCCGTATTTCTCCCGAATTTCCATCAGCATATGGGCAACACGGTCAATGGCATCCTCCCACGTCACGCGCTTCCACTTTCCCTCTCCTCGAGCACCAACGCGCACCAGAGGATATTTGTTGCGGTTTGGGTGATATAAAGCGTTAATGCCGGAAAGACCCTTTGCGCAAAGTCTTCCCTTACTCATAGGGTCAGCAGGATCTCCCTCCAGCTTGACAACTCTACCATTTTTCACATGCGCCAATACCCCACAGTTCGCAATGCAAGCGCGACATGCGGTATGAACAATGCGTTCCTGCGTATCCGGTGCAAGGAGTACCTTCTCACACTGTACCAGATAGCTGCGCCCCATAGAAGCTTTTTGCAATCCACTAATCTTGATTGCGGATATATAATTTTTCATATCATTTCTTCCTTTTTTCATAGTTATATTTTATACCACGTTAGGCTCCTTTGGTAGTATCTTGTTTTTTTTATATGCCATGCTAGAATAAAATAGAAGAAGTATATTCGGATTTCCGTGTTGCTATGCCCCATACAACATCGAAAAAACAGGGGGTCTGGAAAAAGAGAGGAAGAATTCTATATGCTGACTACCAAAAATAAGAATTCCATCGTCAAATCGATTTTGCGGATACTGCTCGCAGTTCTGTTGCTGACGGCAACACTGCCGATTATCACATATGCTGCAGATAATAATCCGGAAGGACATTCTCTCGATGCCTTCCCTTCTATCGCCGTTTCTTTAGATACCATGAATGAGAATTTGGGGACAATCAACGCGCTGAATACCGGCGGAACGATAAATAACAACCGGGGAAATATTTCTTCTTCCTACGGAACCGTTATGGAAAATTTCGGTTCCATTGATAAACTTTTAGCGGGACATGTGGGAACCAATTACGGAACCATTAATTTGATTAACAATACCGGCTCCTTGGGCGTGAATGACAAGGACGGAACCGTTCTTGTCCTCGGCATGGGAAATGAGATTGACCGAAACTACGGAACGATTCAGGAGAACGCTGGAAACGTATATGAAAATTTTGGAACGGTTGGTATTAACCTCGGTACTGTAATCATGCATGACGGTCAGATTGAAAACAACCGTCAAAACGGAACGGTTACGTTTGAAGAAAAGATTGTCGGCAGTGAAACGGTTCTCCCTAAAGGTTCCATAAATAATAATGAAGGCACGGTCCATGCCACGAGCGGAACAATCACGATAAAAGAAAATACTGGAAATATTGAAATAAATAATGCAACCGTTACCGTAGAAAAGAATTCCGGCAATATCACAGTCGGCGATAATGGTACTCTTATTTGCGGAGAAAATAGGAGCGACGGAGTGATTACAAAGTCATCCCAAAGCGCGGTTATCACTTGCACCACAAATAACGGCATCCTCAACGACCTGACCGTTGTTCTGTATAAGATTGTCTTTGTCGGAGACGACGGACAAGCAGAGGTTCTCGCAAGTGATGACGAAAAAGACGACGGATATTATACCGAAGCCGGAAGTGATGTGGTTTTTACGCTTCCTCCGGAATATGCATGTAAAGACGCTTGGGATAAATATATCGGAGATTTGCACATCTGGGTATTAAATGCCACCCCTGAGGAGGGTGATACAGAATTCACGATTTTCTGTCACAAGTGTTCGAGCGACGAATACATGACGACTGTAGAGAAGCATTGGCAAAAGTGCGAGGAATGCGGCAGAATGTTTAATGAAGACCCACATACCAACGTGGTAATCGATCAAAGCGTGGAGCCGACCGAAACTTCAACAGGACTTACCCAAGGATCCCACTGCGGAGATTGCCATATGGTACTGACCGCACAGAAGATTCTTCCGAAAATACTTCCACAGCATACGGACGTTTCCTCAACTAGCACGGAAAATAAAAATGTTGCCACACCTCAAACCGGGGATAGCAACAATATGCTGGGATGGTTACTGCTTCTTGGCTGCAGTGCTGCGGCTCTAACCGTTCTCTTCCTTTACCGGATCATCGCAAGAAAGCACTCTTCATAAGATACGAAAGGATATCAGGTATTCGGCAGCGGAGAAACCGTTGTCGAAATAGTCGATTGATAAAAGGAGAAGAAGTTTGGAAGAATCTGTAAAAAGCAAATTGAAAAGCGGTTTCACGATTGCTCGCTGGGGTATAGATCTTTGTCTCGGCGCTCTGTTTATTGCCATAGCTTTTATAATTTCAGCGCTTATCAAAAAAGAAAGTAATGAGCTTATAAAAGTACTCCTAATCCCCCTTGGCCTGTGCATTGTCGGTCTTATCGTATTTGCAATCGGGAGAACGATGGTTGGCCTCCAATCAAGAAAGCTGAATCTCCATACGGACAGACCTTTGACCGAGGAGGAACGATGGTTTGTCAGCTGTATGCTGGAAATGGAAGAAAAAGGTTCCGGCGTGAACTTTTACAATCGTGTAGCAAACGTATCCGGCGGCAGTGGAGATGATATCGTTGCAGGTGCAGCAGCAACGGCAATCATCGGAAGATTTTTCAAAATCGGCAAAAAATATATGGGGCACAATTTTCTCTTGAATAGACTCCCTGCCATCATTTCTCTGGTGGCTGCTATTGTTATCGCTATTCTGGAAATCGTATAGAGGCATAAGTTTTCTATTTGGATAGTTTTTGCTATCGCGGATAGATTTCCGAATCAGGAACAGAAGACCGTTATAAAACTTGCATTTGGTAACATCAAGCCTGCATCGTTTAAATTTTTTGGTGGACGCTTTTGCCTTCTTTTCGTCGTTTTTTATTAAATTTCATCGAATTTTCCACCATATATCCAAGTACATAAAAATTGGTGGCCGAAATCGAGGATATTCGCCCACCAATTTTTAAATGCCCACCCTATAGGTGGACATTTTTTATTCAATCTCAAAAAATGCGGTTAAATGCCATGAAGGCCATGGGCCTTATGCGCCGGTCGCTGACATATTAAAAATTTATCGCCCTGCCAGATGAGGGCCGCTACCACGGAGGTCATGAAAGTTCCTCCTTCTTTTATTGTAAAAGTTCTTCTAAAATCCGGATAGCATCAGTCCTCCGGAAACCGCTCCGCAGGTTTCGCCTCTTCGCATACCGCCGCTGAAGCATAAGGCGATATCCATCGCCTGCTCTTCGGACATACCAAGTTCTTCCGCAAATGCGCCGAACACAGCCTGCGCACAGTTGAATTTATCATCAAATATTTTCATTGCTTTTTCGTTATGGGTCATGAAAAATCTCCTGCATCATCTAACAATTCTAAAATTAGTGCCTTAATCTTCTCTATGGTTTTTGCGTCCAACAGTTTTCGACTATAGGTATGAATCGCTCTGTCGATATCATCTACATCATACAACAAATGCTCGCTATTTACAGGACTATTGTCCTGAAGCAGCGTACCATATCCTTCTACCCAGACGTTCACACCATTCTCTCTGAGATAATTCGCTAAAATATAAGTCTGACGTTTTACCTGTTGGATCGGGTTAGTAACTAAATCCTGGAACATATTTCCGTATCCGTCATCTTTATATTTTATCCAATTATAGTCGTCTTCTTCGCCATTAATAACGCCCTTATAATTCTTTACTTCGATAATAAAAACGCCATATTTATTAACAATCAGATTGTCTAATTCCGCTTTCTTTCCATTGTAGACGATATGAACATTTCTAAAAAAATAATCGCCGTCCCGAAGAACGCTACAAATTATATCCGTAGCGAAAAGTTCTCCCTGACGGCCATACTCTTTTTCATCCGGCGCAACTTCTACGCTGGAATAAGATTGAGCGTTCTGTCTTTTCTTTTTACTTGAAGCAATGACAATAGCTATAATGGCTATAATTATTGCTAGGATTAGATATGGCATTTATTCTTTACCTTTTAATTTAAACTTTAAGGAGAACCTCAACAACTTCAGTCAGTAGATTTCTTCTTTTTTATTGTAAAAGTTCTTCTAAAATCCGGATAGCGGATTCAATCTTTTTCGGACAAATGTCATAGAACAAATTGTTCTTAAGAGCATATTCATGGCCATCTTCCGTTGAGGGGTCGCAACCTAAGAGGTCCTTGCAGTTGCACGAGCCGTTCTCCTGCTGGAACCGTTCCATGAACTTAGACGCTAAAGAATAAGCCTTCATTTTAACTTCCTGTTCGTCCTCGTCCGGGCCCGGCTCGCCATATTTCAAGCCGAATACCATCAGTCCTCCGGAAACCGCTCCGCAGGTTTCGCCTCTTCGCATGCCGCCGCTGAAGCATAAGGCGATATCCATCGCCTGCTCTTCGGACATGCCAAGCTCTTCCGCAAATGCGCCGAACACAGCCTGCGCACAGTTGAATTTATCATCAAATATTTTCATTGCTTTTTCGTTGTGGGTCATGGGGTTGCTCCTTTTATTATCGGGCTGTTAGATGAGAGTAGATGATGCGAGGGGTATAAGTGAGATAATAATTATTTATTATTTATTTATCATTTTTATCGCATTTTATTAAATCTATTTCTCTAGTGTTAATGAAATTAGATAGATACTCTTCTTTAAAATAATCAATAATAAACTCAGGAAATGCGCTTAATATCATTAAACATTCTTCACTTAATATTACTGATTGTTGTAATCTAAAAACATCTATCGGAGTATATTTTTTGCACTCAATCATGCTTAACCTTTGTTCATCATTTCTTAAGCAATTTAATCGTTCAACAAAGCAAGTCAATACATTGACCCAAACATCATGATTATATTTACTGATTGCTTGTGTCTTACTCGCAGTCCCATCCTCTTTGTAGGTAGACTTGCGTTTGTAACCAGTTACTTGAAAATTAATAAAACAATCACCAGAAAATGCCTTACAAGTTTCTGGAATAAAATCCCTGATTGCCTCTGCCATTGGATAACTTATATACAGTTTCCCGTTTTCGGTTTCATTATCAAATGATTCGAGCATTTCCACAAGAACTTCATCTGCATCTATTCCTGATTCTAAATTTTGTTGATGTGCATCATAATCAAAGAAAAGGTATACTTCACTAAATGAATCCCTTGTAAATGGGCTCAGCTCTCGTTCCAAGGATTTACAACTATCTCGTAGGACTTCTATAATGTCGGTTTCAAACTCGTCTTCCTTCATCTTTTTCCAGAGCATATAAATATTTTGACCTGCCGGCAAAGTAAATACTTCATATATTTGTCTGCCTAAAGGGAAAACTTTTTCAATGTTTTTAATAATACCTTTTTCATAAGATTCCCCTTCAACAATTATTGCAATAAGGTCTTTATTCATTAAAAGCTCCCGCCTTAAACATTTTTTGCAAGTTATGCGCTTTTCTTAATTCTTTTTCTGTAGAATTTGCAATAGAAACAATATTCTTAGGATTCATAATGTAATAACAGTCTGGTCTGAGTAAATCATTTGTTAAAAGATCTGTATTATGAGTCGTTAAGATGATTTGTGTATCGTATAATTTTAATAATTCCCGGATAATTAGCTCTGATAATTCGTAATGATAAAATGCATCAAACTCATCAATAAAAACGAAGGAAGCTTTTGACATTCTTATATACCAAAAATAAAATAATTCTAAAGAATTAGTTCCTCGCGAAGCAGAACGTTCAAAAGGTATCAATCCATTTTTGTATTTTGAAAAAATGACATTTTGATTATTTATTAACTGAGACTCTAAATTCATATTAATATCTGCTTTTTTTAATAATCTTTCAAAGTCTTTTAATTTTCCCTCTTTCACAATAACATCATCTAAAGATTCTACTCCAAGTGTAAATCCTTGATATGCATTTCCATCCAAGCTATAAAACAATAACATTCTTTCCACAAAATCCATAAATTTAATAAAAATTAAATTGGTTTCGTTTTCAGCTAAAATGGCATTGTTTTTAATAAACTTTAATTTTGAAAGCCTGCTATCCGGAGAATTTAAGCGTAGATTTTGCGTTCCATCAAGGTTGCTGAATCCGGTTTCTTTTTCAAAATCATAACCAATAACCGGTTCTCCGTTTATTATCAGTTCTTCTGTTCTTAAAACTTGTGGATCAACTTTTGTATAAGAATATTCAACCAGAACACCATCAAAAACAAAAGAATATGAAAAAGAAGCATATTTTTCATTAGAGTCCAAATTTAAATATACCGGATATTTTCCAATAATCGTTTGTTTATCTGTTAAATGCAAAACTAAATCAAAAATCGCAAGTCCCAAATTTGACTTTCCACATCCATTAAAACCATATATCAGGCCCTTATTAACAATACCGTTTCTTACTGCACCCTGATTAAACTCATAATTGCTTTGTGTTAAATCAAAAGTAAAATTATCCTGAAAGCCCTTAAAATTTTGAACAGAGAATTTTGTAATCATAATGCACCTCCCATTTTCAACAGTATTGCATATATTTTTATAAATTGCAATATTTGCCGTAAAAAAAATACGGCAAATGCTAGGTGCATTGAAAAGGATTTCTTAAGAACGGCGGTCAACATCCCCACCGTTAGTGGACCCAATTTATTCAACCAGTCCTTATAAAATTATAGTAATAGTCTTAAAACTATTAATCAACGTTTACCATTTTAAATAAATATTAATTATTCCCAAATATGAATTATCACTCTTCCTAATAAAAGGAAGATCTACTACGCAGCATACGAAGAGTGAATTTCCTGTTTCAATCTTTCACTGCTTATTACAATTAAAATCGCCGTAATTCCTCATCATCAAGCAATAATCCATACACTATTTTTTGTTGTTCTCTTGTATCTAATTTCCGATTAAACACTTCTTTTAAATCTAACGATACTCAATCAATGTAAACATTATAAACTTTCTAATAAAACACAATAATAAAAAGCACCCAGCCAGGGTGCTTTCTTCACGCATATTTTTTCATTATCGCCTTATTAATACTTTCATCTGCTGGGCAGAATTCGTAATCCAGAATTTCCGATGGGAGAATCCAGCGGATGTCGTTGTGCTCCAGCATCTTAATTTCGCCGCCGGCGATGGAGGCGTTAAACAACGTCAGATGGATGGTGATGTCCGGATACACATGGTCCACTTTGAAGAACACATCACCCACAGAGAGGCTGATATCCAGTTCCTCTTTGCACTCGCGGATCAGCGCTTCTTCGCGGGTTTCGCCGGGCTCGACTTTTCCGCCCACGTATTCCCACAGAAGGCCACGGGCCTTATGCGCTGGTCGCTGACATATTAAAAATTTATCGCCCTGCCAGATGAGGGCCGCTACTACGGAGGTCATAAAGTTTATATTTAGCTATTTATCTTAAATATTATGAATCGTTATGTAGTTGTCTATTAAATTTTTCTTGTTTTCCTCAAAAGTCTTTGGAGTATATCCACATACTTGACAAGTTTCTAATATTTTATTGCAAAAACTATTCGCCATCGCTTCTGTTAAAGACAAGATTTTTGTTCCGTCTTCAGTTGCTATCGTATAAAAATCAACCCATTTATTTGATATGTTTAATGGTGGTTCTGGCTTAAATCCATCCACATTAAATACCCAATGGTCCTTCCTTGTTACCCACGCAGCCCCAATTTCCATCAACTCTCCCCAACTAACAGAAGGACAATTCGGATCAACGTTTACTACATTCTTACTTGTAACAAATAAAACATATATCATTTCAGATGATGCACTTTGAACAAAAAACTTCTGTAAATATCCATAAATATCCTTTTCTGGTAGATTTGTTTCAGGATCAGGACCATTTGAATATATTATGTCCTCCTTAGGTACACCATTAAATAATAAACTCTGGTATATCACATTAGAAACCGGCATATCGTTTAAGGTTTGACTAATCATTATCTTTTTCTTATTTGCATCAACAGTTGCTTTAAAGCCTAACAGAGGCTTTATAGTTTCCAGTTCGTCAGATACATATTTTTCAATAGTATCTCCCGAATTTGGTTCTTGAATTTTCTGCACTAAATTTTGAACAATATTTTTTGTAGTTGAATCAAGTTTTTCTTTTAGCTTTTTTTCTGCAGCTTCTTTTTTTGATTCTTTTTCAGCTTCCTTTAAAGATTTTTCCATAGTTGCAAATTGTGTGTGCGATTTGACTATCTCATCGACAATATTTCTAATATATTCAAGTGCCGTTTTCCATCTCAAATCGTTTTCATTATACCCTTGTCTATTAGTACCTGCCATATCAGGAAAATCAGGTGCCTCAAAAGCATCAATGTACAAATTCCCTACAATATAATTTTCATATACTCTATTTCTGCTAACAATAGGAAGCACATTCCTAAGTCCCATTTTATTATGCGCAAAAATAGCTAAATAGTTGTCCGAAAACTCGTTAATTTCCTTTTTCATTCCTCGAGAAGTTTTATATGTTCCTATCCAACCATATATTCTTACATCTAAGGACTGAAGTTCATTTTTCGAATTTAACATTTCTATTGTTTGCGTAATCGCATCGCGTTGCAAAATCTGAAGACTTTTATCTTCTTTAGAAAGTTCCTCTTCTAAATACCTTTTTTCATTTCCAATTGACATAAACGTTCCTAAACGATTTATAACTTTTTTTTCGTCTGGAACAAGTTTTTTTGAATTTCCTTTATATATTACATATATGTTAAAATCCGCTATATTATTTGGAAAAATTTTTGCAAGATTATTTAGCACAGTTTCATGCAGTTTTGGAATAGTTACTTTCGGATTTTCCATAATAATAGCTGTGCCTTTATTCGTTATTTTTTTTAATTCATATTCTTTGGATGACAATACTTTCAGTTTTTCATCATCGTGCTCAATTCTATGAGGAATAAAAAGACCTATTGGCTTAGACTCTTGAACTGTAATTAATTTAAACCCATCAGATATAGACAATGCTGCCAGTTTTCCAATGCCTTTTCTTCCCATTTTCAGCCTTTTCTTTTGTACAGTTTTGGCATCGTCCTCGCATGTTCTTGATTCTCCCCCAACAAGCAAATATTTTTCATCCAGAATATCTCCAGACATACCATCTCCGTCGTCCTCTACTCGAATCTCGTTGTCATCAATAAAAATATAAACATTTTCCGCATCCGCATCATAGGCATTTGCTATTAGTTCTGCCAAAACAAAATACATATTGGTATATAGATCTTTGCTTAGTAATTCAAGCATTCTTGGACTTACTTTTAATGTATAATCTCTTTCCACGTTATTCTTCCTCTCCAACATTATTGTCTGCTAAATGATTCACTATAGTTTTTCCAATTACTTCCCCCAACTTAACAGGAACTGCATTTCCTATATGTCTCGCTATATCCCCAAAAACAAACCTCTTGCCTGGGTCAATAAAGTCATAATCTATCGGAAATGTTTGTAGTAATGCGCCTTCTCTAAGAGATAATGCGCGGTCCTGCTCTGGATGCCCATATCTTCCCGTGCCAAAGCTGTAAAATTGAGTTGTAATAGTTGGTCCAATTTTATCCCAAGACATTCTCCCATATACTGAGCTGTATGTTTTCCCAGATTCTTTTGTATGACATGGGCATCTTAAATTCTCTGGCCAGTCGTGCCAGGTTCCACCTGGTTTAGATGCCTTAATTCTCTTTAAATTTGTTTCAGATAAAGCTGCTGAACGATGCAATGGATCATCTGGGTCAGTTTTTCCCGCTTCAATATGTGGTAACCCACCAATAAAATCTTTGACATTAACATCTTCGCGTCGATGAGTCGGAGGGATTAATTCTATTGGCCCAAGCAGAGAACCAACAAGAACAAATCTGCGTCGCGATTGAGGAATACCATAATCAGGGCAGTATACTACTTTATCGCTATAATGATAACCATTTCTTTCTAAAACCTGAATAAATTGCGAATAAATATCAGTTTCTTTAATTTGGGGTACATTTTCCATTGAAATAATAGTTGGTTGAACTTCTTCAATTAGCCTTCCAAATTCCAATAAAAGGTTATACTTTTCATCGCTTTCATTTGCTTCCCCTAATTTAAAACGCATCTTTGAAAAAGGTTGACAGGGAGCACAGCCAACAAGAATTTTTGTTGCATTTTCTGTATATTTTTTTTCTAAATCTTCCGCTTGCACTTCTCTTATATTCTGCATACAATACGGCACTTTATTGTTATGCTCATATGTATATTTGCAAGTAGGATCAATATCAAATCCTGCTACCACGTTAAGTCCCGAATCTATCAAACCTCGGGTCAAACCGCCAATACCGCAAAAAAGATCAATTATCTCTATTGACATAAAACATATACCTTCTTTACAAAAGAAAAAACTATCAATTCATTTTACCAGTCAAACATCAGTGATCATTCAAATCCATAAAAATCATTCAATAAACCAAAGTATTCTTTTTCTTTTTTATAGATATTTTTTTCATCCCAGTTAGCACTACTGTCATAAATATCAATAACAGCTTTTGTTGTTGCAAGTGCTGCTGCATATGCTTTTATGCCTTGTCCGTTTTTCTTTCCGTTTCCATTAATTTTAATCTCGAAAGAACTATTACTAACGGATGAATTTAATTTTGCAGTCAGCAGCGCAAAATTGCCAATGGAGCCAACCGCTGAATTCCTATTATCCAAAAAGGCCTGCATATTCCCTGTATCAATTTGTTTTCCGTTCTCATCGTATGATGGAACCTTAAACCAGTCATTATTGGTGTTCCATTTTTGAGGCATAATATGCTCGAGCGTATATAGTCCTATATTCAATACATCTGAATATTTATCTTCTTGTCCCCTTCTAATTAACATCTCTATCAGGAATAAGAATAGTACGCCTTGTTTATTCGTTAATTTTCGGAATTTATTTTTATATGATGTTGAATCTGGAGGCGATTCTTTCATATATTCATTAAAATATATTTCATCATCTATCGCATTTATCAGGCCTTCGCAACACTGATTATAGTTTTTAGTTTTCGCTTCATAAATGAAACGTGTTAAGAAGAATTTTTCCAATCTCAACATCTTTTCTTCCATGTCGGAAGCATTTTCTTTAAAAAGCTTCAACAAATACGGATTGAAAGTTGATGTTTCCAATACATCAAAAATCAACAACAATCTGTTTTTAGCATCATCCCAAGCAAATCGTTTTAAATCCGCATACTCTGTTTTATATTTATAATATACCTCTGCATATGAATAAATATCCTTAACCAATTCTTTGAGTTGAACATTATCCAAATCATTAATATAGTTTTTATATGCATTACAAAGACCATACGTACCAGTTGTCTTTTTGGCTGCATATATTTTTTTTACAATTGCCACATCTTTTAACAAGCTTTCCAGGTGGTCTGTTGTTATCCTTCCGACCGTGAATTTTGTATACCCAAAGGTCTTTTTATCAGCCGAATAAAAAATAGCATCCCAATATTTGTAATATAAGTCCATAACTTCTTTTTGCTGGACTGAATCATTTCCTGCTTTTTCCTTTAATTTTTGGAATAAATAATTCTTTATAATGTCAGAATTTGACAGCACCTTTCCCAAGCTATTCACTGAGTCAAATATTTTTTGTTCATCATCCTTATTATCAAGAATAATATAAATCATGCTTTTATTTTTATTGTAAAGTCGTATACAAAATTCTTTAGCACGCTCTTTATCGCTTGAAAAATAGGTGTAGAAAAAGGTATAAGCTTTTTCGATTGGTGTGTCTCCAAGCGTATCAATATCTAAAGGACGTTTTGAACTTACGTCCATGATCTGTTCAAATGACTTTTTGTCAGAATTCGACGGAACAAGTCTTAATTCATAATTTTCAACTCCTTCATCATCGACTTCAATATTATACAGAACATATTTAAGATCCTGTTCTATTGTTGGTGCTATTTGAAAAGCGTTGATTCCTCTTAAATCAAGCAATGCTCTTATAAGAATATTAAAAGTAGTTATTCTTTGTTGTCCATCTACTATCAAGTGATAACTATTTTCTTCATCCCCTATTTTTTTAAAGATAACGCTTCCAAAAAATGGCATTGTTTTTCCCGGTGCGTCAAGAAAGCTCTCAATTAATGCCGTAAAATCTTCTTCATCCCAAACATAAGGACGTTGGAAAAAAGGCACTTCCAGTTTTCCCGCATCTTTTATCCACATAAACTCTCTTGCTTGACCATCCATAATTTATGCCTCCAGTTTTTTTAATAGATTCTTTAAAAAGTTGACTTATACTTGTCTAAAAAGGATTCAAACAAACATTTGCACCTAATTACCTAATTTTCTTATTAAACCTTACCGAAATATTTAACGGCAGATAATACTCTCCATCTATTTTTTGAATACGGCTCCAGCAATATTTATCTGCACTGACATATTCAAAATAAGTGTTTTTATATAAATAATCTCTAAACGCTTCTCGGTCGTTGGAATGATAGCAAAGAACATCTCCATCATCCATTACAACAATATATCCACCATTTACCTGTTCTTTTCCATCCCAAACTTTTCCTGCCGTCATTCCTGTGAATCCTGCCATCAAAAAGTCTTTCATTGCTTTTTCGTAATATACTGGTGCATTTGGTACATGAAGAGGGTTTGCAGCTGTCATTCTCTTAACAGTCTCTAATACTTCATAATCACTTTGAGAATCTATCAAACGGTCTTTTGCACACCAGGCTAAAATTTTACTCATGGACTCTCTGACCAAAAATAAATTGTCGTTATAAATCGGATTCTGTGTTTGGGTGAATTGCATTGTTATACCATGAAGTAACAAATATTCTTTGCACAATCCCCAGCCTCGTCCGCCACCATCAGATATGGCATTAAATTCTGTCATTAATTCGTCATTGCAATTTTCTAACTTGTATAAGAACTGTGATGATGATCCTGCATTAAACAAAGTTGGATTTTGACCAAATCTTGACTTTATTGAAAATCCCATGACCGAAGTAACAGAAGTTTTTCCATCTCTTGCCTCAATAAAAATATCGCTTTTTCCGCCAAATTGCTTCTTAAGCGTTTTTACTGACGGAGCTTTAGGTTTGCTTACATAAATCTCTTTTGCAAAATCACATACTGCCTTCGGTGCTGGAACAGAATTTCCTTTTGTTTTATTTATTCCGTCAAATAATATTTGAGCATTATCTGCAAAATCCGCTGCTGGTATACTATCAAGAGTCCCCTTTCCTTGTTCATTTATTACAACCTGATTGTTATCTCTATCAATAACGTATTCCAGAACAGATGTGTCATCTTCTTGACGTATTACTTTCAAGATATCCAGAAAACTCTCACTATCTTTTCGCAGCTTTGAATCAGCGGTATAAAGTCGACCTTCTCCCAGTAATTTGAGTAATACATAAAACTCGGCCCATTCGCCTTTATTCAATTTTTTTCCTTCAATTGATTCAACCTTCATCCAGTACCTTCTTTATCGCCCTTGCAATAGCTTCAATTACATTTACCGTTACGCTATTTCCAAACTGCTTGTAAAGATGTGTATCCGCTAAAGGAAGCACAAAACTGTCTGGAAATCCCTGCAAACGTGCCCACTCACGTGGAGTCATTTTTCGAATTCCCTCTTTATTGATTTCACCTTTAATATGAGTTGTTGGAACAAGATCTTTCTGTCTTTTATCTATTACCAGATTTCTTTCTCTTCCCATTCCGCCGCATACAATCGCTCCTGCGACATCGCTCCAATCGCGAATTTCATAACCGAATCCATTTCCTTTTGCAGCATGACGAGCTTTGTGTTTACGAAGAGTTTCAACGTAGACATCGCTCAAATCATATTTTGCCGGAACAGGTTTTTCCTCTTTGATATCCCAAAGACATTTTGTATCGTCTGTTTTTTCCGGGAACTCAAAAGTTTCAGGTGCAATATCATTTCTAAATGCAACAATATATATTCTTTCTCGGTTTTGTGGAACACCGAAATTTTTAGAATTTAAAATTTTATAAAATACTTTATATCCTAAGTCTTCAAAGGTTTTTGTAATAATCTTAAAGGTTCTTCCTTTATCATGTATTACCAAGCCTTTTACATTTTCACAAAAAATAACTTTTGGTTTATGGTATTCACAAATACGCGCAACATCTAAGAAAAGTGTTCCTCTGCAGTTACCTTTATAGTCATCATCAAATCCTTTTCTTTGTCCGGCAAGGCTAAATGCCTGGCAAGGGAAGCCTGCAAGACAAATATCAAATCCAGGAACATCTTTTTCATCAACTTTTGTAATATCTCCGGCAATTTCAAAATCATCTTGAAAATTAGCTTTATATGTTTTTTGTGCAGGCTCATCCCATTCTGAAACAAAAACGGTTTCGATATCTTCTCCAAAAACATTGTCAAATCCCATTCTTATTCCGCCAATGCCTGCAAATAAATCAATTGATTTATATTTACTCATCGTGTCTTACCACCCTTTCAATTATATCTGCACAACCCTTAGGGTCTTTTTTAATTTCTTTTCCCCAAAACCTTAAAACGATCCATCCGTCCATATGAAGTCTTTCATTCACTTCAATATCTCTTTGTATATTTCGTTCTATCTTCGGTATCCAAAAATCTTGATTTGATTTAAAATCTTTTTTTCGATTCTCCCAATCGTATCCATGCCAAAATTCGCTATCGCAAAATACTGCAACTTTTTCTCCAATAAAAACTATGTCTGGATGTCCAAAAACTTTATTGGTGTTTTTTCGATATCGCAATCCCCTGCTCCATAGTTCTTTTCGAAGCAATAGTTCAATTTTCGAATCTTTATTTTTTACAGCTTGCATGTTTTTGCGTCGCTGCTCTGGCGTGTGTTTATCCATGTAACAAGTTCCTATATAACAAGTTCCAAAAACTCTTTTTTCGATAGATCTATTCCGCTGTTTTCGAGTCTTTCTTGTCTTGTGTCAAAAAGTTCTTCAGCTGCATAAGATTTTTCTTTATCCGTTCCATAATGAAGCAATCTATGACATATCGGACAAAGACAAACAATATTTGCATAAACATCTATGCTGTGAGAAAACGATTTCTGGTATTTTAGTGGAATGAGATGATGGCCTTCCATATAAGCTTTACCAGTTGCTTTTGAAATAAAAGTTTCATGATTGCGATTATGCTCACATAAATAGTGAGCTCCCTCAATAGCTTGCGTGATCAGTATTTGATTTCTATTCCACTTTGTTGTTGTAGATGTTGATTGTTTCGGAATTTCCACAACCATATCCATTGTTTCTATATTATTTCCAAAAAAGTTTGTTTCTTCTTTTGCAAAACTGTAAAAATGCTTAAAAGCTACACTATACATATTATGTCCGACTGAATCTTTTCTCTCAAACTCCTCATTACTTGTTAAAAAAAGTAAAATGTCATCCAGTTCTTCAATGCTATTTACTTCAAATACATTTTTAATTGGATAATCATATTTCTTTAATAAAGAATTTATCGTATTTATTCCCGTGACATAATGTTTCACTGATTTATCCGTAACACCACGCGATACCTTTATATATCTTTTAAAATATTCTAGAAGCATTTTCCCATCTCCGTTAATAATTCATAACGACAATATAACATAACCAGTTGTCCAAAAATACGGACTCCCTATTTCTCCGCTACAAATTCCATAATGTCATTAGGTTCTACGTCAAGAGCTTCACATATTGCTCCAATGACATCTGTCGTAATGTCTTTATCATTTGCAAGTTTATACATTTGATAATGGGTAATATTCGCTGCTTCTTCCAGATCTTTCTTTTTCATATTCCGGTCTACAAGAATATGCCATAGTTTTTTATAACTTACAGTCATTATTACTCTCCTTCTCAAGGCTAAAATAATACATGTTTAGTGTACCATAATTAGATTAATCACTCAATATTCTGTTTGATATTTCAAACTAATATTTGATAGTCTTCCCTCCCCATTGACACTCCTGCTCTTTCCCTTATACTAATTTCAAGAATCATCCGTAGGATGACCACAAAGATTTCAACCACGCAACAACAAAGGAAGTACCCTCCTGACCGACAAATTCACGCCGGATGAGTACGACGACATCAGTTATGAACTGAATGAAAAATACGACACCCTTTTCATGGGGCTGAAAGAATATACGATTGAAAGCGACGAGGACTATGAGTCCGCTGTGTATGGAATGAAAGTTACGATTCCGAGCGTTGGAATCAGCGTTCGGGAAGGTGTGGTCTATTCCCGCCCGGACGGGGAACCGGTGGAGGACATACTCGTTATTTACGATGATGAGATCACGAACCCTTTAAAATTCCAGGCAATTCATTACAATACGACCTTTGAATTCATCGTCAGTTCCTACGCTTTGCGGAAAGGCCTTTCCAGAGAAGAGATTGAAAATCTGGAATGCTTTACGGACGAAGAGGAGTTTGAGTTGTTAGACTAATTGATAGATTATTTAACATACATAAAGATTTCTTATACGAAATACAACCCATAAAAAAATGTAATCCAACGCATCATCAACAGTTTTAACGCGTTCGCGCGTTGGAATTGTTGATTTTAATGCGCATATGTGTTAGATTTTATTTGGAGGTATTATTATGTTACCGAAAAAAGAAACTCTTACTATTGAATTTAAAAGCGATAAAAGCAAAGTACAAAACTCTGATATATTCGATGCAGTAGTTGCTTTTGCGAATACTGAAGGTGGCGACTTATATTTAGGAATTGAAGATTCTGGTGAGGTAACCGGAGTCCACAAAGATCATAATGACCCAACAACGCTTGGAGCTTATATCGCTAATAATACTCTGCCACCTGTTTCCATACGTGCAGAAATAATAGAAGATATTCATCCGGTACTGAAAATCTCTGTTCCAAAGTCTTACGGCGGTATTGTTGCTACAATTTCCGGAAAAGTTCAACGGCGTCAAATCAAGGCAGATGGTACTCCTGAAAATGTTCCGATGTATCCTTCAGAATTTGCAACCAGGCTTTCTGACCTTCGTATGCTTGATTATTCTGCTATGCCAGTTTTAGAGTGTTCTATAGATGATTTTGACCCTTTAGAAATAGAACATTTGCGAAATGTCATTCTTGCATACAATGGTGAGCGGTCCCTTCTAGACCTTCCAGTAGAAGACTTGTTTAAGGCATTAGGATTTGTTCGAGATTTCAATGGACAATTAATTCCGACAATCACCGGGATTTTGATGATAGGCAGAGTTGATGCAATTAAGCGATATATACCTACACACACTTCATCATTTCAGGTTTTATCCGGTACCGATGTGAAAGTTAATGACGATATCTGCCTTCCTTTATTATCTACCATCGATAAAATTAACACGTATATGGAGGCATGGAATCCCGAGCAAGAAATTGAAATGGGGCTTTTTCGTATGTCTGTTCCCGACTTTAATAAAAGAGCCTACCGTGAAGCTCTTGTTAATGCATTTAGTCATAGAGACTACTCTAAGATGGGCCGTGTACGTGTTGCTATAAGTGACGAAGGCCTTACTATTGCAAATCCAGGAGGTTTTATAGAAGGCGTTTCCATAAAAAATTTACTTACTGCGGAACCTCATGGAAGAAATCCACAACTTGCTGATGCTTTAAAACGCATTGGTTTAGCAGAAAAAACCGGACGAGGAATAGATCGTATCTTTGAGGGTTCTCTCATATATGGAAATCCACTTCCAGATTATAGTAATTCGACTCCAGTTACGGTTTCACTTTTCATTCCTCGTAGTAAACCAGATTCTCAAATTGCAAAGCTTATATCCAATGAACAGAATCGGCTCGGAAGACCGTTATCATTAAATACACTTTTAGTTCTCAACATGCTGAAGGATATGCCACGATCCAATATTTCAGAACTCGCTGAAGCAACAAACCTGTCCGAGATTATAACGAAGACCATTCTAGATACATCAATTGAATGTGGAATTGTAGAAATCTATGGTAGCGGTCGAAATAGAACTTATATTCTATCCCCAAAGGTATATAGCACAAAATCCAAACGTATTGGTTATGTTCGTCAGGTTGATATTGACGAAACCCGATACCCCGAGCTCATCATCAATCTTGCAAAGACTAATGATTTTATAGCTCGTGCTGATGTTGTTCAGCTACTTCATGTTGATGATAATAAAGCATATCGATTATTAAAAGGACTTGTAAGCCAAGGAATATTGGAACCTATCAACAAAGGACACTATGCTAAATACCGTTATCGTGACAATGCTTAATCTAACGCTCATTTAACGCGCACTAACGCTCAGAAAGAGGACATCATGGCGAACGAAGAACTACGCACAACAGAATATGCCAAGGGCTTGAGTCGGTTGATTCAGATAGAAACCATCTCCCAGCATGGACAGACGGACCTGGAAAAATTCCGTCGTTTTCACGACGTGCTTCGGCAGGAATTCCCCCATATTTCTGCTGCCTGCCAATGGGAGGAGTTTGATGGCAGTCTGCTGCTGCGCTGGCCGGGAAAGGACAGTTCCAAAGCTCCCATTCTTTTGATGAACCATCATGATGTGGTGGAAGCCACCGGCGACTGGAAGTATCCCCCGTTCTCCGGCGAGATTGCGGAAGGAAAAGTTTGGGGCCGTGGAACCTTAGACACCAAAGGCGGCCTATTCTGCATGATGCAAGCGGCAGAGGAATTGGCGGCGGAAGGCTTTATTCCGGACCGGGACATTTATTTTGAATCTGCTTGCACAGAGGAAACCGACGGCAGTGGTGCGGACAAAATCTCCCAGGTGCTGGAAGCTCGTGGCATCCGTTTCTATTTTGTTTTAGATGAAGGCGGAATGATTGTCTTAGATCCGATTGGCGGAACGGAAAATCGCTTCGCTATGGTCGGCGTTGGCGAAAAGGGCTGTGCGGATTTGAAATTTATTGCCCGCAGCAACGGTGGCCATGCGTCTACTCCACCGAAGAATTCTCCTTTAGTTCGTCTGGGAAAATTTATGGCAGAGGTGGAGCAAAAAGAGCTCTTCGACGTGAAGGTTTCTTCCACCGTTCGGGAAATGTTTCTCCGGATTGCACCGTTTGTGAATGGTCCTCTAAAAGCCATTCTATCCCATCCCGATGGGTTCAATACGCTGATTACCAGCTTAATGCCGAAGCTTAGCGAAACCGCTGGAGCCATGCTGAAGACGACTCTGGCCTTTACTATGGCCCAGGGCAGCGAAGGAACCAACGTGCTTCCTCAGGAGGCTTGGGTCATTGGCAACATGCGGTTCTCTCACCACCAGGGCGGAAAAGCCAGCATCGCTGCGGTAGAAGCTCTGGCGAAGAAATATAAGATTGATGTGGAAGTTTTAGACCCGGGCTTTGAGTCCCCAATTTCGGACTTTAACAGCGACGGCTTCCGCTTAGTGGAGCGGGCGGTAGCGGAAAATTTCCCGAAGGTTCCATCGGTTCCGTACGTTATGACTGGCGCTTCCGATGCCCGTTATTTCAGCCGGGTCAGCGATTGCTGTCTGCGCTTTGTACCGTTCACCATCAGCGACGAGCAGCTTGGCAGCATCCACGGACTCAACGAATGCGTGGATTTAGACACTTTGGTACCGGCAGTCGATTTCTATAAATACATTATCAGTGAGGCTTAAATTATGGAGAGTAAAGCAAAAAAAGGCATGAGTATTAGCGTAAAATCGTTTATTACTGCCATTATCATTATTTTTGTTCTGATGATTGTGACCTATGTGCTGACCTTTATTATTCCGGGCGGACAATACGTGCGCACCGACGACGGCAGCGGTAATCTGATCATCACCATGGACAGCGAGTTCCATTATGTGGACGGCGGAATCCCTTTCTGGAAATGGATTCTTTCTCCGTTTCTGGTGCTGGGCGCTCCGGGCAGCGCGCTGATCATCGCAGTTATCGCCTTTCTTCTGGTTATCGGCGGCATTTTTGAATGCCTGTCTCGCTGCAATTTAATGCAATATATGCTGGACAAAATCGCGTGGAAATACGGCGCCAAGCGCTACACCTTTTTGTTCGTGATTACTTTTTTCTTCATGGCCATGGGCGCCTTGATTGGTTCCTTTGAGGAGTGTATTCCTCTGGTGCCGATTGTTGTGGTGCTGGCGGTTTCCATGGGCTGGGACAAGCTCACCGGTTTGGGAATGAGCTTGCTGGCAGTAGGCTGCGGCTTCGCTTCCGGTGTCTGCAATCCGTTCACCGTCGGTGTTGCCCAAGGCTTGGCTGGGCTTCCGATGTTCTCCGGAATCTGGCTCCGCGCCTTAAGTTTCGTGCTGATTTTCCTTTTGCTGTGGCTGTTTATTCGCCTCCATGCAAAGAAAGTGGAAAAGCCGATTTCTTCGGAAATCACGGACAATTTCCGTCCGGATACGAAACTGGACAAAGGTCTTAAGGTCTTCGCCATTATCATCGCCATCGGCCTGGCCACGGTTCTGTCTTCCAGCTTCATCACCTTCCTGCAGGATTTCACTCTTTATATTGTTGCGTTGATGTTCCTGGTTGCAGGTATCGCTGCTCCTCTGGCAGCTGGCATGAAGGGAAAAGAACTTCTCAAAGCTTTTGGAAAGGGCCTCATTGGCTTCTTACCGGTTGTACTGATGATTCTTATGGCCTCCTCCATTAAGTATACGCTGGACACGGCCAACGTTTTGGATACAGTCCTTCACAGCGCGGTAGCTCAGGCGGCAACCATGCCAAGATGGACGGTCATTCTGTTTATTTATGCTATCGTTCTGGTCATGAACTTCTTTATCGGTTCCGGCTCTGCCAAGGCCTTTATGCTGATTCCGCTGATCGTTCCGATGGCTCAGATTTTCGGTATTCCAGCTCAGCTTTGCATTGTAGCCTTTGCTTTCGGTGACGGTTTCAGTAACGTTCTGTATCCGACCAATGCGGCGCTGCTGGTAGCTTTGGGTCTCACCGACGAAAGCTACGGCGAGTGGTTCAAGTGGAGCATCAAATTCCAGCTGTTAAACTTGGTGTTAACTTCCGGACTCTTGCTGCTTGGCTTAGCAGTAGGATATGGAGCGTAAGCATTACGATTACATATAAAAATTAAGGTCACTGGAACTCCAGTGACCTTACCATTCACTCCGGAATTTTTCAAATGAGGTAGCAATACAAAAGCCACTCCACATTCCGCAAAGATTTCTTGCATTCGTGGCAAAAATATATCCGGTGATTGTATCGTCATTCCTCTTAGTTCCGGTAAATGCCGTTTTAATTTTTCTTCGCTAAATCATTTTTATGCCCTTTTGGTGGTTCTAAATTGCAGGATTTACTATTTGGGACCACCGTGCAAACTATTCCTTTGTTTTTTTGCGCTTTTTGTGTTATTCTTATTTTGTGTGTCTTTGTCTTAGACATGGTGCAAAGCCACACATTATATTTTAACCCAAATTGTGTACTATTATATGATAGAGATATCTCTGCTTTTTAGGGATATAAAACCCAATATGGGAGGGTATTTTCCATCCCAAGTCCCCCACAATACGAAATACATGTTCAGGAGGAAAACAAAATGAAAAAGAAAATTCTTTCTCTCCTTCTCTGCGTTATGTTGTGCTTATCGCTTGCTCCAACGATGGCATTTGCAGCTGATGCTTCAGGTGAATCATTCACAATGGAACATATCCCTGGAAAAACGCAGAAAGATGTTCTCGTAAACGGTGTGCATAGAGTCATCTACTGTATGCAGTATGATTATCTATGGCCGGTTACCGGAGAAGGATACGCAAATCCACCGACACATTATACAGAAGCAGCTTCTATTGATCTTTTGACTGCGGAACAGCAGGCTATTATTCAGAGAGTCCTTTTTGCCGGCTACCCTTATGATGCCGTAGGCGCCTTGGCACCTCTGTATGAGTCTTATGATGCAGCATCGGCATCGGAAATGGCATCCAATTTGACACAAGGGCTCATCTGGACACTGATGACTACTTGGAACGTTCCTGGAAATACCCACTTTACTCCAATTATGGAAAGTTCCGGCTCAGATATTCCAGGATGGGATGATGCCTACAATGCACTTATTGATTATGCGCTTCACGGCGATCCACTTCCGCAGCTTCCTGATTCATTTACTCCCGACGTGATCGGTAGTACCACCTTTGCAAAGCACGGCGAATACTGGAAGACCGACGCATTGTCAATCACAAATCCCGATGGCTTTCGGATTATGTATAACGTCACAGTTCCAGACGGCGTAGTCATTTTGGACAAAGACGGTTTTGAGATTTCCCCGAATTGGGATTTTATAGACGGCGAATTTGTTATTCTCGGTTATACCGTCTACGGTGGAGAGACTTTCTATCTGCAGACCGAGCACGGCCCTTCTGCGGAAGGACAGTCCATCAGCATTACAGGCTCTGCCAAGGTTCCTACCAACATTACGCAATACGTGACGAACGAAAAGGGTATCGGTGATAAAGGTGACGGACAGGGCTATGTTCTGCACCCATTCCAGACCATGCTCAGCGTTGGTATCACTACTGCTGATTTTACTGGAGGAGCTACACTTCACGCAGCAGACGAAACGATTACCATCAGCGGCTATAAGACCTGGATTCACGGTGACAATCCTGAGAATCAGCGCCCTACAAGCATTACCGTTCATCTTCATGCAAACGGTGAGATAAAACAGACCTTGACTGTGCAGCCAGATCCAGCAGGCAATTGGGCTTATTCCTTCCCTAATATGCCAAAGTTTGATCCAGACGGCACTGAGATTATATATACCGTTGACGAGGGATATGTTCCGGACTATTCCGCAAGCTATCAGGGATACAATATTACCAATACTTACACACCTGGCATAACAAGCATTAACGTTGAAAAGACTTGGAATGACTCCGCCAATCACGATGGACTCCGCCCTAGCTCCGTAACCGTCAAGCTTTTTGCAGATGGAATTGACACCGAAAAGGCTATCACACTCACGGAGAATAACAACTGGAGCGGCGAATTTGAAGACCTTGTTGAGAAAAAAGACGGGAAACAAATTATTTACACGGTGGAAGAAGTTCCTGTGGACGGTTATACATCAGACTGTGAGCCACAGGTAGATGACGCAGGCAAAACCGTAGGCTTCATCATCACCAATACTCACGAGGTCCAGCACATTTCTGTTTCAGGAGAAAAGACTTGGAATCATGGGGACAATCTCGAGGAGGATCGTCCAACAAGTATTACGGTTTTCCTGCACGCTGACGGTGTTGTAAAGGAAACAAAGACTGTCACGGAAGCAGACGGATGGAAATGGACTTTTACTGATTTGGATAAATATGACCACGGTACAGAAATTGTCTACTCCATTTCCGAGGTAAATGTGCCGAACTACACTCCTTCCTATAACCAAAGTAACTATAGTATAACAAACACTTATACGCCAGAACAGACCAGCATTTCAGTAAACAAGATCTGGCACGATGAACAAGACCGGGATGGAATCCGCCCAGAAAGCGTAACGGTTAACCTTCTTGCAGACCTCAAACCTACCGGTAAAACTCTTGTTCTTAACGAGGACAACCACTGGGAAGATGTTTTCACTGACCTTAATGTATTTGACCCAGACGGAAACAAAATTTTCTATTCTGTTACGGAGAATACCGTAGACGGTTATCATACAATCATCTCCGGCAGTGAAGCCTCAGGTTATACCATCAACAATACGCACACACCTGTTGCTCGTGGTGCACTTGTTGTTTCCAAGACAGTCGATGGTAATGACTGTGATAAGGATATGGAGTTCAACTTCACAGTTACGCTGGACGATACCTCAATCGACGGAACCTATGGAGATATGGCCTTTGTAAACGGCGTAGCCGCCTTCCCTCTGAAAGATGGGGAAAGCAAGACTGCGACCTGGCTTCCTGAGGGAACAGCATATATCGTAAGCGAAAGTGACTACACCCGCGAAGGTTATGTATCCACCAAAACCGGTGAGGAAGGTACCATCGTCGGCGACGATACGATGACCGCAGCATTTACCAATACCCGCAATACCTACGGTGATCTGACCGTCAGCAAGACAGTCGAAGGTAATTCGGCAAGCAAGACCAAGGAGTTCAACTTCACAGTTACACTGGACGATACCTCAATCAATGGAACCTACGGAGATATGACCTTTGAAAATGGCGTAGCTACCTTCACCCTGAAAGATGGGGAAAGCAAGACTGCAACCGAGCTCCCAAACGGAACAGCATACACAGTAAGCGAGAAGGACTACACTGCAGATGGATATGTAACCACCAAAACCGGTGAGGAAGGTACCATCGTCGGTGACGATACGATGACCGCAACATTCATCAATACGAGAAATGTTACGCCTACTCCGGATGATCCTGACTATCCTAAAACCGGAGACAGCAACAACCTTACTCTTTGGTTTGCTCTCTTGTGTATTAGCGGAGCTGCATTAATCGGAAGCTTGATTTATTTCAGAAAAAGGAAAAACTAACCGGAATAAAGCAGAAACAACTTAACTGAGTAGTTACAGAGGGCGGATGCGATGCATTGTCGTATCTGCCCTTTTTATGGGCTTTTGTTGGTTCTATATCATGGAATTCACCGAAACAGAACCAACACTTATTTTTACCGAACACTCTCATTTTATGCTACAATGCGAGAAGAGAACATCATTACGATTGATTTTTGGAGGTATGCATGTTTTTTCAAATAACAAAAAACGGAATGGAAGAAATTTCTGCAGAAAATATCAACCCGATTTTTTTGACCGTCGGATATTTGAATATTGATGAGCTTTGTGAGCTGAACTCCCTGTTTCGATTTGATGAGAGTACCATCGTAGCGTGCAAAAATGCCAGCTCTTTTTTCCGTTCAGGCGTTGAGGTTCATATTGATTATACGTTTACGGAGCTGCGGATCATGAACGAACATGAAGAAGCGGACGATTGCATCGCCCTTTATATGAAGCATAACCTGATGCTGGTGATCGACATCTGTGATGTGGACGGCTCTACACGTGCGAAGTATATGTCGGCGCTCCAAAAATACCCAGCGGAAAAAACCAGCTGCGAAAAAATTCTCTCTGCTTTTTTAGACTCGCTTCTTGCGGATGATTATACCGTGTTGGAAGCTATTGAGTCCGAGCTTTCCGAGCAGGAGGAAACTCTTTTTGAAAAGAAAATCGAAAAGGATTTCAACCTGCAGCTGCTGAAAACGAAAAAACTGCTTTCCAAACGCCACTCCTATTATGCACAGCTCTTGGATATTACCGACGCCGTCGTTGAAAATGATAACGGAATCTTCGATGATTCCAACATCATCTATGTTGACAATGTTTCCAAACGTATTGCGCGTCTTCGTGAAGATACCGGCAACCTGAAAAATACAGTGGAACACCTTCAGGACGCCTACTCTTCCTACCTGGACAACAGCATGAACAATACGATGAAGATCTTTACGGTCCTCACCAGCATTTTCTTCCCGCTGACGATCATCGTCGGATGGTACGGCATGAACTTTCAGTCTATGCCGGAGTTTACATGGAGATTTGGTTATATCTATGTCATTATTCTCTCTATCGTAGTTGTTTTGATTTTTGCCATCATCGGCAAATGGAAAAAATGGTTTTAAAAATGCACCCCTGCTCAGCATACAGCAAAGAATACGGAATTGAAGGAGCCCCTTATGAAATATAGATTTAAATTATCGGAATATGCGGAAATATTAGAAGAGCTGGACGAGGAATACGGCGGAATTTACGAAGAGTTGGAGCCATACGAAATCATCCGGGAGAATGACATCCAGCTGTTTACATATCCGTTGCGGATTGTGATTCCTGATTTGGAGATTAGCGTTCGCGTAGGGCTAGGCTATTACGGCGACGAGGAAGAGGACTACTATCCGGCTCTTTTCCTCTACGATGCGGAGGAGACCAACCCGGAAAATTATCAGGAGTACGCTTTGGAGGCGGAACTGCTGTCATTTGTCAGCATGTATGCTTACGATTCCAATTACTCCGAGGAGGAGATCGAGGAGATGGAGTGCTTCATCGACGACGCAGAGTTTGAGGCGTAATTTCAAATATGCGATGTTTTGACCAACCGGATGTTGGAACTTAGTTAACAAAAAACAACCCGCTGAAACGTTTTTCAGCGGGTTTCTTTACGTATGGACTAAGGCAAAACGATTTTCGGTACTGTTAGGGCGCTGCTGCCCTCTTTTTTGAAGAAGAGGCCGTATTTGCTTAGTTGATCTAAAAGCGCTTCATAGTATACGTCTGACGAGAAGCCTTGCAGGAAGGCGATGTCGAAGCTGTCGTTAACCGCAGAGACTTCAATGAATGCGGTTTCGTAGGTGGATCCATCCGTCAGGTTGTAGATGGCGTCCAGGTATGGCTCGATGCTTCCCAGGTCGATTCGGCCTACATAGCTGATGGAGAAGGTGTTGTCGATGGAATCTTTCAGGGCCATCTCGCCCATGATTCGTTTCTTCTCTTCCAGACTCGGAATGGCCAAAATTTCTTCCATGCGCTGCCGCATCTTTTGGGCATAGACCAGCACGTTATCCGGATGGCTTTGCAACGCCAACATCGTCCGAGAAATGGTGCACAGCTTCAGAATCGGCCAGTCTTTCACTTTTTTCGGATACGATAATTTCAGTGCGCGACACAACATGCGGTAGTTGGAGCTGTTGCCCAGCCCCGGCCGCAAATTAAAGGATGGTGCGCTGACGATGTCCTTCTCCTCTTGCGGATGCAGGTCCCAAATAGCTTTCACCATCAAAGAAGAAAGCAGAGCCCATGGGCTGCCGTCGTGGTCCTCGCTGAATTCCAACATGTCTTTTTTGTTCACTCGAAACCGGAACACGGTGGCGTCGTGGTCTGTCACATAGCCTCCGTCTTTCAGGCGGAAGCAGTTCAATTCTTTGCTTTTCCCTAATGGCTCTGCCACTGCCATTTTCTCTTCTGGGTACGGGTTGCCTACTTCGCCCGCGAGGAACGGTTCTCCCGCCAGGCGGATGCCGGTGGAATCCAACTCTACGTTGTGGCGCTTGCAAAGGTAATAGTAGAGCACGGTTTTGATGTATGGGAAATAGCCGCTGCCATCGGTGAAGACATGGCTGGCATAGAAATAGATTTGGTTTTTATAATAGGACAAGGCCAGCATGTGATAATTCACTTCCGGGCTACCTAACGGGTACACATTCGGGCCGGGATATACGACGATTGGTCGTTCATTCGGCACCGTGACCAGCTCTTCCCTTGGCTCGCCGTCTGTCGTTATGGTTTGCTTTTCCACCTGAATGGCATAATATGGATAGCGCTGAATCGCTTTGCTGATGGCATAGGTCAGAATATCCGGATCCACTGTCTCTTCCTTCAACCACACTTCAATACGAATGGTGAAGGGCATTTTCTCGGACGCGATATAAAACATTGGGTCGTAGTAATTCATAGGTTCGTCCTGTCTTTTTTCTTTTTGGTCATTATACTGCAAACGGAGAGGGTTGCAAAGCGGGAGCTTCGTCGGTTTCTGTCGACGTTTGTTGGGCATTTGTTTGGCGCGCGTGTTTACAATTTCTGCGCCAATTCACCCATTTTTGTATTATAATAAAAGAAATTAATAGCGTTGCCGTCACGACCGGCGGCCGATAGAAAGTGAACAACTATGCATAAAATTGACAACCGATTTATTGAGGGATATAAAAAAATGAACCGTCTTTGCTGCGAGATTTATCACAGCAACGAAGGTGTCAACGATTATCTGAGGGAGATGGAGAAGAAGTCTTACGGTGCTAGCCGCATTTCCGGTTGGAATGATGATTACAAGACCTTAAAGCACCTTCGCCATGTCCGCAACCAGATTGCCCACGACGACACTGAGGCCAACACCTTCTGCACGGACGACGACATGAAGAAGCTGAAGGATTTTTTCCGGCGCCTGGACGGCGGTAAGGATCCGCTGGCGCTGTTAAAGCGCGACGACCGGAAGCGCAACGGCACCAAACGAGAATGGAAATGGTGGGAGATTCTCGCCCTCGTTGTTTGCATTCCACTGCTCATCTTTCTGGTTTATCTTTTAGTTACGAATTTTAATCTGTTTCATTAAAGGTCGCAGGGCTTCGCTTTCTGCGAGGCGCGATTTGAGGTTCGCGGGCCTTTACTTTTATGAACGCGCGATTTGAGGTTCGCGGGCCCTTGCTGACTGCGAGACGCGCGATTTCGCGGTGATTGCCCACAACAAAAATATGGCTCTATATTCTTTTGGAGAAATTCTATATGACGTATATCCGGAGCGCAAATGCATCGGCGGCGCACCGCTAAATTTTGCTGCCCACTTCGCTCTGCAAGGCAACGAGACTTATATGATCTCCGCTGTTGGCGACGATGAAAACGGCCGAGACGCTCTGGAATGGATGCAGGGAAAAAATGTCCGCACGGACTATGTAAAGACTTCGCTCCTACCTACCGGCGCATGCCTGGTAACGCTGGACGATACCGGCCTGCCAAGCTATGATCTGCAGACAGATGTCGCTTGGGATGATATTGATGCGTTTAAGGTTGTGGACGTTGACGGCAACATTTGCGCAGACGGAGCGGTTCTCTACTTCGGCTCCTTAGCCCTGCGCAGCGACTACAATCTCGCTTCTCTCCGCGCGATTCTTGCCAACAACTCCTTCCGGGAAATTTTCGTAGACATCAACCTTCGTGCGCCTTTTTATTCCAACAAAGTCATCCGCTTCGCTCTGGAACACGCCACCATCCTGAAGGTCAGCGGCGAAGAACTCCCGCTCGTGACCGACGCCCTCGGCATCGTCAACTCCTTCTTTTATGAAAAAACTCTGCTTCAGATGACGGACATATTCCCTGCCCTGAAGATCATTTTGATAACGCTCGGCGAAAATGGCTCCTACGCCTATGACCGCGAAAATAATTTGTTTTATCAATGCCCGGCGGTTCCTGCGGATGTGGTTTCCACCGTCGGCGCCGGCGACAGTTTTTCCGCCACCTTCCTAAGCGAGTATCTAAAGAGCTCCGACATTGACTCCTGCCTGGCAAAGGCCTCCGAAACCGCCGCCTTTGTCTGCTCGAAGTACGACGCCGTCCCGTAAACATGGGCTTATCAGAGTCTCCGCTCAAATCAGTAAAAGTTCCGCTTGAAAATATCGACTTCGTTCTGAAAAACAAAGTTTCCGCTTGAAAAAACATAATTTTAAGGCTCCAACCCACACTATGCATGTAAAAGCATAGCTAGTGGGGGTGAATTCACCGCATTTTAAGCTAAAATAGCCCAGAAAAACAAATAAGCCCACATGACGAGTACTTTTTATTAATTGGTGGGGGTAGAATTTCCATAAAATACCCCCACTGGCCTGATACATAAGTGATTTTATGTGGAAAATAAGCGAATAATAGCGAAAAAACCAGGGTAAAAGGTCATTTATGCCCCCACCAGAAATAAAAACGAGCACGTTGTGTGGGAAAATGCTGAACAAACTCGAAAAATGCGGTTAAATGGAGAATTTTCCCGTCAAAATAACGTAAACAACATAAAAAACTCCCGAGAATCTGCTCTCGGGAGTTCGTTTTTATTTTTTTTGCGCATGTCCGCCTCGCCGTGCTCACTTTGCACTGCGCCTTTTTTGCACATGTCCGCTGCGCGCCTCTTATTTTGCGTCTTTTGGCGGGATTTCTACGAAGCCGGTAACCGTGCGGCCGTTCAATAGCGCATAAAGCAGAAAGCGGCGTGCGTCGAAGAATACAACTTCGCCAGTCTCTGGGAAACGGAATAAGTATCTCTTGTCCGCGGTTGCCACGGTCTCTACTGGGAAGGATTCCGGTCCCAGATCAACTTCTGCTTCGATTGCCGGGGAATACTTCTTTTCGGTCCGGTAAACTTCCGGAATTTCCGGTGTTGGTGATGGCTGCAGGTTCAGCTTGCCATCAGCGAACAATCCAGTCAACACATGGCCTGACGCAAAGCTCAGGTCGGTCTGCCATCCTTCTAATTCTTCTGGAAGTTCGGATGCACCAGCACATGTATCTTCTGCATCCAGAGCCTTCAGACTTAAATCTTCTAATTCTTCTACCAGCAGGATTTTTCCTGCTGCATCAACGAGAAACAGGTCGTCATCGCATTTAATGGCCATCTCATCACCGAAGCTGATTTTTTCACCGCATGGGTATACAGCCTCTCTGCCGATTAATTCTTCTGTGGTCGGCAGGCCGAAAACAACGCTCTTGCCTTCGTTGGAAATATAATCAAATAAATTCTTACTCATACTATCACCTTTTCTTTGTCACATTCTAATGGGAAGGTCCCACGGTTGCGTTCTCGCTCATTCAATGGGAAGTCGTTGTGGCAATCACGCCATCTGAAATCCCCACAGTTGCGTTTCAATCACGTTTTAGCGGATGAACAGGGAACTCTTTCTGGACATGATTTCGGTAGCGTCTACCCATACGCCGAAAGCTCCCAAAGTGTTGTTGCCGGTGCCGCCTTCACGGTTGGAACCGAAGGAACGTCCTACGTCATGCATTTCGTCCAGGTTCATGAGAACCAGGATGCTGTTGCCGTTACCAATCTTTCTTGCTTTGGTGTCTTCGATGATACCAACCAGATAGATGCGGTCACGGATCTTGATCGGTGTGAAGTAGTCTTCGTAGGTGTCGCCTGGTTCAACGTAGCTCATCTTAGATGAGGAACGCATTTCCGGTCTGCCCTTGTAAACACGAGCCAGTCCACGTGGGCTGAAGGTAATACGATAATAATGCTCGGTTGCGTAAACATGTGCGATGTCGAAGTAACCATAGTTCCAGCTGATGGACTTGCCCATCAGTTCGGTAGTATAGCCGTGGCGTGTATGGGAGATGGTTCCATCTGCACGGCGGATTGCGCCGAAAACATAGCTGATACTCGGAATTCCAGGGAATTTCGGGTTCGTTCCTATGCGGCCTAACGCCATGGTTACTAACTCGGTCTGCAGATCCACTACCAGAGTGATACCGGTTCTCGGCTCCATGGTCGGATCTTCAAAGTTTACATAGTATAATTTGTCTGCAATCTTCAGGCATTCATAAGGGAACTCTTTCTCTTCGCCCACTACGCCGAAGGAAAGAGTTTTGCGGTCCTTGAAGTTGGCAATGCGGTCATAGCCGTCATCGAATTCCATGAAGAACTGCTTTCCAGCCAGTTCGAAACACAGAGGAGGACGAAAAACGGATAACATTCCAGTTTGTTGATTTGGCTTCATAAAACAACCTCCAATACATTTGTTTACATATACGCGCCAGCCCCGACGCGATTATTTTATATTATAACACAATCTGTCTTTAATATCTTTTTATTCTTCGGAGGTCGAAGTCCAAAATTATTCCATCGTAGTCTGCTGCTCTGTCACCCTTCCACCTCTAATGGCACGAACACGTCCATACACCGTGCTGGGACCGAACAGAAGAAGGGAATCACCTGCGACAACAGACTTAACTTGTTTTTCTGAGCCGATTGTCACATTTTCATGTATTTCAATGCACTCCTGTGCAAATACATTTCCTTTGATGTGGCATCCAGATCCGATTTTTATGCTTTTCTGTGAAATAACATTTCCGAAGACGACTGTGTCATTGTCCAATTCAATATCGTTTTCAGTGGATATATCCCCCATAACATACTCCTTCGCTCCAACAATCAAATCCTTTCTTTCTTCGCTATCGGAACCTGCTTCATAAGGTCCTCCAGAGAAGCGTATTTTTCGAGCAAAAAGATCATAGAACGAGACTCCGTTTGCAATATCCATATTGCCATGGCACTCTGTGCTTCCCATGAGGATACATCCTTCGCCAACGGAAAGATACTCATCCGCATTCAGGAAAGAAGTGACATAACCTTGCTCAGAAAGTGTCAGCGTCTTTGCGTGGGCGGCAGATAGCTTTGCGTTTTTACCAAAAGAAGCATTGCCTTCAATGAAAAGCGGTTCTTCGTAGACGCTTTCTGCCGGCGCATCAAGACGTTCCATCTTTATCACATTCTCCGAATTCGTCATATGCCTGCTACTATTGTGGAAAGGAATATCACTGCTATCATCGGAAAGGGCGAGTATCGTTCTTTTCTTTTTCCCGGTATAATACCAACTCAGAAGAAACGGAGCAGCCATCAGCACGATAAATATTCCAAGGTATATCCAGATCATCTTGCACCTCCTGACGCTGTTATCTGCTCCTCTTCCGATGTTTTAACTCCTGCGTTTTCATCCGCCGCCAAAGGAAACTGAATATTCCCTTCCGGCGTTTCCGCAAACCTTTCCGTCTTGTTCCACTGAACCTTTCGGAACAGCCTCAAAGAAGCCCAAGGAAATATGCCACATATTATAGTAGAACAAAACGCTCAGCATCGGGAGCGCAAGCTGTGCATCTTCCACGCCATCTAAAACTGCGCCGCTGGATATCTCATAGAAGGCAGCAAAATTTCCGTATGTATTATAAAGACCGATAAAAATCAGCAGCAGCCAGCTATTTCCAATTCTCATCTCGTTTAAGAAAAACAAGGCTATGCTTGCACCCATTCCAAGCACAAATAAAAACGGGACCAGATAGCAGGCAAGAAAAAGGCATGCGTCAATCTTTTGCCAAAAGTTAAGGTATCTCGACAAGATCGTTTTTCCAAAGTAACGGAACATGACCGCATTGTGGCCTCTTGACCAACGGCGGATCTGTTTTCCACGAACCTTCCATGTTTCAGGTACCTCTTCATAACACTCTGCGCTGTTATCATAAACAACACGATAACCGTTTGTGTAAAGGCGCATAGTAAGCTCCGTATCTTCTGCAAGGACTCTGGTATTAAATCCTCCGGATTCCATAATGAAGTTTTTCCGGAAACCGCCGACAGTGCCCCCATATTATGCAATCAATCCCAGATTATAGCGCGCCTGCATATCCACCTGATAGCCGCCGATTCGTTCCAGATTCAGGAAGGAAGTAAGATGGTTCTTTGTCGCATTTCTTGGAATAACGCGGCCCATGACCGCTCCTACCGTCGGGTCGATGAACGCCATAGCAAGTTTTCTGACAAGTCCGGTAGACGGTGTATAGTCCGCATCAAAGACGATGATAACATCGCCTTTTGCGATTTCCATGGCATCATTCAGACCGTACATTTTTCCTCGTCCCTGATTGCCCTTGCGTCGGTGCAGGACATTGATAAACGGATACTTCTCATGCCATGCATCCAGCATTTCCGCAGTTTTATCATCCGAGTGATCGTTGATGGCAATGATCTCCATCCTGTCTTTGTCATAGTCACATGCAAGCAGGGATGACAGCACGTTATTTAAAACCTTTTCCTCGTTGTGCATCGGAACAAGCACGGAAACATACGGCAGTTCGCTGTCATAGATATCACCATAAGCAATTCGTTGCCGCTTGTGAAGGCGATTATCTGTCAGTACATAATGCCGGATGGAATATACCGTCATCAGCACAACGATGAACACGCAATATATTTTCAAAATCAGAATCAGTACTGCCATATTTCGTCACCTCTTTTTTTATACCTGCCGCTCAGTCTGCTGGAAAACATGGAGAATATGCACACAACAAACAGAAAATCCCAGAAAACACCAAACGTAAAGAAAAGTGTAGCCATGTAGAGACTACTTGCATGGTGAAGGAAGATCAGATAAAACAGGTATCGAAGACTTCCAAGAACGAAGCAATAAGCCAGCGTACCGTAATAGGTAATAATTGCGGGAAGTAAGGCTTTGCTATAAAGTGCCAACACCATCGACAAAATAAAGCCGATAGCCAGCCATGAGACAATCTGCTGGGTCATATAAAGGCTTGCATACCTTGTCAGAGAATAAGGGAATCTGTCTCCCCAAAAGTAAAAATATATAGTAGAAATCAACAAGATGATAATAGAAATCACCCCAAAGAAAGTTAGCGGGCTCTGGCCTTTTCCAAAAAAGAATACCAGCAACATAAGGACTATGCAGGCAATTCCGGCAATGAGAATGTGCTGCCGCGTTGGCAGACTGCCCTCAACGGATAGATATCTCAGCTTGAAGAACGGAATAAAATCCATTTCCTGCACAGTAGATTCTATTCCCAAGCCGGTCTGCATCATCTTTCCTGCCCATTTTGAAATCCACTCGGAAACCATTCCGTTTCCGTAAAATAACATGCCCAAAAATGGGATAAAGGTAATTGCAATAAAAAGGATTCTTTTAAGCATGCTGTTCTTTGTATAATGGTATGATCTGCTTTTTTTTGCTCCAGCGCCAAAGCGCTGATCTCGTGTTTTCATGTACAATCTTTCCTTCTATCTTTTATATCAGTGCATCTACGATTCTTCTACAGGCATGTCCATCTCCATATGGATTCACCGCCTGTGCCATTTGCTGATAATACGCTTCCTCATCAAGCAGTCTGCATGCTTCTCTGAAAATAGTTTCTTCCTCGGTACCCACCAGCTTTGCTGTTCCTGCCTCTACACCTTCCGGACGCTCCGTTGTATCACGCATGACAAGAACTGGTTTCCCAAGACTCGGCGCTTCCTCCTGGATTCCACCGCTGTCTGTCATTACAAGAAAGCTGCGAGCCATAAAGTTATGGCACTCAATCACATCAAGCGGCCCAATCAGATGAACGCGGTCTGTTCCGTCAAAGACCGCGTGGGCAGTTTTTCGAACAATGGGATTCATATGAATCGGATAAACCACTTTAACATCTTCATATCGGTCAACGATACGCCGTATGGCGCGGATCATCTGCGTCCTTGCATCACCGAGATTTTCTGTCCGAGGAGCTGTATGCAGTCTCATTCTGATGTCCGCCGGTTGTGAATGTTCTGGGTGTTGAAAATCATCCCGTACCGTCGTGCGCAAAGCGTCAATGACGGTATTTCCAGTCACATAGATGTTCTCCGGATTCTTCCCTTCCTTTCGCAAGTTTTCTTTTGCATGCTCCGTCGGTGCAAACAGATATTTGCTGATGATATCGATTGCCTGACGATTGTATTCTTCCGGAAATGGGCTTTGCAGGTTATATGTACGGAGTCCTGCCTCAACATGGCCCACGGGAATCCCCAGATAAAAGCACGCCTGAGCTGCAGCATATGCCGTAGAGGTATCTCCGTGAACCAACGCAACATTCGGCTTTTCTGCTTCCAGAATAGGTTTGATTTTTTCCATAACGCTTGTTTGAATATCAAACAATGTCTGGCCGGCTTTCATAATGTCAAGATTGTAGTCCGGCTCTATTTCAAAGGCTTCCAGCACCTGTTTCAACATTTCACGGTGCTGGCCCGTAACACAGACAACCGTTTCTAGTTCCGCATGTTTTCTCATTTCCTTAACAAGGGGGCACATCTTGATTGCTTCCGGTCGTGTTCCGAAAATAACGAATATCTTTTTCACAATCCATCTTCTCTCTTTCACATAGCTGTCAGTAAAAAATATCCTAGCTCTGTCTTTCTTTACTAACTGGCATATTAAATAAAAAATCTGCACTGACATCTCTCTGACGTTTTGCGCAGTTTTCATCTCTTTTCCCCAAAAAATTACTTTTCTTTAATCTTATTATTAACAGACCACCAGGCATTCTCCCTCATCCCTGGCGGTCTGTTCTTTGAGCAAATATTCATCCCATATGGTTTTCTTTCTTTTCCGTCATTTCCTGATAATACTTCTCCAAAAAATCCACGTGCATCTGCTCACCCCGCTGACGGG